>WFZM01000023.1 GCA_015489565.1 Patescibacteria group bacterium | reverse complement strand
TAGAGATGGCCTATCAAAAGTCTGTGGCTCCTTTTAGGGAAGCGTATGAACGCAGTGCAGCGTATCTTAAAGAAGCAGACAGGATTGAAAGAAAGTATGAAGCCATGCTAAAGGCAGATCACTACGGTGGTAAGACCCCGGAGGAGACGCTGGATATGTTTGTAGAGGCGCTTAAAAAGAAAGACTACAAATTGGCGGCGAAGTATTATCTGCCATGGAAGCAGAAGGAGGCGGAGGAGGATTTGAAGGATTGGTTTAATAATCACTCTAAAGGTTTAAATACATTCTTGAATGCTTACAATAAGAAAATAATACATGTTAACGATAAGGCAACATCTAATGCTAAATTTATTGAAATCTATAAAAATGATAAAGATTCTACATCGTATGTGTTGGATATCGTTTTGAATGAGATAAATAATATATGGAAAATAGAAAAATTCTAAAATACTTAATATTTTTTATTTTAATATTCACACCGCATGGCATTCTTCACGCCTATGCCACTAATACTCATGCATCCCTAAACCGCAATATTGCAAAAGAATTTTCAAGATTGAGGTATAAACACTTTAGTAATGCAGAACTGCAAGCCTTTATTTCAGGTGGTATACTAGAAGATGATATGATATACATCCGTCCTTTAAATCATTTTTATGATACCGTAAATAATAAAGGATTAGATGACCGTGTACCCGGAGTTGAGCCAAGATCCATTGACTGGGCCACCAATCCATATATGCAAGGAAATTTTACAAGAACAGGGCACAAATCGTCTTGGAGAATAGATAAAGACATTAAACTCTTAGCTTACAAAAACGATTATTCTTGGCAGAGAGCTATATATGAATATGTATACGGAGACAAAACAAAAGCCATGCGAGCACTCGGGCAAGTTATGCACCTACTGGAAGATTTAACTTCTGTTCCACATACAAGAGATGATGCACATGGCGGATTTGGACGAGGTGGGAGCTCTGCCTATGAAGAATATACAAAAAACCTAACATCCCATGTAAAGCTAAGGGGTGTAAAAAAGTATCCAAATATAGAAGCGATTTTTTATGCAACTGCAAAATATACAAATGAAAATTATCTAAGTGCTGATACTATCTTCAAAAAATATTATTTTCCTAATAAAACACATTTAATTTATAAACAACCCTACTATATTAACCCTCTGACAAATTCAAAAATCATCTTCTTAAAATATAGATTTGACAAAAAAGAGGAGAGCGAGGTACAAAAATATGTTAATCTAGATGACCCACATGTCATGCAAGACTACTGGAATCACCTGTCATACAAAGCTGTGGAGTCCGGGGTGGCTTTGTTGGATTTGTTTTATCGTGAAGTGGAAAAAGAAAGAAAAGAAGGCAAGCTCGCCAAAATGAATATCAGTTACAATGAAGCGTATAATACTTTTCACGACTTTAAAAACTTTGCAGGGGCTAGCACCGGGCAAAGAATTATAGGAGGTGTTAGAGGCGCTTGGGGGTATTTTAGTATTGATCCAAACAGATACTCTAAACTACTTGGTGCTCTGCTGGCAGATGATTACTATAAAATACTAAACCCGAAAGAAAAGCTGGCGATCGCAAAGGCACTGGATGAATACGGAAAAGAAGAATACGGCAAAAGCTTGGCAGAGCAAAGTCAAAAACAAGAAGCTTCCGCCTTTTATGCATTTAAAGTAAGTTTGGACCAAAAAGAGTCCGCCAGGCGCCTCGCGCTAATGAAACAGTTAGCGAAAGAAAAGAAAAAAGAGGAAGAAAAAGAAAAGAAAGAAGCCAAAAGAAAAAAGGCTGAGCAAAAGGCACAGCAAAAGAAAATAATGGAATTAAAGCTATTAGCTTTGAAAAGTTCAGAAGCTGAAAGCAGAAATAATGAAAAAAATGAAGTGGTAGAAAATCAAGATGCGCAAGAGAACAACAAAGCGAAAAACAAAGAAAGTGAAAAAGCTGAAAATGAAAGTGCGGGAAACAAAAGTGAAGGTAATGAGGGTCAAAAAGAGCCCGCGCAGGCAAAGCCTGCGCGGGCTCTTTTACCAAATAATAAAGACCCTGAGCCGGCATCTAGCGAGCAAGCAGAACAGGACAAAAAAGTATGGCAAGAAGAAAGACGGCGACACAGGCGAGCTGCTCGCGCTGCGGCACAGCGCGTAGAACTCGCTTTTAAAGAAATTCCCGAAATTGTTACGGACGAGAGTCTGCACCTCGCCTTTGAAAGCAAAAATGTAAAAAGTCTGAAGCTATTTTTAAACAACGTGGAAGTGGCAAATGCATCGGACGGACCTTTTGAATTTGACATACAACTTAAAGAAGGCGAAAATCACATAAAAGCCCTTGGGTCTAACGACACTGAAAGCAAAGAAATAGAAAAGACACTGACTCTGGACAGCCCGCCGAAAATAGATATAGAAATAGATTGTCTAAGCTTGGAAAATGATCTCTGTCTGCTTCCGACAAATCAAGAATACAGTCTTACAATAAGCAGTGACCCGGACGCGCAGCTCAAAGTCAACAACGAAACGCAGGAAGAGAAGATATTTAAAGAAAAGAGCCGGCTGGCAAAAGATGAAGAAAAACTCTTTAAAATTGAAGCCGAGGACGCACAGTCTAAGTCTGCTAAAACTCTGACCCTAAAGGCCGTCTTGCCAGATATAAAACTGAGCGAATATTTAAAACACACATATGACCGCTGGAGTCCAAAGACCGACTACGTCTGGCTGGAGCTTAAAAACAACAGCCCCTTCCCTCTTGACTTGAAGGCCTGTCACCTAAAGCTTGAAAACAGCCGCAGCTCAGGTCAGATAAAACTTGAAGGCATTCTGGCAAGTGGCGCTTACTATCTTTTGGAGATAAGCTCTAACCCTAACTTAAACATGAAAAGCCCCGACGTAGACCTGACGCTGGACCCCGAAAACCTTAAGTACTTCCCTGCCGGCCTAAAAACAGAGATTTCTCTTAGTTGCTACGACTTGGAAACAGACCGAGTAATATTGCCCAAGCTAAGCGTCAGCCAGACCAATAGCTACCGCTCCTTTGAAAGACTGGATGATAATTCATTTAGCAGGCATCTTTGTGCTTTGTTTAATAAAGATTTTGAATTTGACAGCAACTATGGCAAGGAAATAGCCTGCGCCACTCCAAAACTCAAAAACGAGAACGAATTTTATCTTCCAAGCGAAAGCATAGAAAACGGCAGTATTGCAAAGGGAGTATATCTTCTAAATCGTGACTTTATTATAAACAAAGACAAAAGCCTTGATATAGAGGCAGGGGTGAAACTCATAAACACACCATACCACGGAACTGAAAACAATCCTTATGATGTAAAAGTCTATGGCAAGTTAAATATAAACGGAAGCGAGAGTGAGCCCGTCTACTTTACAGACCTTTCAGATCAAAGCGCATTGCAAGAACTCCTTAAAGATGATGCCGACAAGTACATAAGCTACGCCGATACGCACCATAGTGAATTCAATAGCATATACATGTCAGGAGATGCCGCCAGTGTAAAGGCCGAGAACTTTAATGCCAAGCAAGGCATAAAAGCCAAAGATGCCCTGAGTCTGGAGCTTAAATCTACTCACCTGGATTCTGCTGAAAAATCCGCACTAAAAGGAAGCATAAAAAGCATTATTATAGAAAATTCGGAGCTTGCGTCAGATGAGACTACTCTTGCCTCAGCAGCGGAGAGCTTTGTGCTTAAAAACTCCAAAATAAGCAGTCGTGCTGACTCTGCCTTTTCTTTTTCCGTCTTAACTCTGCTTGATTTTGAAAATAACGAGTTTAGCTCGCAAAGAGAGAATTTTATGTGGCCAGCAGATGAAAATATTTTTGTAGACAACAAGAGCAATCGCCTTTTGAACTTCCGCTTTGATGCAAAAGAAAACTATAAACTGCAGTATATAAAAAATGAAATGCCTCTTTATATAGACAGACACTTCTACCTCAATGGTGTAGACTATGAAATAGCAGACTCTACATTAAGCACAAATACAATCGCGCGCTGGTTTTTTGACAAGTCCACAGTAAAGCTGAAAGGTCTTACCTGGAAAAGCGCCCGCGGAGGACCGTTTTTTGAAAACTCAAATGTGGAGATATCAGACTCGGAGATATCGGCCTCCGGTCAGCGGCATATAGATACAAAAAGAGCGGATGAGAGCGGAGCTTTGTCCTTTATAAACTCTGAAGCCGTAATAAAAAACACTGCACTTAAAGACTACGAACTGCGCGGAATCTACGCAAAAGACTCTAAGCTTGAGCTGGAAAATATCATCTTTGATGGCTCGGAAACAGAGGTGCAGAATATAGACTCTGAGGTGGTGGAGCACTAGGCGCCGCTGCAGGCTCTGGGGCGTAAGCCCCAGAGCCTGCAGCGGCGCAAGCTATATACCCAAGCTTTTTTCTTGAACTATACCAAAAAGTCTTTTAAAATTGCCGACAAGACAAAATATTTGCGCCTACAGCGAGCGCTTCAAATACTCACTGCACCTTAACTCAAATCTAAAATGGAGCTTCAAGCTCCACTGTGTTCAAATCTCAAAACTTAAATTTTTACAGTCATCACAAAAAATGGAACTTGAACCTTAATTTTTTATTTGCTCGATTAAGCTTTGCGCAACTACCCACAAATTCTTTTTTATGATAAAATAAGGCAATGACTAGAAAACGAAAGAATACAAGAAGCACGACAAGAAAGAAAACAAACGCAAAAGAAAGACGAAAAACAGAGAAAAAATCTCGCTTAAAAGAAGAATTAAACAAAGAGACCATGCAAGGGGTCTTGAGCATTTTGTTTTTGGCCTTTGCTGTGGTCTTTTTCATGGCGGGCTTTGGGCTGGCCGGACGTTTCGGAAACTCATTTTATAACTTTAGCCACAATATTTTGGGCTTTGGATACTACCTTATTCCCAGCTCACTGCTTATCTTGAGTATCGCCACCTATAAAAGTAGCGACAAAAAAATAGGCCTGGTGCGCTCAGGTGCCATGCTGCTTTTCTTTTTATCTGCCTTAGCTATCATAGAGCTCATCTCCGCTGGCGCCGGGGGCAAGCTCGGATATTACGTCCTTTACCCTGCCGTTTACGCATTTGATAAAATAGCCGGCTCCTTGATTTTACTTGCCGTAGCCGTGGCATCTTTGTTTGTCGTATTTGATACGCATCCTCTTGAGTTATTGTCTAAAATAAAAAGAACTCACAGTGATGATAAAGACGAATACAGCTTGAAAGAAGAAGAAAAAGAAATCGTAGAAAAAGCCCTCTCAAAACATGAAATCAAAGAAGACGGGCCTAAAGACAAAGACAGTGAAGAAAAGTCAAGTAAAAAAGCTTCAGCCATTCTAGATAAAATAAAAGACAGTGCCAAAAAGAGTAAAGAAATTATAGATATAAAAACCGACAATCTGCAAATAGGTAATTATAAAATCCCCCCTCTTTCCATTTTGAAAAAAGACAAGGGCAAGCCTTCAGTAGGAGACGTAAAGGCCAACGCAAACAGAATAAAGCAGACCCTTTCAAACTTCGGTATCTTGGTAGAGATGGATGAGATAACCATAGGCCCTACCGTTACTCGCTACGCCATGAAACCTGCCGAGGGAGTAAAACTAAGTAAAATACTCGGGCTTCAAAGCAACTTGGAGCTTGCTCTTGCCGCTTCCCCTATTCGTATTGAAGCTCCTATTCCGGGTAAATCTCTTGTGGGTATAGAGGTTCCAAACTCCGGCAAGACTATGCTTGGACTTGCGGGCATCATTGGCAGTCCTGAATTTTACTCGGAAAAATACAGCTTGCCTATGGCGCTTGGTAAGGACATCACCGGCAAAGCAATCATAGCCGACTTGGCAAAGATGCCACATATGATAATAGCCGGGGCAACCGGTGCGGGTAAGTCTGTTACTATACATGATCTTATTATCTCCTTTCTTTATAAGTATGGCCCAGACAGGCTAAGACTCATTCTTGTGGACCCTAAAATGGTGGAGCTTACACTTTACGACGGTATACCTCATCTACTCACACCTGTTATCACAGACGCAAAGCGCACAATCTTGACTCTCAAGTGGCTCATAAGCGAGATGGAAAGACGCTACGAAATACTCCGTGCTCACAAAGTGCAAAATCTCAAAAGCTACCAAGAGCAAGTATATGACAAAGCAAAAGAAAAAGGACTTCCGGACGAAGAGATGCCTGAAAACTTGCCATTCATAGTAGCTGTGCTAGACGAGCTGGCAGACATAATGCAGATGTATCCAAAAGAGCTTGAGAGCGCAATAGTCCGCATAGCTCAGAAGGCTCGCGCAGTTGGCATACACCTGGTACTTGCAACGCAACGTCCTGACGTGCGTACCATTACCGGACTTATAAAAGCCAATGTGCCAAGTCGTATTGCTTTGCAAGTACCAAGTCAAATAGATTCACGTACTATACTTGACCAGGCGGGAGCCGAGAAGCTCTTGGGTGCAGGAGACATGCTCTTTCTTGCCGGCAATATGTCCAAGCCCGTGCGTGTGCAAGCGCCTTTTGTCTCCACACCCGAGATACGAGAACTCGTAAAATACATAAACAAAAACACCGAAGGAGAACTTCACGAAGAGATAGACTTTGACTCAATTGGAGCTGACTCTATAGCTTTCAGTTCCGGGAATTTGCTTGAGGATGATGATGAACGCAACTCTGATGAGTATAGAGCCGCGCTTGAGTTTGTAATAGAAGCCAAAAAAGCCTCCACTTCTCTGCTTCAGCGAAAGTTCCGTATAGGCTATAATAAGGCCGCGCGCTTTATAGACATGATGGAAGAAGACGGTATTATAGGTCCCGCAAACGGCTCAAAGCCTCGCGAAGTACTTGTAGATTCTCTGTCAAGTGATGCTAATACCGAATCCGCTCAGGTGAACGATGCTGACAACAACGAGAATGTAGATTTAATAGACAGCGAAGAGTTTGCAGACAGCGACAGGAAAGACACTGGTGAAAGCGTGACAATAAGGTATAATAATGAAGATTAACAGTTTAATTTAAATGCGTATGAATGACAGTTTCTTGGAAGAAAAAGGTCGCTACATTAACATAGGCTTAGTGGCTTTCGTAATTGTTATACTGATTAGCTTGGTATATTTCTTCTTCGGTATGCGTAAAGCCGGCAAAGGACCCGAGATAATGATAAATACTCCTGCCGAAGGAGTGGTAGTCTACAGCCCGGTCGTGGAGATAGAAGGCAGAGTTACAAATGTTGCCAAAATGGAAATAAACGGCAGTCCCGTACCGGTAAGAAACGGCAACCTTGTAAAAGAACAGCTCATTTTGCAACCCGGAGAGAATGAATTTGAACTCAAAGCGACAGACCAATTCGGCAACAGTAGCCTAAAAACAGTTAAAATAATATATAAATCAACTCAAAATGACAGCTAAAAAAACCACAAAAAAGAAAGAGGTCAAAAAAAGTCAAAAGGATGAAAAAGAAACAAAAGTGGCCTCAGCCATAGAAGATATCAAGGCAAAGTTTGGTGAAGATGCGATAATGACGCTCGGCGAACAACCTAAAACTTCCGTAGACGCCATATCAAGCGGCTCGGTAGGTGTGGACTGGGCGCTGGGTATAGGCGGTTTTCCACGCGGACGCATTGTAGAAATTTACGGACCTGAAAGCTCCGGTAAGACCACGCTTGCTTTACACACTATAGCGGAAGCGCAAAAAGACGGAGGTATTTGCGCTTTTATAGATGCCGAGCATGCCCTTGACCCGGAATATGCCAAAAAGATAGGTGTTAAGACCGAGGAATTACTTATCTCGCAACCTGACACGGGTGAACAAGCACTTGAAATTGTAGAAGGCCTGGTTCGCAGCGGGAAAATTGATGTGATAGTGGTTGACTCTGTGGCCGCTCTTACTCCAAAAGATGAGATAGAGGGAGATATGGGAGCGCATCATGTCGGAAAGCAAGCGCGTCTTATGAGCCAAGCTTTGCGCAAGCTTACCGCCATCGTGTCAAAAAGCAAGACTGTTGTGATTTTCATAAACCAGATACGCATGAAGATAGGTGTGATGTTTGGCTCTCCGGAAACTACTCCGGGCGGAAAGGCGCTTAAGTTTTACACTTCAGTACGTCTTGATATACGTAGGATTGCACAGATAAAAAAGGGTACGGAAATAATGGGAGGACGCCATAAAGTTAAAGTTGTAAAAAACAAGGTTGCCGCTCCGTTCCGTGCCGTAGAGTTTGACCTTTTGTATAACGAGGGTATATCTAGAGAAGGAGAACTTCTGGCGCTTGGAGAAAAATATGGTTTCGTATCAAAATCCGGCGCTTCTTTTAGCTATGGAGAGGAAAAACTGGGCAGAGGCTACGATGCCGCTCGCAAATACTTAAGAGAAAACAAGAAGCTTGCAAATGCATTAATGAAAGACATTAAAAAAGCACTCAAGGAAGACTCTTAAATTGTGCTGCATTATGGATTGAGTTGCATAATGCCCGGCAAGTTAAAGCTTGCCGGGCATTTTTAAAATCCATCTCAAAACAATGGAGGTTGAGCCTCCATTTTTTCTCTTTGTTTATTTTTAGATTGCGATGTTCTAGAGTGTTTGTAAGAGTAGTACTTGGCATTGAAATCTGCTTGAAATTTGCCTAAAACTGTGTATTATATAGACAACTTCAGGCTCGTTTGCAAGGTCAGCAAACGCAAAAGTCCGAAGTCTGAAGATTAAATTAAGTAAAATGACACAAAATAAACAAGATTTTTTCAAGCAACACAATATCAAGCACATTGACTATAAAGATGTTGAAATTTTGAAAAAATTCTTAAATGCTCAAGGTAGAATACTGCCAAGACGCGCAACCGGTCTTTCAGCCAAGCATCAAAGAGACTTGGCAAGAGCTGTCAAAAGAGCGCGTGAGATGGGACTTCTTCCATATATAATTTACGAGTAAAAGTTCACTGTAGAAGCCGCCCTTTGCGGGGCGGCTTTTAAATATTCACAATAAAAAATAGTGGCGACAAATAAGCTTCAGGAACTAGAGCGCATCTTGACTTGAGTTTTCCTTGGTAAAAATGAGCTCTCTTGAGAATAGAGGCCAGTTTCTTGGAGCCAGCAGTCCTTCTCTAGACAAAATCTCTCGCGCCGCCAAAATTCTAAGTGCATATTCTGATGCTTCGTCCCCGTAGGTTTTATGCCATTTGTATTTTTTGGCCATCTGAGTAAAAACATGGAATATCTCAACAGCGCTCATTTTCTTCAAAGATGCGAGGCTTATATACTCCGGACTGTAGTTGATGGCGCGATTTTCAAGCGAGCTTACTTTGCGACTCTCGACCTCTTTAGCAGAGTTTATGGCCTTTAAAAATTTTTTTAGACTCAAAGCTACTGCTCCCTGACCTGTATTGTAAGCATTTAACAGAACAAGAGCGGCAAAACGGTTAAATTTTTTCTCATCCATATCCAAAGCTATTCGCAAATCTATAAGCTCTTTAAAAAGCTCGGAGTGCGCTACAACATCAAGTAGGTGACTAAGAGCCAGCGCCGCCGAGATGCGCGAGTCTTTGAGTTCTCGCATTGCCTCGTCTACGGATTTAAATTTTTTACTTTTTATCTTCTCCAGATAAGGAATAAGCCCCAGCATTGCTACTTTTGTAATCTGGAAAGCTCCGGTAGCCCCACTCTTTTTATTATACGCCCCGGGATTGTACCTTGACTCTTGAGCCGCTATAGCTGGGAAAAGATAGACAAGCTCTTTAGCCAGCTCTCGGTAAGGTGGTTTTACAGTGTTTGCGAATTTCTGTGCCAAAGACTCAAAGTATCTAATCTCATCTTCTTTATTCTTAAGTCTTTGCATAAATCGCGCGTCTTTTTCAAAAGATACTCTGTAGTCTTGCATGCGAAGCGCTATATCTTCTTTTATCTTTTTTAACACTGCATCTTGAGGGAGGCTCAAATTTTCAATACTTTCGTTAATTAAATTTGCCAAATAAGCCTGTTCTTCTTTTTGATATCTTGGCTTCAAACTTGATTTTTCAATTAAATTTGTAAGGGAAGCCTGCGCGCTTTTGGAGTAGTCGGGCTCAGACTTGGCAATTGTGCTTTCTCCCAGCTCCGGTTCAGTAGTCGGCACTGAATCATTCTTACCGGAGTCTCCGCTCATATAGTTTGCAGAGAAAAGCGCCGCCAAAAGACCCAGTGCAGGCGCGCTAAGTTTTTTAAAGCTTTTTATTTTATCTATAGACATATTATTTGGCGCGTTCTATGTATTCTCCGCTTTGGGTGTTGACCACTATTTTGTCCCCCACTTCTATAAAAAGCGGAGTGTTAACTTTTAGTCCGGTTTCCAAAACGCAAACTTTGTTGCCTCCTTGAGCCGTATTGCCTTTTATGTTTGGTGGTGCTTCCACAACTTCAAGCTCTACTTTAATGGGGATTTGAATACTCAATATTTCATCATCAAAAGTTAAGGCTTCCACTATATCGTTTTCTTTTATAAACTTCATTTTGTCCGCCACTTGCTCGGCCGCTAACATAAAACGATCTCGTGGGTTATTTGGGTCTGTAAACCAAAACTCATCCTTTTTGCGAAATATGTACTTGATTTCACGTGTTTCCAGATCTGCCTCTTCTATTTTATCTGACTGAGTAAATGTCTTCTCTATACTGGCTCCGCTTCGCAAGTTCTTAAGCTTGGCTGTATTGTGAGGCTTTTGTCTTTGCTTGCTTACCACCCCACTTACCCAAATTACCTCGTAAGGGTCTGAGTCAAGTACTATAAACTTGCCGGGTTTTAAATCTGTATAGTCCAACATAAACTATCTCTTAGAACTTAAAAATTGATTTAAAATGGAATGTCGTCCGGATTTATTTCTTCTTCGTCCGGGTATTGTATATCTGCCGGGCTTGGCTCTGCAGTTTCGTCTCCCGAAATTTCTGGTGCTTGTGGAGCCTCGGCAGGCGATTGGTTGGACGTGCCTCTTGGGCCAAATTGCATTTTATCTGCAACTATTTCCGTTCTGTAACGCTTCTGACCGTCACTCGCTTCCCAAGAGCGAGTTTGTATACGCCCTTCTATCATAACGGTGTCACCTTTTTTAAGGTATTGTTTGGCTAGCTCCGCTTGGCGCCCAAACAAGACAATGTTATGCCAATCTGTTTGCTCTTGTTTGTTGCCATCTTTATCTTTGTATACACGATTGGTAGCTATTGAAAACGAGCATACTTGCGTCCCACTGGGAAGCGCTCTTAATTCCGGGTCTTGACCCAATCTGCCAAATAATATTGCTTTGTTTAAATACATATCTAACTTACTAAAAAATGAATAAAGTACCTAAAGTATATCACAAAAAGCCACAATAAAAAACGGGAGCGGCCTACGGCCGCTCCCTCCACTAAAGAGATAAATTATTCTTCAATAACATCATCAAGGGCCTTGTTTAGCTCGTCTTCTTCTATATCTGCGGGCTCCTCTTCTTCTGTTTTGCTTTCTATCACTTGCTCATTTCTAAGCTCTTTCAACTCGTGCGCTTTTATTTGAGCTCTTGTGTCTTCTTCGCTTGTTTTAAATAGAATAAAACGCAAAATATTCTTGTTTAGCTTGAGTTCTTTTTGCAATTCCGGCAATCTGGCCTTTGGCGCGCGGAACTTTATCCAGCCAAAGTATGCTTTGTCGTATTTATCGTTGTGTCCCCCGCGAGGAACTATCATGGTATATGCCAAGTCTATAAGCTCGGCTTCACCCTCCATAATAAACTCACCATCAAAACTTGAGATAAGCTCACGTATTTCGTTTACCTTGTCCTCAAGTTCCGCCTCCGGAACTGTTGGCAAGATGTGGTATCCCAACTCGTACACCTCAAAGAGCTCCGGGTCTTTCTCCTTTAATTCTTGACTGTTTATATTTTTTGTTTCACTCATGCGCTATAATTTATCACAAGCAGAGACAAAAAGCAAGAGCGAGACTTGTATTATTCTTCAGGCTCGCAGACATTAATTGGTGCTTCACGATTACTTGAGTTAGATAAGATGAAAAACTCAGGGGCGCGCTCTTGCAAAGAATATCCGGATGATAATGACATAAAAGGAAACAAGGCGCCGCCTATAAAGTCTTCAAACGAGCTATCGAAAGTTTTATGGTTTATAACACCTAATTTAATCATCTGTTTCGGTGTTAGTGACAATAATTCAGTTTTATATTCATTGTAAACATCCTCTAAGTAGCCGGATTTTTTATATTCTTTATATGACTCGGTGTCTTTTATTATGGATTTTAATTTCTTTTTTAAATCCGATAAATCGGAGTCGCTTATAGAATCTATATCATAATCAGGATTTAAACTCTGTATTAAGGCAAGTACAAGATTTATAATTTCTTGCACCTTGGTATTTACATACTCATCTAGTAGCTCATACTTTATCTCATTCAGCCTAACATCACTCAATAACCATATGTGCTGAAGCTCCGCCCTCGACTCACACACAAACAGGGGAGTATGAGGTATGGAAATGTAAAGCTTGCCAACCGCGGCGCGTTTCTTTAACTCGTTTAAGGTAAAATCTGTTGCCTTAAATTTAATTTTTCTTTCTTTTAAGAGGTGGCTGTAAAACATATCAGGCTCTCTGTCTGAAGCCGGCAACTCGTCTTTAACAACGCTATCTATTTCATTCAGAGTATACTCTAGCGTGTCCAGAGTCATTTCGATTTTACCATCATCTTCCCCGCCACTGTTTGCTTTTCCTATAGAGACACCTGGTCTTGGCGAAGTATCGCCCATCTCATCAGCGTTAGGGTTGCTCATCATTTTAACTTTTACCTCTCCTTTCGACTTCAAATTATTCGTCATATCTAAATTTGCAGCCTTGCTCATCGTATCAATATAAATACCTTTAGGACCCACAAGGGAGGGAAGATCGGGTTCAAAATTATTTGAAAAATGAACCTTAGATATATACATATTAGTATATGGCTCATAATCTTTGAATAGGTAAGTTTGTGCGGTTAGCTTGATTTGACCCTTCTCGTTTACATGCCCTTTGATAAGTTTATTGCCTATCTTATGATTTGTGTAGTATAGAGGGTCCCAACGCTTATTTTTTACTACAGCAAATCCATAATTGTTTGATTTAAAATTATTTTTAAACTCTTCAATCTTA
>WFZM01000022.1 GCA_015489565.1 Patescibacteria group bacterium | reverse complement strand
GTAAAGCGCCCGCAAAGGCTACGCCTTTGCGGGCGCTTTAGCCCAAATCAGCACTTTCTTAGTGACCCAAAAGTTTTTTGGCCTGTTCATGGTTGCGAAGCTTCTCCAGTGCCTTGGCTTCAATTTGTCTTATACGCTCGCGAGTAACCCCGAATTTGTTGCCTACCTCTTCCAAGGTATAGCTTACTCCTTCGGGATTAAGTCCGTTCCTTAATTTCAAAATCTCTCTTTCTTTCTCTGTCAATATAGACAAGATTTCTTGCAAATGTTTGGAAAGAATACTTTTGTCGGCCGCTTCGTCCGGGCGGTCTATCTTGTCGTCTGCCACAAAGTTTCCGAGCGTTGACTTTCCATCCTCGTCGTCGCCGACCGGTGTTTCCAAAGATACGATACTTTGGTTTATTTTCTCTATATGGTGAATTTTGTGCACTTCAAGACCCATCTCTTGCGCGATCTCGTCTGCTGTCGGCTCGCGCCCAAGTATTTGCGAGAGCTCACGCATCTTTTGCTTGTATTTGGCGATGGTCTCAACCATGTGAACAGGAATGCGAATAGTGCGAGACTGGTCGGCCAAAGCGCGTGTTACGGCTTGGCGTATCCACCAAGTTGCATAAGTTGAGAACTTGTAACCCTTGTGATAGTCAAACTTATCTACAGCCTTGAAAAGACCAATGTTACCTTCTTGTATAAGGTCAAGAAGGGTAAGGTCGGGCGAGCGACCCACGTACTTTTTGGCTATAGACACCACCAGGCGCAGATTTGAACGCGCAAGAATCATGCGCGCCTCCTCATCACCCTGCTCTATTCTCTTTGCCAGCTCTATCTCTTCTTGGGCGCTAAGCAGGTCATACTGACCTATCTCTCTTAAATACATTTGCACAGAGTCTTTTTTGCCTTCTCCCAAGTTTAGAAGTTGCTTTTTCTCAAGCAAGTCGTCCCCTGTTTCTTCAAGAATGCCTCCGGACTCTAAAACATCAATCCCTGCAACTGAGAATTTGTCATACAAATCTTCCAAAAAATCAACATCTTCTTCTATGTCCGGAAATTCTTTTATAATCTCATCATAGGTAACATAACCGTGACTTCTGGCCTTATTTAAAAGCAAGCCGGCCTTCTCTTCCTTGTACTCTTTGCTTAGCCTCTCTCTCTTTTTTTTAGAGGCCTTGTTTTTGGCGCTGCTTTTAGCCTTTTTTTCATTCTTTTTAGCCACTGTCTTTTTAACAGCTTTTTTAACACTGCTTTTTTTAACAGCTTTCTTAGAGCTTGTTTTGACGCTTGTTTTTGCAGAACTTTTTTTAGCCGTGCCACTTTTTTTAGTGGCTGTTTTGCTTTTTGCACTGCCGCTTAGTGTTTTGCTAAGTTTTGTTTTTTCTGCGTTTTTTGTACCAGACATAAATTTTATAATGATAAATTATTTATTTTTTCCGCCAAGTTCCTGGCTTTGCGAATCAGATCTTCCGCCTCTTTATCCTTGCCGGATAATTCGTTTTCTTTGATTTTTTGGCTTATTTTTCTTAATTGATATTTATAAAATTTTAACTCAATATTTTTACTAAAGGCTTCTATGGCTTCCTTGGGCTTTTCCGTCTCCAGAAAATCTTTGTCAAAATTTATGAAAATTTTCTCTTTATCCTCGTCCGAAATAATCAACTCTTCGTCACTACCGGATTTGGCTTTGCTTTCCTCAGTAAAGTTTTCCTCAATTTTTTGGAGCCGATTAAGAATGCCATTTTTAAATTCTTCATTAAAATTTTCTCTTTTCAGCTCAGCTAACCACTCTTTAAAGAGCTTGATTTTAAGCAGTGTATTTAAGTCTTCTTTTCTGTCTTTTTTGAGAGGCGTACTTACGCTCGTGCTCTCATATTTTTTGGAGTGTTCCTTCTTGGATATTGCATCTTGCAACACGGACTCAGGCGAGACATTGAGAGCTGTTGCCAGTTTTTTGGCTTCAAGCTCTCTTTCGACCTGGGAGTCAATAAAGGCCAACAAAGGAACGGTGCGACTGCGCAAAACTTTAACATATTTCTCGTGTTTTTGCAAGTTGTTTTTAAAATATTTTATTAAAAAATCAAACAGATTCTCAGCGTTTTTGAGCAGTTTTTTTATGGCATCTGAACCTGATTCTTTTAGTATGTCGGCCGGATCTTTCCCTTCACTTAGCGCCATTACTTTTATGTTAAATCCGAAACTCAAAAGAGCTTTACTGTTTTTTATCATGGCAGACACGCCGGCTTCGTCAGAGTCCAGTGCAAGCACGATATTTTTACTGAATCTTTTAAGCAGAGAAATTTGGCGCTCTGAAAGCGCAGTACCCGACAATGCCAAGCTATTTTTAAAACCCGACTGATGCATAGCAAGCAAATCAGCCTGTCCTTCAACCAAAACACTGAAATCCAGTTTTCTTATGGCTTCTTTTGCCAGGTGATAGCCGTAGAGAATATCGCTTTTGTGGTAGATGGGAGTTTCCGGGGAGTTGATATATTTTGCCGGGTCGTCTTTGCCAAAAATTCTCCCGGAGAAAGCCACACAGTCCCCTTTTTCGTTGTATATAGGGAATATAATGCGAGAGCGAAAACGGTCGTAACAGCCTCCTTTTTCTGTTTTTTTTATAAGACCCACCTCTTCGATTTCAGCTTCGCTAAAAGATAAAGAAATCAAATACTTCAGAAGACTGTCCCATGAATCGGGGGCAAAGCCCAGCTCAAATCTTTCTATTGTAGCCTGAGATAAAGCACGTTCTTTTAGGTATTTTTGAGCTTCTTGATTTTTGCGTAACTCTTCTTTATAGAACTCTTTTGCATTCTGCATTATTTTTAAGAGTCTTTCGTGCTTGGCCTTATCTTCTTTTCTATAACTAGCTTGTTTTAGCTCAACTCCTGCCTTATCTGCCAGTCTTTGAAGAGCGTCTTTAAAATCTAAACCTTCTATTTCTTGGTAAAAAGTAAATATATCCCCGTGCTTTCCACAACCAAAGCAGTGGAAAGTCCCCCTTTCGGGGCTCACTATAAAAGAAGGAGTTTTCTCGGCATGGAACGGACATAGCGCTTTTAGGTGCGCGCCGGCGGGCTTTAAACTTAAGTATTCAGACACCAGCTCGTCTATGCTTATTTTTTCTTTGATTTCTTTGACAGGATCCATTGATTACTATATTAGAGTAATTATTTCCAAAAGCAAGCTACTTGTACGGGGTAAATTGTATAAGAAGTTCGTTTTATCTCAGCTGTCTGTTCTTGGCCAGCTTTATTAAATTCTGGTATAAAACAGCTACGGTGATGGGACCTACGCCACCGGGGGTGCGGGCAAAAAGCGAAGCTTTTTGCCTGCAGTTTAAATCTATGTCCCCCAGCAGTCCGTTCCTTGCCTTTTGGCTTGATGTGCCTGCGTCGATAAGTACTGCTCCATCTTTTATCATCTCTGCTTTTACAAGACTCGGAGAGCCGGTCCCTGAGACAAGCAAATCCGCCTCAAAAAGAGCTCTCTTTAGCTCTTGCGGGTCAGAGTTTAAATCAAAAACGGCCAGCTCTGCAAAGTCATATTTTTTAAGGAGTTCAAATACCGGCTTGCCCACCAGCATTCCATTGCCAAGCACAACCGCCTTTTTCCCCTTGCTCTCAATTTTATATTTTTTAATAATTTCATAGACAGCGCCGGCAACAGGAGGCAAAAGAATAGTATCCAACTCAGACAAGCTTGCATTTTTAAAAATATTGTAAGTTTCCCTTTTTAAAACATCCAGGTCCTGCTGGATTTTTATACTCTCTATAGCCTTGTTTTTGTCTATGTTTTCAGTCAAAGGTAGCTGAAGCAGTAGTGCGTCAGCTTTAGATTTTTCAATTTGCTCTAAAAGCTCCTTTTCAGATATTTCATCAAAATGTCTTAATATGAAGTTTATGCCTATTTTTTCAGCAAAGCTCGATTTTATTTTGACAAAACTCTCCGTTGCCTTGTCGTTGCCCACCCAGAAGACTTCCAGAGATAAGTCTTTATTCATACTCTGCCTTTCCAGCTTTAATCTCTCCAGTATTTCCGAGCTTATCAGCTTGCCGTCTATAAACCTGCTTTCTTTGCCTGCGTTATTTAACATGTTCCAGATTTTCCCACTTTTAATTCATTGTGTCAAGGTCTATGTATATGGTAAAATACTGCCATGTCATATAAAGAGCCTAAAGACAAGGATATCTCGACTAACAGAGATTTAAAAAACAAGGCTTTTTCAGAAGCGGAATCCGCTAACACTATTAAGGAAGCAAAGCAAGAGGAGAAGAACGACAAAGCAGTTACTGACAGCAGAACTTCTTTTTGGGAATTTATCTACAGCATTGTTAGTACCATAGTGATAGTAGCCATAATAGTTATACCAATACGCCTTTTTGTCGGAAAGCCGTTTCTGGTAAACGGTAAGTCTATGGACCCTTCTTTTGAGACTTGGGATTATTTGCTCATAGACGTTTTTACTTATAAGTTTCTGCACGAACCGGAGCGTGGTGATGTAATAGTTTTTAAAGCTCCGGTAAGCAAAGGAAAGTATTTCATAAAGCGTATTATAGGACTTCCCGGAGAGATTGTAGAGATAAAAGACGGTAAAGTTATCATTTATAACAAAGATTACAAGGAGGGATTTGAGTTAAAAGAACCCTATGTTTCCGAAAAGAATATTTCACACAACAATTTGAAATTAAGTCTCAAAGAAGACGAGTATTTTGTCATGGGAGACAACCGTGCGGGTAGCTACGACTCGCGCTTCTGGGGTGCGCTAAGTAGAGACAAAATAGTAGGCCGGGCATTCTTGAGACTTTACCCTTTCAGCGAAATTTCATTATTCCCGGCAGCTTACGAATTTAAAAAATAAAAATTATGTTTTTATTGCAAAACACCGGTATCAAAAACACTACAGATTTGATACAGGCGATAAATGAAATTCTAAGTTTTTACGGATTTCAAGATTTGGATACTTTACTGGAAGAGCAAGGTCAAGCTTCAGCTAAATTCAAAGCCTCCACGACTAAAATACAGCCGGAGCTCATAGACCCGCTTGAAAAAAAGATTCTCGGTTTTGCTAAAACTTTTGCCACAAAAATTAATCCGGAGAACTTAAATGGCAATTTGCAAAGCTATTCTTTTGATGATGTGTCAAAATCCAAGAAGGCAAAGCAGATAGATTACGCTTTGCATATTTTGGGTGAGGAGGACTCCTTTGCCGAATCTCTTTTGGTTTTTATGGTGGACTTAATAGTTCGCAAATTAAGCAAAAAAGAAATATTGGTGGAAGTGAATTCAATGGGAGACAAAGATAGTGCCATCAAATACTTGCAGGATATGAAGCGCTTCCTTAGGAAAAACAAAAAAAAGCTACCGGAAGCGATATTAAAAGATTTTAATGAGGATAAAATAATAAAAGCAGTGGCCAAGCTTCTAAAGGACAATGCTGAAATGTTGGATGATGCGCCTTCTATAATGGATTATCTGAGCGATTATGCACAGAAACACTTCTACTCTTTCTTAAATTATATGGAGCAGATGGGTATAAATTACAATTTAAACCCTTACCTGTTTGGCTCGGTTGATATGTGGCGCCATTTGATTTTTAAAGTATATATTTTAGAAGATACGGGAGAGAAAGAATTAATAGCTTACGGCGGACGCTACGACTCGGCTATTGAAAATATTTACAAAAGGTCTTTGCCCGCCGCATCTCTTGTTTTAAAGCTTGAGAAAAAAGGTCGTAAAACAAAAGTAGCCAAAAGTGCTGCGTATGACCCCAAAAAGAAAAAAGTATATTTCATCCAACTCGGTCTTATGGCCAAGTCACAAGGAGCCAAGCTCTTAGAGCTCATGCAAAAAGAGAATTTTGATGTAGGGCATTCTATAGCTTCCCTGTCTTTGCTTGAGCAATACAAGCTGGCTTTGGATTATGGAGCTAAATATGCTGTTATTTTAGGACACAAAGAGGCAATAGATAAAACTTTGAT
Source organism: Patescibacteria group bacterium (assembly GCA_015489565.1). Lineage (GTDB taxonomy): Bacteria > Patescibacteriota > Minisyncoccia > Phycocordibacterales > UBA2100 > S143-145. The sequence goes on along the minus strand of WFZM01000022.1, from coordinate 3,621 downwards.
TATACGAAATTTAGACGACCAGACACAAAAAATTATTGCCCAGAAAGATTTGATTAAACACTTAAAAACTCTATTTTGATGCTTATACTATTGTTGCTGAGTATATTTGATCTGGACTTTTATATATCAGTTTTCTTTTCCGAATTTGTATAAAATTCGCGCAAGACGCAGCTCGTCGTAGTTTATAGTAGATTTTAAATCCTCGTAGACAGGGCTTAGTTTTTCAAAGCCCAATCGCTCGAAGCTGTCAAATATTTTATTTATCTTTATCCTTTTAATTTCTTTCAGTTCACTTATATCAAAACTCAAACCCTCCTCTTGGGCTTTCTCAAAGTGTCCTATTATGGTCGTGGCTTTAAGCTCTCGTTTTTTTGCTATATCTTGCAGAGAGTTAAATGAATTTAACAGTTGCAGGCTCTCTAGGTGGCTGGCAAGCTTTTCTTCCCGTTCGTTTCTTACAGCATTTTCTTTGATGAATTCGTCTTGCATTTCTCGCCTCTTGTTTTCAGAGTAGTTTTCAAATATTTTTTCAATTTGCTCGGACTCTGCTTGGAAGCTTTGGTCTTGCTCAAATACAAGGTCGCTCACTTGAGTGGCGATATCGTTCAGGCCTTCTATAAACAGACCGCTTAGTTTCCGCACGCGAGATAGCGCAACATATCCCTGCCCCGGCACAAAGCTTTTAGACAGGTCCATACTTGCCGCATCCATGCTCATGCCTTGCGATTTGTGTACGGTAATAGCCCATGCAAGCCTGAGCGGGTATTGCTCGACCGATGCCAATACTTTTCCGTTTTCGTTTTCTATGCTCCACTCTGCTTTTTCTGTTTCTATAATCTCGCCACTGTCCAGGCGCACTACCGGAGCGCCAAAAGAAAAATCTATAACATCTCCAAGGCTACCGTTTACATATTTTTGAGCCGGGTCATTTTTAACGAACATCACCCTTGCCCCTACTTTTAGGCGCAATTGTTCCGGAGCAAGTACATTACGAGCCATATTCTCTGCGCGAGCTTTATTGCCTTTAAGTATCATCGGGCTTTCAAAAAGCTCTCCTGATATTTTCTGAAGCTCTGATTCGTTGGCAAGGTCTACATTTGCGTTATGGGTGTGCAGGCGGACAGGGGGCGCGCCCGTAGGGCGCGCCCCCACCCTATCCTTTAATTTTTGAAACAAGGCAGAGTCAAGCTCTCTTTCTCTTATCGCATTTAGTATGTCTATAAGCTCGTCTTGCTGGCGATATTGCTCTTTAAGGTAAAGTGTCTTAAAGCCTGCTTCTTGCCATGCGCTTGAACTAAAAGCAAAGACACTTTCTGTATCCATACCTTCAAGTTCTGTACTGCGTAAAACCGGCGGTAACTGAAAAAAATCACCTGACAATATTACTTGCATGCCCCCAAAAGGCTCTTCGCTTTGGCGCAAGAACTTTAAAAGCTCGTTTATCATATCAAGCGTTCCCGCTTTGAGCATGGAGATTTCATCTATAATTAGCACTTTGGGACTGTTGACGCGCTTAACTAATGCCTGTTTTTGGCTCATGGCATCTAAATCCCATTCCGACAGATAATCTTTAATACCTATACCTGACCAAGAGTGTATGGTCTGTCCACCAAGATGCGTAGCGGCAATACCCGTACTTGCAGTAATCGCAAGAGGTATATTATTTTCCCGAAGCCACTTTATATATTGGTTTAAAAGATAAGTCTTTCCGGTCCCTGCCGCGCCTGTTAGAAATACATTTCTACCGGTCTTTAAAATATCCAGTGCCGTTTTTTGCTTCATGTGTGTCATTATAGCACAAGCCACATTTTTTAGCATTTCTAAAATCTCAGAGACGAGATTTGTTAGAATTTGTTAATATAAAGCAACATAGCTTACTATACAAAAATAACATTTTCTAATTACCGAACAAACCTAGACACTAAATAAACTATATTACAAAACAACCCAAATATCTACCACATAAACAACCTGTATTACTTTTATTATCTGTGAGAGAATGCTTAGAATCTGGCTTTGAAAGAACAAAATCGCGCTCAAAGCGCGATTTTGTTTAGCTCATCTAGTGCCCATCTAGTGCTGCCGGGCAGGGACTCGGCGTCAAACTCTAAGCTCATTCTTCGCGCTTGTGCGCTCGAATTCGCTAAGAGTTTCCTGCCCGGGCTTTGCTGTCGTACTCGGACTTACTCCGTGCGTCCTACGTGCGACATAGCAAAGCCTTTCGAGCCCCTGTCGCAAAAGTAAGCAGATACTTTTGCTCCCGGCATCATAAAAACGCCCTTTTTGGGCGTTTTTCTGCTGCCGGGCAGGGACTCGAACCCCGACTAACGGGACCAAAACCCGCTGTCCTACCTTTAGACGACCCGGCAATAAATTTAATTTATCACTTTAACAAAAGAACTCCTAACGCCAAGCGCGTTTGGATATTATATACAAAAGTTTAGAAAAATCAAAATTTTAGTAGCTCTGCTACACTCTCATTTTTAATGATATATCAGCTCTTTTAAATTAATGACAAGACAAAAATACAAATAATGGAGTTTGACCCTCCATTGTTTATAAGTTTAATATTGCTAGTCAATATTTAAAGCGTCGTAAACAAAAAGCTCCAAAACAGAAGCCTTGGATTTGCTATATACCATAAGCTCCATTTTTTCTATAAGATTGACCAGGGTTTTAGAGTTTATATTTGTGGCTTCTTTAGCAAGCTTTTGCAGTTTCAAAAAAGTCTCCTCTGTGTATTTTTTGCGCAAAACCTTTTCAGTTCTTGGCGAAATACGTAGTTGCAAAACTTCTCGAATGCTTTGTGCCAGCAAATCTGCAAATACTTTAAAATCTATATTGGCACTTTCAAGATCGGCGATTATCTCAAGTGCGGAGGCGACGTCCTTTCTTCCAATAGCCTCCAGTATTTCAATGCTGGCACTTAAAGGTGGTATTTGCGCAGCATTCTCTACGTCTTTAAGGTCTATTTTATTGTCTTGGCTTGCGCTCAGAGCTTTTTGAAATATGCCGATAGCGTCACGGAAAGAACCTTCTGCCAGAAAAGATATGAGCGCCAAGGCATCTTCACCTATTTTCAAAGACTCCTTTTTAGCTATTCTTTTGAGAGCCTCACTTATGGCTTTGCTGTCTGCCGCTTTGAAGGATAGAACCTGACATCTGCTTCTTATGGTATCCGGGACCTTGTCTAGATCTGTCGTAGCTAATATGAAAATAACATGTGCAGGCGGCTCCTCGAGAGTTTTTAAAAAAGCATTAAATGCTTCTTTTGTGAGCATGTGCACCTCGTCTATAATATATATTTTGTATTTTGAATCAAAAGGAAGGCTTTGCACAGATTCAGAAAGCTCTCTGAAGTCGTCAATTTTTCTGTTACTTGCCGCATCAAGCTCAAAAAGGTCTTTTTCGGAGGTGCCAAGCTCTTTTGCAAAGATGCGCGCTGTAGAAGTTTTTCCCACTCCGCGCGCTCCGGTAAAAAGATATGCGTGTGACACCTGCCCTTTTTCTATTGCACCCTTGAGTGTCTTGACTATATCATCTTGGCCTATAAGTTCATCAAAGTTTTGCGGGCGATATTTTCTATATAATGCAAGTTCTGACATGGCTATATTCTAACAC
>WFZM01000021.1 GCA_015489565.1 Patescibacteria group bacterium | reverse complement strand
ACCTTCCTCTCCTCCTTACTCAGCTTCTCAATTTCAGCCAGAATCTCTTCCGGGGCCCGCAAGGTTTCTTCGTCTTTTTTGTTTGGGTTTTTGACGGAGAGGTCGTAAGTCTCTTTATCTATGTCGTTGATGTCCACAATCCACGAGTTTTCGCTTTCTACTTTTGTCTTTTTAAGTTCCAAGAATTCCGCCAAGTCCTCTTCGGTAAGCGGACTGGTTTTACCCAAAGTGCGATTGAGGTTCAATTGATAATACCAAATTTTGCGTGTCGGCTCGCCTTTTTTGAAAAAGAGCACTACTGTTTTGACTCCCGCTCCTTGAAAAACACCGGAAGGCAAATCAAGCACCGCTTCAAGGTTAAACTTCTCCAAAAGCTTTTTGCGAATTTGCGCTTCAGCGGAGTTGGCGCTGTTGCCGTTTGAAAGGAAAGTGTTTTTAATGACAATGCCGGCGCGTCCGCCCGCTTTGAGTTTTGCCATAAAGTGTTGCATAAAAAGCATTTCGGAAGCACCGGTTTTTACCGGGAAGTTGTTTTGCATCTCCGGTGAGATGTTTTTAGCACCAAAAGGCGGGTTGGAGACGATAATGTCTACGCGGTCTTTTTCTTCCATGTCAAGAACATTCTCCGCCAAAGTGTTGCCGTGGACGATGTTTGGCGCCTCAATGCCGTGCAGGATCATATTCATAACGCCGATGATATATGCCAGGGCTTTAAGCTCTTTGCCGCTGAAAGTTTTTTGCTGGAGAATGTCGCTTTCTTTGGGGGTGAGCTGTTTGCCCGCTTTCATATATTCAAACGCCTCCACAAGAAAGCCGGCCGACCCTGCCGCGCCGTCGTAGACCGTCTCGCCGATTTGCGGATCTATGGCTTTGATGATGGTGCGGATAAGCGGACGCGGTGTGTAGTATTCTCCTCCGTTTCTGCCAGCGTTGCCCATTTGTGCAATTCTGTCTTCATAAAGAGCCGACATCTCGTGCTTTGCCTCTTTGGTGGTAAATTGCATTTTGTCCACCACATCAAGCATATCCGCCAAGATTTTGCCACTGCGGATGCGGTTGTGTAAGTCTGAAAATATCTCGCCGATTTTGTATTCAATTGTGTTTACATTGTCTGCCGTGCCGGCAAAGTTTTTAAGGTATGGGAAAAGCTTGTCGTTTACGAATTTAATCAAATCGTCGCCGATAAGGCGCTTTTTGTGGTCTATTTTGCCATCTTGTGTTTTTGGGGTTGCCCACTGACTGAAACGAAACTCTTTCTTTAAAATCGGTTTGTATTCTTTACCCATCAGCTCGGCCTCAAGCTCTCTGTTTTTCTCCAAATCGTCAATATATTTCAAAAAGAGTATCCATGAAATTTGCTCGATATAATCAATGGAAGTGGACACACCCGCATCAGCCCGCAAGATATTATCCATCCGCTTGAATTGCTGCTCAAAATTTGTTTCTGCGTTTTTGTTCATGCTTGCATTATAACAAAGAATTAACAAATATTGAGCTGACAGTAATCAATACATGTTGTGGTATAATTATTTTCTCTTACTGTGAAACATTTACTATTTATTGTAAAGTATTTAACAGTGTTGTATAGTTAAGATACTTCAAGTTCATAGTAATTGCCGTCCTCATCGTACCCTTCAAGTTCTCCATAATCAACCCATTCAACATCAATCTCTTTTTCATTGCCGTATTCATCATAAATATATCCACTCCCGTATTTGCCCTCTATATCAATATTGCCATAAACTGAGTCGCCGTCATCATTATATCCTTCGATATCATAATTGTATTCATAGTTTCCGCTATATCCAGTGCGATAATTATATTTGTACCTGTTATCGTAATGATAGTTTAAATCTAAATCATCATACAGCTCATCTAAATCAACGTGTTTAGTTGGATTGTAATTTACCAACAGATTATTAGTGTTCTTTTTTGGGGGTGTGTTTACATGTTCTGGGTTTTGTATATTACGAGCAGTGATTGTTGTGTTTCGTTTTATAATACCATTGTTATCAACTACATAAAGCTTATTGATCAACTCTTTTGCTGTTTTGTCTACTGTGCCAAAGTTATCAGGTGTTTGAAAATATCCGTACTTGTAAAGCAACTTAGAAATAGCCCAGTGTGTCTTAACTCCATAGTAGCAAGTTGGTTTCACACCAAGCACCTTCTCAGCCTTTAGTATCTTTTGTAAAATACAAACTTCTTTGCCTTTTGAACCAATTTTCATGAAGTGAGAGATTGGATTTTTCCAGATTACTTTTGCCGGCATCACTCTTTGTTGTGTGTATTTCACGTGATTATTAGTCGTTACCCTATCAGGTTGATATGCAATGGACAAAATTACGGATACTATAATGACAGCAGACACAACAACACCCAAAATAGTTAATGGTGCATATGTTTTTTTCATAATAAATATCGTTCTATTACAATGGATAAATGGACCATTTTCTGTGACCCTACGGGGAATCGAACCCCGGTTTCTGCCGTGAGAGGGCAGCGTCCTAGCCGCTAGACGATAGGGCCGAGACGCTTAGCGTTACGGTGGTGGGATGCAACGCTAAGCGACTAGAGTATATCAAAAAAATATCAAAAATCAAAATTTTAACCAGATTCTAAAAATACAAGTGGAAATATAAATAGCAGCTATCGGTTAAGCCAAGCTTCTTCTTGGCGTACCAAAACTTCCTTTGCGTTAATCTCCGTAGCCAAAATCTTTGCTGCTATTTTCTCAAAACGCATGGATTGCGAGGCTTTCAGTAAAATCAAGTCTTTGTCAGACAAAATCTTGATCAAGTCTTCAGATAATTTATCCCATTCTCTTTTCTCGTAAATTCTAAATTGAGTATCCGGAAAAGTTTTTGAGACTTCTTTAAATAGTGGACCCATGAGAAATATTTCATCCGCCAAGCCTGCGGCCTTTTTAAGCACCTCTTTATGAGCTTCTGAGGCAAATTTGCCAAGCTCAAGCATATCACCCAGGACAGCTATTTTTTTGCCCTTGATGCAAGCAAATTCGCCCAGTGTATCAAGAGCGGCTAAAGCGGCTTTGGGAGAAGAGTTGTAAGTATCGTCCAGTATCATAGTATTTGACTTGCCCTTAAGAAGACTCATTCGCCCTTTGGAGCGCGAACGCTTTTTTAATTTTTCAGATACCAAATCAAGCTCAAGCCCCAAAGCTGTGGCGCTTGCCATAGCGGCCGCCAGGGGTCTTGCCTGCTGGCTACCTATGTTTTTTTGCATTTCAAATTTATACGACAACTCTCCATTTTTAATTTCAAAAAAATAACTTTCCGCTTTGCCATCTTTGCATTTCGCCGCCGGATTACTTATTAAAAAATCTGCATTCTGGCTTAAAGCAAAACTAAGTTTTTTACCCTGAAAATCTTCCACAAATTCACGAAGAATTTCGGAATCCTTATCGTAAACTAAGACAGAGTCTTCTTTAAGAGATTTTAATAGTTGTCTTTTTTCGTCAAAAAGCTCTTTTTTGTTCTTAAAGCGCTCTACATGAACAGGAGTCTTGGGTATATAAGTCAAAATCAAAATATCTGCCTTTAGCCAGCTTACTACCCGAGAAATATCACCTTTTTTGTCTGCTCCCAACTCCAAAACTAAAATATCCGGAGCCTTGGCAAAAAGCGCCAGTGAAAAACCTTTTAATACATTTGCCATCCACATAAATATATTTGACCAAGCGTTAGGTAAAGCAAGAATAGTAAGCGGAAGCCCCAGCTCACTGTTGAAGCTTTTGGCGCTTTTGCGAACTGTCTTATCGGATGCTTTTAGAGCTTCAAAGACAGCGTCTTTTGTACTGGTCTTTCCTATATTTCCACCCACTAAAATAATCTTAGTATCCGGATGACGTCGCAGAAAAATCCTAGCTTCAAGTTCCAAAATTTTTGCTATTATCTTTTTAAATATTTCCTTCATAAATTTGTATTAGCGGTCCGGTTCTATATTATAGTAGTTTATCAAAAAGTCCACCATCTCAAAGCTGGGGTCGCTTAAGGTCTCGGAGGCGTACTTTGCTCCTTGAGGTTGCTCATTTATGAAAAGTATGACAAAACGCGGATTAAAAGCAGGGAAATATGCAAAAAAAGTATGGTTGTACACATCTTTCAAGTAATGCTTACCACCTGTGCTTAGCTCGGCAGTTCCCGTTTTTACTGCCACTGTATAGTGTTCTTTCTTTTTCTTACCGCCGGCAAGTTTTTTGTCCACCACCTCTACCAGCATGCGACTTATGGCTTCTGTAGTCTTTTCGCTTAAGACTCTTTTTTTGGATATTTCAGGGGCAACGCTAAGGGTTATACCCGAGTCTTTTCTTATAGATTTTACTATATGGGGTTTTTGTATAAATCCAGTGCCGAGAGCACCCAAAGCGCGAACCATCTGCACGGGAGTAAATGCCACCCCTTGCCCAAAAGATGCCGTTGCAAACTCTATATCTCGTGGCGAGTTAAGGTTTTGGACCAAAGGCTCAGCCTCGTTTGGCAAATCTATTGCCGAAATATCTGTGAGCCCTAAAGCGTCAAAATAGCTTTTAAACTTTTCTTTGCCCATTTTCTCGTATACCCACGCCGCTCCAACATTTAACGACTGCGAGAGAATCTCCTGCACCGGCACTGTGCCTCGTGCTCTGTGGTCATAGTTACAAATGCGTGCCTTGTCGTATACTTTACAGCCGATATCGTTATATTTTTCTTTTTCGTAAATCGCGCCACTATCCAGCCCAGCCGCCACAGTAATAGCCTTAACAATGGAGCCCATCTCGTAAACATTTTCAACAAGGGGATTTTCGTAAATCTTTGGGCTATCAACTTTAGAGAAATTATTTAAATCAAAATTCGGATATGAGGCCATTGCCACCACCTCGCCGTTTTGGGGGTTGTATACTATAGCGCTTACACGCTTTGGTTTCCATTTATCAAAAGTTTCTTTAAGGACTTTTTCAAGTTCGGCTTGCACCAGAGGCTCTATGCTGGTTATTAAAGACCCGTTGCCCGGACTCTTTTTTTGCATTATCTCTTTTGCGTTACTGAAAAGTTCTGCAAAAAAATTAACACCCAAACGCTCCGGGTCTTTATACAATACATCATCATAGTATTTCTCGAGCCCATAGCGTCCGTGGTAATTAGGGTCTGAATCCTTCTGCGCGACAAATCCTATCAGATGCGCCGCTAAGCTGCCCCCTGGATAAAAGCGATACCTATGAATCGGTAAAATTACTCCGGAAAAATTCTGCTCTTTAATTTTCCTAGCCAGATCCTCCGGAACTTTGCGCTTTATCTCTTCGTAGGGGTCGTCTTTTTTGCCGGCTTTTATTTTAAATTTTCCGTACGGATAATCAATTCCAAGAGACTTTAAAAACTTATAAATTTTATCCACTTCAGAATCCTTAATTTGCTTTGGAACAAGGGCTAAAATATGCGCTCTTTTCACATTCGCCACACTAAAGAGTGTTCCGTCTTTGCGGGTAAAATATATGTTCTCTCTGTCGTAATATTCTGATTTGTAGCTATATTGCCTATCCGCCCTCATTGCATAGTAATTGTGCTTTATAATTTGCAAATCATAAAGACGAATTAAAAGTAGGCTTAAAAGCAAAAAAGAAATGAAAAGAAGAAGCCTGCTGCGAAATAAAAATATCTGCTTGCTGGTTGCGCGCACCGCCATAAAAACTAATTTGCCCTACCCAAAACTGTGTCCACGTTTACAAACTCTTTTGCGCCGGCGCTCAGCTTTACAAACGAGTCACTTAGCTCCGCGCTGTCTATAGACTCATATACTTGGACATAATCCGCCTCCAGGGATGAAATTTCCGAGTTGAGCTTACTAAGCTGAAAGCGAGTATTTTTAGCTAGTGAAGTGTAATAAATGGATGCAAAAAGAAAGTATAAATACAAAGCAAGAGAGCTAACAATCACGAAAAACAAAAGAAGATAGATGCGCTGAAAGTTAAGCACTGCAACTCGGCTGCGACTTTTCCTGATTCTTCTTTGTTTGCGTATTTTTCTCATAGACTCTTAATTTTGCTGACCTTGCTCTTTTGTTTGTTTTCAATTCTTCCTTACTTGCCGTAATCGGTTTTTTGTTTATTAGCAAACCGTGGCCTTCTTTAACCCACTGCTTAAACTTTCGCTTGACTATCCTATCCTCAAGAGAATGAAAGCTTATTACAGCTATTCTCCCACCTGGGGATAAGACAGAATGCATGTTGTCCAGAGCTTCTTGAAGGGTCTCAAGTTCTCTGTTGACCGCTATGCGCAGTGCTTGAAATGTTTTAGTTGCCGGATGAATTTTGCTCTTGCTTTTAAAGCGAGGATATGCCTTGCGAACTATCTCCGCCAGCTCCGCACTGGTTTTTATCGGCGCAATACTGCGAGCTTTGTCTATAGCACGCGCTATGCGTCCGGCAAACCTCTCGCCGCCAAAGCCTTTTATTATCTCTTCTATATTTTCCACTTGCCAGAAATTTACAATGTCGTAAGCGTTGAAAATATATTCATCTGAATCTCCAAAGCGCATATCAAGCTTTTCATCTTTCATAAAAGAAAATCCCTTGCCTGAATCTTCAAACTGGTCCTGGCTCCAGCCCAAATCCAGCAAAATCTTGTCTACCGAGCTTAACTGAGCAGTATCAAGACAATCTTTTATATCCTTAAAACTTTTATTGCAAGTAAATATTTTGGCTTTAGGCTTTATTTTTTTAATCCTTTCTAAAGAACGCTCTATGGCCTTCGGGTCCAAGTCTGAGGCTAAATAATAAGCGTCTTTACCTAAAATCTTTAAGATTGCCACTGCATGCCCGGCAGAGCCCAAAGTTCCGTCAAAAACACGGTCGTTACTTTGGATATCCAGCAAATCTAAAACTTCTTGTAAAAGAACTGTTTTGTGTTTTGGCGCTTGTAACACCGAGCCGTCGGGGGTGCTGTTTGAAATAAGTTGAGTGCGCATGACTTATTTTTTAATTTTTTGAGTATGGAGAACACAAAATAGTTTGTGTCGCATCCCCCGGCGGCTCGGTGTTACAAGACTCCCACCTCGCCAAGTTTCTCAGCCAGAAGGTCTGCATCGTCTTCAATGTTTTTGGTGTAGTCTCTCCATTTCTTTTCATCCCATATTTCTATTCTGTCTGAGACTCCGGCCAAAACGACCTTTGACTTTAAATTGGCAAATTTTGCCAAATGCTCCGGTATCAAAATCCTTCCGGACTTATCTACCGAAACGAGCATCGCTCCGGACAACATGAACCTTGCAAAGGCTCTTGCGTCCTTTTGAGTGAAAGACAGCTCTTTGATTTTCAGAGCTACCTGCTCCCACTCTTTTTTGGGATATATGAATAAGCTCTTATCGAGTCCGCGAGTCACGACCAACTCCTTGCCAAGAGACTTTAAAAACGCCTTTGGCAAAGTGAGCCTCTTTTTCTCGTCCATCTTATGTGTGAACTCGCCTAAAAACATATTTCCCACTTTGTCCCACCTGGTCTCCATTATACACCACTTCTTCCCACTTGCAATCGTGAAACCCCCACTTTTATGTGGATAAGTCCTACTCTTGACTTTTGTGTGACAAACTTAAAACAGAGCAGTCCCCAAATCTAAACAGAAACAGACTGCTTGTTATATAAAACACTAAAACTCGCTCTTAAAAACTGAAGTCTCAAAATCCAATAGTTGTAAGCCTCAAGCACAGAAGTGGCCCGGCAAAGGCTTCGCCTTTGCCGGGCCTTATCTACTCTATTAAACACTTTAATTTTTAGATTTACTTTTCAAGAGTGGGAAAATCTGCGCTTCTCGGATAGATTTATCCATCATAAAGCTAAAGAGTCTCTCAGACACACCAAAGCCAAAAGTTGGTGGCATACCATACTCTAGAGCCTCAACATAGTCCAGATCCGCCATTTGTGCTTCCTCATCTCCCGCATCGCGTAGCGCTTGTTGTTCAAGGAACCTTTCTTTCTGATCAAGCGGATCGTTTAACTCATTAAAGGCCTTGCCCATTTCAGTTCCTGCAAGAATAGGCTGAAATCTTTCAACTATTCTAGGGTCTTCCTGGCTCGGCTTTGCAAGCGGCTCCATAAACTTCGGAATACCCACAAGAAAACCGGGCCCTACATATTCTTTCCTAATACTCTTCCAGAGCAAATCCAGTCCGCGCCCTATATCTGTAGCTTGTGGGTCAAATTTTATTCCTTCTTCTTGCAGTTTTTTGTGTACTTCTTCTTTGTTGGTTTCAAGCGCGTCAATACCAAAACGCTTTTTTATAATATCTACAAAGTGATAATCTTCCCACTCTTTTGAAAGGTCAATCTGAGCTCCCCTGCTCGTAAATTTTTCTGAGCCCAACACTTCGCGAGCAAGACGCCTGTAGAGCTCTTTTATCATATCCTTTCCTTCTTCAAAACTCCTAAAGGCCTCATAAAATTCCACCTGGGTATAGTCCTGCGCATGCTCAGCGCTCATACCTTCATTTCTAAATATACGCCCTATCTCAAATACTTTTGGAACACCTGCGACCATGAGCCTCTTGTGCCAAAGCTCGGGAGAAATACGCAAGTAAACATCTGTATCCAAAGCATTGTGGTGCGTTACAAAAGGAGCGGCCTCTGCTCCGCCTGGTGTTGTTTCAAGAATTGGTGTTTCAACCTCAAGGAACCCCCTCTCAAGAAGGAAGTCTCTTATGGTTTGCCAAAACTTTGCACGTTTATAAATCAAATCTCTGAGTTCATCATTTAAAATTATATCCAAATACCTGTATCTAAGGCGCGTCTCTTCATCTTTTACCCCTACCCACTCGTCGGGCATAGGAATGAGAGACTTGCTAAGCATTTTCCAATCTTTTGCAAGTAAACTTTCCGCCCCTCGCTGAGTTGTGAAAGCAAAACCTTTAAAATCTACAAAATCCCCTTTGTCCACCACTTTAGAGAAGAGTTCAAATTTTTCATCGTCAAGTTCATCTTTTTTAACTACTACCTGCACACGTCCTGTGCCGTCAAAAATGTCTAGAAAAGACAAAGCGCCATGTCCGCGTTTGCTCATAACGCGCCCGGCAAGCGCCACTTCTTTTTGCTCGGACTCCAACTCCTTAAAACGCTCTTTAAATTCGCTATTGTCCATCTGCCTCCAGGAAGAGTGCGCAAATGCCGGCATGCCCGCTTCTTTCAAAATTTCTAATTTTTTTAATCTTTCTTGTCTTAAGTCTTCTACTGTTGTCATGTTTGAAAGTATATATTTTATATCTGAAAAATCAAATAAAATGCGCGGCCACCTTTGCGTACCACGCTATCTAATTTAAAACTTAAGTTTTACTTTTTACTTAACATCCAGTACCTTGTAGTCTACCTTCCCTGCGGGACTCTCAAAAGTAAATTCATCTCCTTTCTTCTTACCAAGCAGTGCCTGGCCCAAAGGAGACATGTTTGATATTTTGTTTTCCAAAATATCCGCTTCCGCCGCTCCAACTATACTGTAGGTAATTTTTGATTTATCTCCTTTCTTGAGCAACTCTACCACAGAGCCGACCACTACCTCGCCTTTTTTGCCTGTCTTTGTGGAAATCTTGGCTGTAGCTAGCAAAACTTCTATTTCACGTATGCGGTCTTCCATTTCAGCTTGCGCTTTGCGAGCCTCGTGATATTCGGCATTTTCAGACAAGTCACCAAAACCGCGCGCAGTCTCAAGCGCTTCGGCTATTTCCATTCTTTTTTCTGTTTTTAGATACTCAAGTTCTTTCTCAAGTTCCTTTTTCTTCTCTTTTGATATGTATTGAACGTCTCCCATAATTCGCGATATTTTACATGAAAAGCGCCAAAAAGCAAGTTCTGCCCTATTAGATATGCCCCACCTAATTTTTAGGTGAGGCACTTATAGCAACTACGGAGCTACCGTAGTGAATTTATTTTCATCATGCGCATGATGAGAAAGGAACCTGTATATATTTTACCATTTCGCCATACACCTTTGCCAGCTTACAAGTTGTAAAATTATGTGGTCTGATTTAAATTATAATCCGAGCTTGTAATATATAAAAAATAGCTTAAAATTGCCTTATGTCCAGAATTTTTAAAATAAACAATAAAGAAGATGCAAGGCTGCTAAGACAAAAAACACAAAACTTAAGTAAAGAGGAGATACTTGGAGCCGATACGGAAAAAATGAAAAAAGAAATGGCCAAGCTTTTATCAAAAGAAAAGTTCGGTGTGGCGATAGCTGCGCCCCAGGCCGGTTACAATAAATCTTGTTTTTTGATTTCTGCTCACACTTTCGCACATGCAAAACAAGAAGAATTTGACCCTAAAAAGCACAAGAGCCGCTTCTTCTTTAACCCAGAAATTATAAAGCATTCAAAGAAAAAAATAGAGTCTGACGAGGGTTGCTTGTCGGTTCCACTTAAATATAGCTATAGTGTTCCACGCTTTGAAAAAGTAACCGTGCGTTATTTGGACGAAGACGCTAAAGAACAGACTATAAACGCATCCGGATTTTTAGCGCGCGTTTTGCAACATGAATTTGACCACTTGCAGGGTGTGCTTTATACAGATAAAGCCAAAAAAGTCATAGATGTGGACGAAGAATTAAGACCGATTAATAAAGATGGCCATGAAAAATAATTTTGTGTTTTTTGGCTCGGCAAAGATAGCCGGCGAATATTTAAATAAGTTAAAATCGTATGGGATTGTGCCGAGGCTTATTGTAACGCTTGCGCCCGCGCCCTACGGGCGCGGGCGCAAGCTCAAGGCCAACCCTATCGAGACTTGGGCAAGAGAAAACGGCATCCCTTTTATATACTTTGAAAACACGAAGCAAATAATAAAAGAGCTTTCAAATAAAAATTTTGACTTTGCTTTAGTTTTTGCTTTTGGAAAAATCTTAAAAAAAGAATTGCTGGATTTACCAAATATAAAGCATGGATTTATAAATATTCACCCATCGCTTTTGCCAAAACTTCGCGGGCCTTCCCCCATTCGCTCGGCAATTCTTTTAGATGAAAAAGACTCAGTGGGAGTAAGTATTATAAAAATGGATGAAAAAATGGACCACGGACCTATTTTGTGGCAAGAAAAGTTTGACCCTGCAAGCTGGCCGGTGCCGGGCAGAGAGTTAGACAAAGCGTTATCCGAGCTTGCAGGAGAAATACTTTGCAAAAATATTGATGAGTTTTTGCAAGGTAATGTGCCAGATAAAGAGCAAGAACACGAAAAAGCCACTTTTACAAAATTTTTCAAAAAAAGTGATTGTGAGATAAACTTTGATTATATTGATAGCGATGGACAAATATTAGGCAACACAAAATTTGTTGCATGCGCGTGCGACGAAAATCCCGGCGCTTTTTTCTTTGCATATAAAAACGGCAAAACACTTCGCATAAAAATATCCGAGCTGTCTGCCAAGGCAGACAACTCGGACAAGCAAGCAAAAATTTACATCAAAAAACTAATCCCCGAGGGCAAAAAAGAAATGTTATGGAGCGATTTTAAGAATCTTTTAAATAGCTAGCCCCGCAGGCGCGGAGCGCCTGCGGGGCTATATAAGTAGCGCTAAAGACCCCAAATTGACCTTTGGGCCTTAATCTTCTTAAGCTTTTGATTTGCCCATTCTCTCCACTGTTTGTCACATCTACAACAACAAATTTTAGAATAAAAAAATAAAACTTGACCTTAAAATCCATCTTGTGCTATATTGCCCAATATGAA
The DNA here is from genome assembly GCA_015489565.1 of Patescibacteria group bacterium. Lineage (GTDB taxonomy): Bacteria > Patescibacteriota > Minisyncoccia > Phycocordibacterales > UBA2100 > S143-145. The sequence continues at coordinate 7,614 of WFZM01000021.1, read as the reverse complement.
ATCAGAGAGACTAAGCTTGTCAACAACAGAAAAGTTACCGAATATAAAAGAGATGGCGCGCCGGGCTTCTTTGCTACGCTTTGATGCTATGGCTCATTTTTTAAGAGAAGTCCAAAAAACTAAAGTGGCTCAAGATATTCTAGGCACAGAAGAGCTAGAGTTTGCTATAAATGCAATTGATAAAGCATGGAAGATATCTGAAAAACATATGGATGAAGATGCAAATAAAAAGCATGGTACAGAATACAAAGAAATACTTAATCCAATTTTGAGTTTTAAAGACAGTAATAAAAAATTACCAGTCTTTGTCTTCCGTTTGGCAGTTGAGTTAAATAAGCAAGCTGAAGCAGATTTTAAAAGAGGGTATAAAAAGTTATGTGAAATCATGCTCACTACAGAGCACAGTGCAGTGCGCAGTCTAAAACGCGCTGCAGGATGGATACTTTAGAACAGTAAAAGCTAAAAGCGTCCGGCCTTCAGCCGGACGCTTTTAAAAACTTTTAAGATCCAAATCGCAGCATATCCTTTACTTTTCTGCCTGCTTTTTTCAGTAAGTTTAACTTCTTTTTCTTGTCACGGCGAAGCCTGCGAGTCAGTTCATCTTTAGATTCATCAAGGGCAGCGTGCAAGCTCTCACCCCAACCTACCGCATGCACTCTTTCTCCGGGTGCGTTTACTGTAATATCGGCGCGGAAACTGCGTCCCTTCTCCGGCTCGCCCTCTTGCAACTCCACTTCTACAAATACCGCATCGCCATCTTCATAGTTTAAAAATTTATCAAGAGCTTCAAGTTTTTCATCTATGTATATTCTAAGCTCATTGTTTAAATTTACATTACCTTTTGTTTTTATGTTTACATTCATACTCTTTCTTTTATCCATTAACACTTAGATTATAACATAATTCTAAACTTCTTTTTAGGAGATCTGTGCCCACTTATCAACTGCACTGCTCGTGCTGACACTCCATATTTCTCTGCAAGTATTTGCGCCACACGTCTATTTGCCATATTGTTCTGAGCCGGCTCTCTTACAAAAACTTCAAATTTATGCGCGTCCTTTTGTATTAGTTTTTCTTTCTTGGCCGAGGCAAACACTTGTGTTGCCACTATTATCTCATCAAGATTATTTAGCTCTGTCATAGCGCCCCATTAAAACCGCCTCGCTCAAAATGTAATTTTTTATCGCTTCTTCAAGCTCTGCTTGGCTCAAGCCTTCCGGCAGATCCAAAGCCTCGGAAAGCGCATAAAGTTTAAAAAAGTATCTGTGCTCTGTAGGCTCAAATTGTGTTGGCGGGCACGGGCCTGTGTAAGAGTTTTTCCCACTGTCATTTCTGCCTTGCGTTCCGGGGGCAGAATTTTCGTCTATTTTGTTTATGTTGGGCGAGATGTTGTAAAGAAGCCAATGGGTAAAGTGCCTGTCGCTTCTTACTTGCTCGGGCACATCCGGATCATCAACAATAAGAGCAAAAGATTTTGTGCCTTCAGGAACCCCAAACCACCCAAGTGGCGGATTTATATTTTCTCCATCGCAAGTGTATTTGCTTGGAATAAATTCACCATCTTTAAAAACTTTACTTTTTAAATTCATAGACACAGGCATTTTATTATTTGGATTTATGGCGCCGGCTGTGGGGCGCGCAGCTTCGCTGCGCGCCCCCTTTGTTTTGTTGTCCATATAATACCATAAAGATATCCCAAGCAAAGCAAAAACAAGCCCCACCGCAAGCCCTCCTAAAATGTCGCTCATATAATGAACACCAAGATAAATCCTGCTCATATAAATTATCAATACCCAAGTAATTATAGCAAATATGATTTTCTCTTTATGCCTCAAATTTGATTTATAGACCAAAAAAGACAAAACAAGCCCCAAAGCGGTAGATACTGCGGCATGCCCACTTGGGAAAGAGTATCCGTCAACCATTATTCTTTCGTAGTGAGGACGTGGCCTTGCAAAAGCATGTTTCAAAAAATGCACAGCCCCAGCTGAGGCAAAAAACGCCACGGTCAAGCTGAGCAATTGCTTTAGATAAGTTTTTTTAAGCAAGGCATAGATAGCAAAGATAGAAAGCGCAGCCAAGACAACGTACCACTTAGCAGTCCAGGTTATAAACTTAAAAAAGTAAAATAAAATACTATTGAAATACGAATAGAGCTTAAATCCAAAATTGTCCAAATAATGAACAACGGGCCAGGATTCTTGTACCGCTATTGCAAGAAAGGTAAAAAAAGAATAAGCAGAGATTATGGTCAAAAGCACCCTTCGCCAAACTTTGTTCCGAAGTAAATTATTCAAAACTTTTATATTATCTTTTAGGCCTTGATTATAATTTGAATAAATGCTTTCTTTTACTATAAGATAAAGCAGGTAAGAAAATACGCTAAGCATTAAAATTAATTGTAGCTTCCCCAAAAAAGAGTTTCCTGCCAGAACAGACTTGGCAAAAAGGTAGCCCATCCCGGGCCAAAGTGCAGCCCAGCCTAAAGCTCCTAAAAAGTTAAATATCATAAATTTTTGCCGTGGCATTCCTAAAGTTCCTGCTACAAAAGGCACTGTCTCTTTTACAAAAGGCACAAAACGCCCTAAGGCTACACTTTTAGAGCCGTGCTTTTGGATAAATCTCTCGGCCAAATCTATGGTGTCATTATTTATAAACTTCAATTTGCTCAACAACTTTCTGCCGAAAGTTTTTCCTAAAAAGTAGCTTATATTGTCTCCCAGTACGGCCCCTAAAATAGCCAATAAAAGTATGTACTGAATCTTAAAAGAGCCCATGGCAGATAGTGCGCCGAGAGTCATAACTATAAGAGAGCCCGGCACAAGCATACTAAGCCCTATTGTGGACTCAGACGCTGCAAAGAAAAACACCAAAAGATAGGCAACATATTCCAAACCGTCAAAATAATTCAATATTTGATTGATCAGCTCAATCTCTTGCATAGTTTCTGAATTATACCTGTTAAAAGTCAAATCGCAATAATTTCTGCTAATCCCGACCTAATAAGGATACGGGATTTCCGTTTTAGCAGAAATATTGTAAACTAAATTTGTGCGATTGGATATTTATTTAAAAGAGAAAGGATTTTTTGAGTCGCGGGAGAAAGCGCGCGCGGCCATAGCCGCGCGCGCCGTACTTGTAAACGGTTCCAGCGCAAAGAAAGCATCTTACAAAGTACAAGATCAAGATAAGATAGAAATAATAGAAAAAGAAGAGTTTCACTATGTATCTCGTGCAGCTCTAAAACTCTTACATGCTAAGCGAGAATTTAGTATTAACTTTAAAAACAAAACAGTGATTGACATTGGCTCTTCTACCGGAGGTTTTAGCCAGGTGGCTCTGGAGGATGGTGCCAAAAAAATCTATGCCGTGGACGTGGGTCGCAATCAAATGCATGACAGTCTAAAATACGACGAGCGACTCACACTACTGGAGCAAAGAGATGCGCGAGATTTAAGTAAAAGGCAAGTAAAAGACAAAATAGATATTCTTGTATCTGATTTATCATTTATATCAGTTTTTAAAGTACTGCCTTTTGTGCTAGATTTCCTAAAAAATAACGCGGAGCTAATAATACTTTTCAAGCCGCAATTTGAGGTGGGAAAAGAAAATTTAAATAAAGGGATTGTAAAAAGTGAGGAGGCTTCTCAAGAAGCGCTCGCGCTTGCGCGCGAGCGCTTCCAAAAACTCAATCTTAAAGTTTTGGGTTGTACAAAAAGTCCAATCAAAGGCAAAGAGGGTAACACTGAGTACTTATTCTACTTAAAAAAGATTTAAAATCTTCGGCGCAAAAATCAAAAGCCCTACAAATACTGAGAAAATGACTGCGAGCAAAACTGAACCTGCTGATAGGTCTTTAATATCCCGAACTTTCTCGTGCTCATCAGGGTGCAAGTGGTCAAGAGTCTTTTCAAAAGCTGTATTTAAAAGCTCTGCCAGGAAAACTAGCGAAACAGCAAGCGCAAGCAGACCCCACTCCCATCTCTCTATTTGAAAAAAGAAGGCAAGAATAAAAGCCAAAACGGCAAATCCAAGCTCTATTTTAAAATTGCGTTCTGCAAGAGCCAAGACTTTCAGCCCACGAATTGCGTATTTAAAGCTTCTAAAAATCTTTTTCATTTTTTAATTATAGCAAAAAAATTACTTTATGTAGTCTTTTGGATAAAAATCACCATAAAACAGGCGATACACTCTCCAATATTTTTTTGCTTTTCTTTTTATCTCTTCTACACCTTCGGGATGTAAAAATTTCTTGTGCAAAAAACTAGCGTGTGCCATACCCATTACAGCACACATTTTTTTATCGGGATACTTCTCTAAATATTCTAAAATCTTGTATCCCATAAAATACGATCTTGCAGTAACGACGAAATCAGGCCATAATACATGCTCTATATATCTGATCTCATCATTCACCTGTACCCCATTAGTATTAGTACAACTATGCATGCCCACTTGTCGCAATGCCCTTTGTAATGCATAACTAAATTCAGATAAAACTGACTTTAACCCTATGAATCTGACCGTTTTGCTATACAATAAGTAGTAGTGAGACATGAGTGAAGAAAAAAAAACCCAATCTGCTGCCTTCTTAGACATAAATACGTCCGCAGGAAAAACCGTTAAAGGTAGTAAAAATGCAATAAGCTCAATTATAAAAGAACGGTCGGATATACCCGTTGCTTGCAAAAGCCCTTCTGTTATTTCAGTATACTTAACCCCTCTATCTATATTTACGGCCTTCTTCATGACACCCAACTCGCGCACCAAATATCCTTCTAGAATTTCAAAATAATCCCCTGCTTCAAGTAAGAGCAGCTCTATGTTTTCATCTTTCAGTCTGCCCAAATGTTCTAAATGATATGGCAACAATGATTGTGCATGCTTAACACCCACAAGAAGCAAACGGGGATGCGGCACTGTCTCAACATATTCATCCCCTTCATCGACAAAAGTTTTAATATTAAGTTTAAGACTTTCCATTGATTAGTATTAAAATATAAACTTAGTATTTTGTCAAGTCATTGAAAGTAATTGGATGTAGTTGCATTATATTGTGCACATTGTATACTTGCGCTTGTGACAAAAAAGAAAGAACTTATAGAAAATATTAAAGTGACAGATATTGCATATAAGGGGCACGCTGTGGCGCGACACCCAAAAGATGGGCGCGAGATTCATATTTTAGGAGCAGTACCCGGTGATTTGCTTGATATAGAAATTTACAAAAGAGTAAAAGATATTTATTACGCTGATGTTTTAGAGGTTAAAGCCCCCAGCAAGTGCAGGACTGAGCCAAAGGAAGGAGAAGTCTATATGTCCACCTCTCCTTGGCAAATTTTTGATTTTGATTGTGAAAATAAGTTTAAAAAAGATTTTGTAAAGAAATTTTTTAGAGAACATGCAGACATCGAAATAGACTCTGAAATATTTTTCCCGGAAGGATTTGATATTTACGGATACAGAAACAAGATAGAATACGGATTCTGGAAAGACAAAGAAACTGGCAAATACAGCTTTTCATTTTTCAGGCGCGGATCAAGTCGCGGCAAAATTCCTGTCACAGAATCGGCGCTTAATCATCCCAAAATAAATGAGATTGGCAAGCGCTTTTTGGATAAAATAAATGAAAAAAATATAGAGTTTGGAGTATTAAAATATTTAATATTGCGCTACTCATATTTTACCGATTCTGTTGTTGCAGAGCTTATAATCCAAAAAGACGACTTTGATGCCTTACAGATAAGCAAAGAAGAATTTGAAGCGATGCTTGACGATACTTTGCAGGGCATAGTTCTCTCCTACTCACCTGAAAATACGCCCGGTGCAAGGGTTGAGAAAGTGTATTTCAGTCTTGGCAACACAGATTTAAAAGACAAAATTGCCGGAAATATTTTTAAATACAGATATGACCATTTTTTTCAAGTATATGTCCCGCTTTTTGATTTTGTATTTGATGATATGAGCCGCGCGCTTTTTGCTTTGCAAAAAGCGCGTGGGAAAAGCTGGGACATCTTGCTTGACGCTTTTGCTGGTGTTGGAGTTTTCGGAATTGCCTTGCGCGAATTTGCTACGCAAATTCGCGCAATAGAAATCTCTCCTGAAACCTACAAATACGCCAAAGAAAATGCCAAGGCAGCCGGAATAGACAATTACGAGTTTATAGAAACAAACACAGACAGAGCGCTTGACTATTTTGCCGGAGCAGACTTGCTTGTCCTTGATCCGCCCCGCGCAGGAGTTCCAAAAGATACAATTAAAACAATTCTAGAAGAAAAACCTGAAACAATAGTTTACCTATCCTGCAACCCAAAAACCCAAGCTATGGACTACAACTGGCTAAAAAATGATTACGAAATAGTTTTTAGCAAAGGCTACAATTTATTCCCAAGAACACCGCATATAGAGCACCTGATGGTATTAAATAAAAAATGATAAATGAGAATTGATAAATAATAAATAAAATGATAAATGATAAATAATAAACTTTATTTCTCCTTTAAGTGTTCATCTACGGCTTGTTGCAACTCTTCAGGAGCAAAGACCTTAATGCGTGAGCTGCTGTCCAAGTAATAATCATATCCACAAAACGCCTCATGCATGTTCTCAAATCTAAACCCCCACTTATAAATATCACCTATGCCCCAACCTACTTTATGATACACGACATGCCCAAAAACTTGACTAACCCCCAAGTGCAGCATGCTATGTATAGGTTCGCTCCTTCTATAATAAGATACAATAGCTGGTTTTGTAATATCATGACTTAACACACATTTTAATTCGTCTATATCTTTAAAATCTAAACCAAGACTATATTTTCTAATTGCATTCATTATAGTAGCAGGTGTTTCCCCACTTATTCTAAACTTATTGATCACGGGATTCGTTAATAAACCACACGCGCGCAAAACTAGGCCATGGCAATCATAGTCATCTAATCTTTTTAATACTGAGCCACCACTTCTATCTTTTCTATCCCGAATTAATGATTTTCTATGTAAACCATCTAAATATGCTTGCAATTTAATTGTTCTTATAATTGTGTCTCGCATTGCTGGATCGCAGTTAATTCTTAGTGTATCACTTTCAATGGCCTCGCGCTCTGTGTTGTGCGCATCAAATTTAGATATGGTTAATGTTATTTTGCCAGGCTCTGTGTCCGGTACCACCCTTGCAATATGCACAAAGTCTTTTGCCAACCGCCACGAATTGTGTGGTACAAAGATAGAATATAACACATGCTTTTTACCGGCTTTTTCTTTCATGTATCAAATATGACATAAAATAGCTATAAGTCAAATCTATTTAGAGCGCCATTTGTATTGTTTTTTATTTTATTTATCGTTTATCATTTATCATTTATAAATTATTATAAATCCACTTCAAAAGCCTCTCTGTCTTCTCCCAGCCCAAGTTTGGATCTGTTATAGACAGACCATCCATATCCATTTTCCCTGAGCAATTTATTTTTTGATTGCCGTCTTTTAGAAAAGACTCTAACATTAAACCTTTTACAGCTTCTTTTATTTTTTTATTTTCAACTCTTGCTTTTATAAGATATTTTGCAATTGATATTTGCTTTAAGTGATTCTTGCCTGAGTTTGAGTGATT
>WFZM01000020.1 GCA_015489565.1 Patescibacteria group bacterium | reverse complement strand
CTAATAATTAATGGAGTTGATAAAATTACTAAGTTCTGCCTCACAGAATTGTAGGCAAAACTATTTTGTGAAACATTTTTTAAAAAGAATGTAACACAAAACTTTGAGTTTTGCTCACTGTCTGTAAGGCAGCTAAAGATAATATAGCATGAAAAAAGCATTGCTACAAAATTTTGGCAATAGCGCCGGGAAATGATATACTCTTAATATATTTAGTGGTTAAATTTAAATGATCTATGAATATAGAAAGAAATATGGATATTAAGCAAGGAACTGAATCTGGAGTAGAGGATGTTCTAGGGGCAATACGCAAGCTCTTGTCAGAGTATAAAGAAAAACGTCAAAAGAACGATTCTACAACAGACAAGATAATGGAGCGTCTTACGCAAGTACTTGAGGTTGAACTAAATTCTATAAAATCAAAAGGTGACATGCTGCCAGATAAACAACCCCATCTACACGAATTGCTTCAAGCAATGGATTTTTACAACACCGGAACTGAAGAGGGTATAAAAACTGCATTTGACATCATAGGTGAGCTACTGAGGGGAATGGGTGATTTTGTTCGAAGTGCTTAATATGAAACAGCTAATATTCATACACGGCGGCGAAGCTTTTAACTCCGACAAGGAGTACCTGGCATGGCTTAAATCGTATAAAATAGACGATCCTGCCGAAGCCCCTCCCAAAAAGTGGCGCTCTAAACTTTTTGATGACTTGGTAGATGAGGGCTGGCAAATAATAGCTCCAACTATGCCATGCTACAAAAATGCAAAATACGAGCATTGGGTAATTTGGTTTGAAAAGTATCTACCTTACATAAAAGACGGTGCTGTCTTTGTCGGGCACTCGCTAGGCGCAAGTTTTTTGTCACAATACTTTCAAGAAAAAGAACTGGGCAAATTCGCACAGCTTCATTTGGTAGCTCCCGCGTATAAAATAAACGCCGGGGGGTTTACTCACAAAGAAGACTTTTCAAAACTTGAAAAACAATTTGAAGAAATTTTCATATACCATTCAAAAGACGACACGGTGGTTCCGTTCTCAGACTCTGAAAAATTACACATGCTTATAAAAAAGTCCAAGTTCATAAAATTCCAAGACCGAAATCATTTCTTCGACGAACGCTCGCCGGAAATCGAAAAACGTTTGAATATATAAATACACAATAGCAATTCAAAACAATTCTCTTAACAAAGCCAGAAACCCCACAACGTTATAATGTCGATCGACATTATCACGTTAAGTTGTAAGTTGGCTTGAATTGTGTTGGCTGCCGCCAAGATACGTGCTGTATATAATTTTGAGTTGTTTTATATGTAAACTAATCACCAACTTGGAATTCATGCAAAGTTTTATAGACGCCGTTTTCTTTTTTTAGAAGCTCTTCGTGCGTTCCTTGTTCTACTATCTTGCCCTTGTCAAAGACAAGTATCTTGTCCGCCTTGCGAACGGTGGAGAGTCTGTGCGCAATGACAAAAGTGGTCCTGCCTTCAGAGAGCGCATCAAAGGCTTCTTGCAAATTCTTCTCAGTCTTTGCATCAAGCGCACTTGTCGGTTCATCTAAAATGAGTATCGGAGCGTCTTTCAAAAAAGCTCGCGCTATGGATATTCTTTGTTTTTGGCCGACAGAGAGTTTAACTCCGCGCTCCCCAACTTTGGTCTTGAGCCCTTTAGGGAGCGAGCGCACAAAGTCGGCAAGCTGGGATTTTTCAAGCGCTTCCCATATTTTTTCCTCGCCTGCTTGAGGGTTTGCAAATCGCATGTTGCGCAAAATGGTATCATTAAACAAAACTGTATCCTGAGGCACAAGGGTTATATGCCTGCGTAAATATTCCAAATCATGCTTTCTGCTATCCACTCCGGATATTTTTACAGAACCCTTCTGAGGGAAGTAATAAGCCAGTAAAAGCTCAATAGTGGTGGTCTTGCCAACTCCGGATTCTCCGACAAGTGCCACGGTTTGACCCGGTTTCACATTAAAGCTGATGCCTTTTAATACATCACCCGCCTTTTTAGAGTAAGCAAAATAAACATCTTCAAAACTAACGCTCGGCACAAAAGGCTCGGGTAAGATGGCACCTTTTGGATGATAATTTTCTTTTGGTTTTTTCAGCATTTTATCAAAGTCTTCTATAAGCATCAGCCCATTTTGCAGTCGCCCCAACTGGTTCATAAAAGACACCAAGGGGCCAAACGCCGCCAAGACATAAGCATTCATCGCTACAAGGTCACCTATAGTCATCTGAGCTTCCTGAAGCAAAAAAATAGACCAAAGAAAAATCAATCCTTGCGTTGCGGTAACTATAAGACCTTGCAGAAATCCCACATTTGTCCAAACTTTCTCCGGCTTGAGCCAGGCCATCCAAGCTGCATCAAATTTTTTCTTTAAAAGTTTTCCAAAAAAATTTTCTTGTCCAAATGCTTTTATTGCAAATATATTTGCCGTTACATTAAATGACTCTTCATAGGCTTTCCGCCATGCCTTATGCCCCTTTTTTTGAAGCTTGCTTAAGCCTTTTACAAGATCTAGGCCAATGAGCATATATGCCAGCATACCCAAGACAAGCACTAAGGCAAGTCGCGGAGCAATGTAAAATGCCATGAAAATACCGGTGGCTATACCTATGATACTTGTTGCATATTGATTGAAGATCAGATTAACAAACCATCCTATGTGCCCTGCCGCACGTTGCACCGTGTGCCGAACCTTCCCTGCAGGCGTCTCTTTGTGGAAACGTGCCGGAAATTTCAAAAGTTCCAAATTTGCCAAAAAATTCAAATCAGCATCTGAACGGAATTCTGTTTTTATAATAATTAAACGCCCCCACCACGATATCAGACTTGATAAAATTTGTATAAATAGCCACAACAAAAGCAGCCACAGCGCCACATTCAAAGCCTCTTTGGAATCGCCAAGCTTGGAAAGCGCATCAAAAAATCGGCCCACCACCATCGGCGTAGCAGCCGCTAGCATCGCTCCGAGCACACTTAAAAAACTAAAAAGCTTTAGCTCTTTTTTATAAGGCTCCACATATTTTAAAAATATTTTAATTTGCCGAATAAAAGTATAGAGCCTCTTTCTAGGATCCTTTTGTTTTTTTCTTTTCTGTGTCTGCCCCATTGTTAGATTTCTTTTTGTGTTCACTTTGTTGGACTGGCTTTTTGCCACCAACCAGAGGTATTCTCCACGAGCTGTTTTGGATTAAAAACTTTTTCGGATCTTTGTCCATATCTATAAAGTCATCCACTTCTTCGCGCAATCTTGCAGAGGCTGATTTGCCAAAAGATATAACCTCCACCTGACAACCCGAATGCATCTTCAAATACTGCGCCAGAGGAATAAAGTCTCCGTCTCCGGTTGCTAAAATAACAGCATCAAGTTTGGGGGCTGCGACAATAGCATCCACGGCAAGACCCACATCCCAGTCCGCTTTCTTTGCTCCGCCAAAAAAGATTTGAAGTTCTTTTGAGCGTACTTCTATACCAAGCTTCTCAAGCGCATCGAAAAAGTTTTGCTCTTCTCCGCTTTCTGTCGTAACAACATACGCAAGAGCGCGAATAAGTTGCCGACCGGCCACCGCCTCTTTTAGCACCGCTCCGAAATTTACCCTGGCTTTGTAGAGATTCTTTGCGCTGTGATATAGATTTTGAGTGTCTATAAAAACGCCGACTCTTTGTTCTTTATGTTTTATAACTGACATATAAATTATTTAAATTATTACTTTTCCTGAGACTTAGTTTTTTTAAATTCTTCCAAAATATCTTGATGCATTACCTGGATTTGTGACTTACCATCCAGACTCTCACGCGGGAAAGATGACCAGGCCTTAAAAAGTAAATCTTCCATTATAAAAATATCATCACTTTCTTTTTCTTGGTCCAATTTAAATTCTGTAAATAAATCTTGGGGGTCTTTAGGGTCCTTATGGCGCACAAATTTGCAGACTTCCTCCGAGCCAAAAGGTAATGCGAGTTTCTGGCTCATGGCGTCAATGTCTTCTTTTAAAGTCTTTATCAATTCTTTCATGCTTATAAGAGTCATTGAAATACTGTCGCCGGTCTGCAAAAGCTGATAAGGTAAGCTGGGAGCACCGTTTATAAGGTATTGCAAAGTGCCTGGAACCGCCTTCTCAAATACATGTGGGTATATTTCAAAGAAATTTATCAAAAAATCTTCCGATTTTGAGCCATCAAGGAGTGCGAAACTTTCGTTTTTCCTCCCCAAGAGTTTTTGCAAATTTTCATCATAGCTTATATAAACTATGGTGCTTCTGTCTTTTTGAATTCTGATAGGTGACGGCATGCATTAAGTATAAAATAGAAAAAAACTTTATCAAGCGCCCCGGCGCGCTCCGCGCGCCGGGGCGCCCCTATTAAGCTTTTGTCAAATCTTATATTTCCACTATGCTTATGGTATTGGTCTCCCCTGGTTTCCCAAATATACTGCCTGATACCACGACAAACATATCTCCTTTTTTTACAATTTTCTTTTCCAAAAGCATCTTCTTGGACATTTCTATAACATCTCGCTTATACGAAAGGTTGGCCTGTCGTCCGGGATAGACTCCAAAGAGTATCTGGGTTTGCCGTAGGACTTTCTCGCTCGGAGATATAACAAAAATATCTTGCTTTGTCCTAAAGCGTGAAAGCATCTTTGCGGTAGTTCCGGTTTCGGTAAATACAACAATGGCTTTGGCGTTCAAGTCTAGAGCTGTCTTTGCAGCGTATCTGGTGCTTGCGTCAGTCTTGCTTATGCTTCCACCGGTGTAAGCGTATTCTCTTTTTACTCTTTTTTCGTAATTTATCTCCTCCTCTGTTTTGTTAGCCACTTTACGCATAGTCTCTACCGCCTCTTTGGCATAGGCTCCCATGGCGGTTTCTTCAGAAAGCATTACCGCGTCTGCCCCGTCCAAAATAGCATTTGAAATATCTGAGACTTCCGCACGGGTGGCCGTTGCAGAATTTATCATGGACTCAAGCATCTGTGTCGCAACAATTACCGGTTTGCCAAGAGCATTCGCTTTTTTGATGAGTTTTTTCTGAACCATAGGCACATTCTCGGCTCCGATTTCTACTGCCAGGTCACCACGTGCCACCATTATTGCATCGGTCTCTTGCAAAATCTCATCTATATTTTCCACAGCTTGTGGGGTCTCAATTTTTGCGACTATTTGTATCTGGGAATTATGCTTGCTTAGTATTTTGCGCAAATCTTTTATATCCTTGGCACTGCGCACAAAAGAGAGTGCTACAAAATCAAAATCCAGATTTTTAAGTGCAAAGTCTAAATCTTTTTTGTCTTTTGCTGTCAAAGAAGACACGGAGATATCAGAGTCCGGCAGATTAACTCCACGCCTTGAGCGAATTTTTCCACCTATTAAAACCTTGGCCTTTAAAGTATTTTTATCTACTTTGGAGACAACTTTGAGACTGAGTTTACCGTCATTTAGCAGAACTCTCTCACCAACTTTTACTTCTTCTATAAGTTTTTTATAATCTATAAAAATTTTCTTCTCCGTATTTTTGCATTTTTTATTTGTCAGCAGGACCGTAGTGCCTTTTTTAATCTTTAAAAACTCAAGCGTGTCATTCTCTCCGGTACGTATTTTAGGACCCGCCAAATCCTGCAAAGTAGCTACGTCCTTGGCTAGCTCTTTGGCTGCCATTTTAATATTTTTAAATCTTTGAGCGTGCTCTGCAAAATCTCCATGCGAAAAGTTCTGCCGACAAACATTAACACCAGCTTTGAAAAGCGACTTTAAAGTTTTAATATCTTCACTGTTTGGACCTATTGTCGCTACTATTTTAGTTTTATTCATAATTTCAAATCTTTTAATAAAGCCGCGCCGCGCAAAGCGCGGCGCGGCAAAAATTCAGGTATTATTTTTTAAGCCCCAACTCTTTTAGTACCTCGCGGTAGCGCTTTAAGTTTTTGCGCTTTAGATACTTAAGATGAGCCCTACGATTAGAAACAAGTTTCATAAGCCCTCTTCTTGAGTGCTTATCCTTCTTGTTTTTCATCAAATGAGCGGTGAGCTCCTCTATGCGTCTTGTTAAAATCGCTATTTGCACCTCAGGTGAACCTGTGTCGCTCTCATGCCTTTTGAGCGCTTTCATCGTATTTGCTTTTTGTCTTTTTGTAAGCATGGCGCATAATATATCACAAAAAAATCAAAAAGTCAAAAAACTAAACGCTTAAAGACTGCCTGTCTGACACAGAAACTAGCTGATTTTCCTACACAAAAGCGCCGGGGTGGACTCTGAGCCCTGCCCAAGCGGGTTGTCGCTTGCAAGTTTTTTTGCAAGCTCTGCATAGTGATTGTCTTTCTCTCCAAGAATATTTACGCCAATGTCGTTAGCGTCTATTACAATTACCTTTACTTTTTTCGGCAAAAGCGCCTCCTGCATCTCGCGCGCAAAGCCTGCCGGGTCTTTTGGTATAAGGCTTGCAAATCTGTCATACGGCGGAATGGTGCCCTCTGTCGGTCCGTCTATACCGCGAGCTCTCTCGCCAGCTATCCGATAAAAATTCCCTCTAAAACCAAATGGACGAGTCACAGCGTGCACAAAAGCCGCAAGTAAAATGCGAGGTAAACCCACTTCGTCTATCGCAAGTTGCATAGTCTCAGGGGTGCCGAGCCCTATACCATGCGGTGTTTTGCTTACAAAGCGGGAAAGTATCCTTGCCCAAAATCCGGCTCTTATCTTATCAAACTCAAAAGCCCGCCCTTCAGAGATGGCCACAACAGACTCTGCCACAAGCAATATGTCTCCATCTTGCTCAAAGTCTTCAAGCTCTTTTTTTAAGATTTGCACTAAATCATCACCCTTTTTGATAAGCGGTGTCTTTATCGGATAGCGCTCAAATTCACCTTCACCGTCCACTGTCATCTTAAACTTCTTCCCTTCGTTTGCTTGCCTTAAAACTACCATGAGCACATTCTAGCACAAATCACCCAGCACACCCAAATGATACTTGGTGGAGCTTGAGCCTACACTATTTAAAGTTTTGAATTTTTTTGTGATAAAATGAGTTTATGTCGCACAATATTTTGGATTTAAAAAAAGAGTTTTTGGACTATTTGGAGATAGAGCGCGGACGCGCAGTTAAAACTCTTGAAAATTATGAAAGGTATCTGGAGCGTTTTTTTGACTTTGCAAAAATAAAATACGCTAGTGAAATAACAGAAGAAAAAGTGCGCGCCTTTCGCGTGGCGCTTAACCGCGAAGGATTGAAACACAAAACTCAAAACTACTATCTAATAGCCATCCGCGCATTTTTGAAATTCCTGCGCAAGCGCGATATAGAGTCTCTACAACCGGAAAAGATAGAGCTCGCAAAAACAAGCATGCGAGAGATAGATGTCATGTCACAAGATGAACTTGAACGGCTGCTTAAAGCTCCGGAAGGTGATTCACTTAAGGCCCTACGCGACAGAGCAATTCTGCACACGCTTTTCTCTACCGGCATGCGTGTCTCTGAGCTTGTGTCTCTCGACAGATATATAGACCTTTCAAAAGATGAAATAACAATACGCGGGAAAGGCGACAAACTCCGACTTGTCTTTCTCTCCCCTCTTGCTAAAGAGCATATCAAAAAATATCTGGACAAACGCACAGACACTGACGAAGCACTTTTCATCAACCTTGCCAAAAACAAAGACACAAGCAAGTCGCTGCGCCTGAGTACTCGCTCGGTAGAAAGACTTATTAAACACTATGCCACAAAAGCGGGCATCATGAAAGAAGTGACTCCGCACAAGCTCCGCCACTCATTTGCCACTGACCTTCTTCAAAACGGTGCCGACCTTCGCGCTGTACAAGCG
>WFZM01000019.1 GCA_015489565.1 Patescibacteria group bacterium | reverse complement strand
TTAACTTTCTCTACAATCTTTTCAAAGACATTCGGAGCCTCATTTGCTATTTGTGACAGAACTTTGCGGTCCAGTTCTATATTTTTAGATTTTAGAGCATTTATAAATTTACTGTAAGAAAATCCAAAGTTTCTAACAATAGCATTTATGCGAATTGTCCACAATCGACGAAAATCTCTTTTTCGCATTTTTCTGTGAGCGAATGCATAAGTTCCGGCTTTAATAAAGGCTTCGTGAGCTTGGCGCTCTTTTGTTCTGCGTCCGTAACGATAACCCTTAGTCTTCTTAAGCAATTCTTTACGATGCTTTAGTTTTGTCACTCCTCTTTTTACTCTAACCATAAACTTTTCTAATATTAAAACTTTTAATTTATTTTACGCCGGATAAAAAGCGTCTTTTGATGCGGTTAGCCCACTTTATAGCTCTGTAGCGAGCCTTTCCGTGCTGGTCATTACCTGATTCTTTGGCATTGTAATGGTTCTGACCTTTGGCGCGCGCCAAGACCTTCCCGTTTTTTGTAACCTTTATTCTTTTTTTGTATGCTTTATTTGTTTTCATAAAATTATTTTTTACTTTTTGCCTTCTCTAAAGTGACTGTCAGACCTTTAGGGCTTTTTTTGATTTCGTCCGCTATTTTAAACGATTCTGGAATAATTGCAAGAAATTTTTCCAAACGCTCCTTCAGGAACTTAAAATCCATGTATTTATAGCGACCCCAAAGGAATAGGTCCACTTTTATACGGTGACCTTCTTTTAGCCATTCGGCTATTTTTTTCGCCTTTCTTAAAAGATCGTTTTCGCCTGTGCCTATTTTGATTTGTATTACCTTGGTTTCAACCGTTTTTTGCTTAGCTTTAATTTCACGGTTTTTGCGCTTGAGCTCATATTTATATTTGCCGTAATCTGTTATTTTGGCAACCGGAGGCTTGGCTTTAGGGGATATGACTATAAGGTCAAGACCATAAGTACCGGCCTTATCCAGCGCTTCTTTGGTGCGCAAGACCCCTAAGTTTTCACCATCCGGACCTATAACTCTGAGCTCCGGCGCTCTTATACTTTCGTTTATCTCAATTTTTGGCACTTTGCTTAATTTATTTAAAAACGCGCCCTAGGCGCATGGATACTATACTATATTTAATAAATTATTGCAAGTTTTAACAGCATGGATACCTCCTTGGTAGTGGGCAATAATTTAAAGACGCTTTGCAAGGGCTTCCGGTAGGGATTAGTTTTTCATTGCCACTTTTTGAAACTTTACGACTTGAGGTGTTGCAACATATTTTTACCATTTTCCCTTTTAAATATATCCATTGACTTTCATCCAAGACAGGGCATGCCCCGATAGAGTGTTCACGTGGTGTCATCAAAAGCTTAGAGCTAAAAGCTGAACCCAGGCTATCTAAAGGCTCCATAGCCAAACTTTTTTCTGTCACTATTGGTTGTAAAAGACCGCTACTTAAAAGTGCTAGAAGAGCTTTAGCGGGCATTGAGTTTTTAAATTTTGGCATAAACTGTTTTTATTTAGAGTAAACCTACTACATTTTATTGCTTCTGTCAACAGTTTTATATTCAAATATTCATTATTCTATATGTGCCCTCTAGCATACTAGTGTATACGATACTTTGTACTAAGTAATTGTACTGTGCGAGTGATTAATACTTGACAAAGCAGATATATTATGTTAGTCTTTAGAAAATATTTAGTAATAATTAATAACATTTAAAAGTATGGAGAAATATAAAGGAGTAAAAGGGGTAGAAAACGCAGTAGGCGCAAAAAACAAGCTTTCCAAAGTTATGCTCGTAGCTGTGTCTATGTTGGCTGTCAGTCCTCAGGCTGATGCAAAGGATTTGGCATTCCAAGATACTGTAGTTCGTTCACTACAAACAGCAGCTAAAAAAGCTGCACAAGAAGGTGGGCAGGCTACTATGTATATTGATTCCAACTCTAAGCTTGTAGAGGGAAGCACAGCTAATTTAATGGAACTTGGTAGCTTTTTGGGCTCTATCGGTGTGCGTAACTGCTTTGCAGGTGCATATAATAAAAGATATAGATTAAATCCTGCAGAAGGTGAGCTAGATAAATTGTTTGCCGGTATTAAAAAGAGACAGGCACGCACAAAAATGAAATATTCAGGGGTTAAATCCTTGACCGAAAAAGATATGAAGGCTTTAGGTGCTTCTATTACAGCTGTTTCAGTTGATTGTATGAAGCACTCAGTAGATTCGGTAGAAGTAAAGCTTCCATCTGGGGAATCATACAATTTTGTATTGAAATAGTTTTTTTTTCGGTAAAAAGTATAGCTTTAATATTAAAATCGCCCCGAAATGCTGATGGGGGCGATTTTTATTTTTGACATGTTATAATGTACGATATGAACAGCAAGTTGGTATTTGTAAGTTTGCTTTTTATAATATTTTTTGTACTCTTTTCATTAAATGTTAATAATGAGCTAAATATAAGTCACAATAGCAACAAACAGCTTGCCGCTTTATCTTCAGAAGAGACTCTCGGCGATACAGAAAGCAACAATAGTATACTGGGTGATGTGAACTTTAATCCTTTACAGTTGGATGATAGTTCTTTATCTGATATTCAAAACGAACGTGATGAGGTAAATGACGACACGGGCAGAGGCGCCTGCAGTCCTAATGATAAGGGTGAGGTTGATCCAAAGTGTTTTAGCAATATATTAACTAAATACAAATTATCTCCCGATCCCAAAGATGAGTTTTTTTGTGATTTACGAGCAGATATTAAAAAGCAAAAATGTAAATCTGCAGATCCAAATTGTTTACGTCAAATTGCAGCTAAGCTTGCTAAGGCATATAAAGATCCCTGTGGTGTGGCAGCCGATAAGGGTCCATATATGCCCGGTACGGACAATGGGGGTAAATCATGTAATTATCGAGGTGGCGTGAGTTGCTGGAAATCTATACGGGGCTTGCGTTGTACTTCATCAAAATATATATGTAAAGAAGTCGCAGACAGTAGTGGCAATGTGCCAGACCTAAGAAGGGATGCTTCTGAGTCAGCTATCGGTGGCAGTGATTCAAAAGTACAAAACGCCTACGGCAGTGCCCCAGAAAGCGGCATCAAAGCAGGCAGTGATACATGCCCAGACAACACCCGCCCAGCCCCAAACACCCCAGTAGCCAACAAAACCCAAAACCCCCCAAAGCCCCAAGCCCCGGCAATTCCCTCAAACAAAGCACCGGGCAGCATAGGCTCCCCGGACCCCAACCTTACAAAACAAGCCCTAGAGAACAACCGCATCTCAGCCCTCCTGCGCAAAGACAGCTTCCAGTCAGCAAATCAAAACTACCCGCAAGACTCCCACCTGCAAGGCTACGCCCAAGGAGACAAGTACATAGTCCCCATAAAGATGCAATACAGCGGACCCAGACAAGCAAGCTTCCAAGGAGTACCTACAATCTTTGACTCTCTTTTTGAAGCCCAAAACAAAGAAGAAGAAAGAAGAATACAAGAAGAAGAAAGCTTCGCCAATCTTTTCTACAAAACCCTAACAAGAGCTCTCTCCGGCAAGCCTCAGGCCAAGGCCGAGTTCCGTCTCCTCACAAGCGGCAAAAGACCCGCAAGCATAACTACAAACAATTCAACTCAAACAAATGCTCTTCAGTTCAGCCAAGCTAAAAGCCCAAGTACCCAAAAAGAAAACAATCCCCAAGAAGCCCTAGACATTCAAGAAGAGATACTTGAGATAGAAAATCAAATAGCTCCCTACATAGCAAAAAGAGCCCTTGAAGACGCAAGCTATCAAGCCCTGATAGTTAAAAACACGACAGACTGCGAAAAATACGACAACGCTTCCCGTTGCATGCTAAACAGAATAGCAAAAGCAAAAGCAACCCAAAGAGAAGTCTACATAAAAGAGCTAAGCCAAAGCTCTTTGTCAAGCTCTACCAAGCAATACTACATAGACATCTACGACGGCAAAGCTCAAGCCGAAAACAAAGACCTTCCACTCATAGATGAGATCATAAAATACCGCCAATGGACCGAAGACAGCGAAAGCACTCCCATAGCATCAAAAGAACTCCAATCCAAACTCTCTCCAAAGAAAAACACTCAAACTCCACAATCCAAGAGTCTGATAGACAAAGCCAGCCAAGGACTGCAGAATATCTTTGATTCTTTGTTGGGGGTTTTGGGG
>WFZM01000018.1 GCA_015489565.1 Patescibacteria group bacterium | reverse complement strand
TGGGTGAATCTGATGGCCACTTATTAAATCAGTTGCAGCTTCGGGTACAAAGAAAGCATGGTAACCTCTTTCTGCCAAATGCTCATTTAAATGAGACATTATAGTAGTCTTGCCGGCACCAGGCGCCCCGCTTATTGCTATTGTAGTTATTTCCAAACTCATACACACTCAAATCATTATTTTTTAATATATGCACAATACACTTGAGTTAAGTTTTTGTCAATGACTAAATTAGAGCCCGCAGAACCTTCGGTTCTGCGGGCTCTTTGCTTTAATTTAAATCATATGCATTTTATTTTGCAACTATATTCACTATCTTCCCCGGAACATAGATAAATTTAACTATTTCTTTGTCTGTCAGGTGTTTTTTAATATTTCCATTAGCAAGCGCCACTTCTCTTACTTCATCCTCGCTTGCATCTGCAGGAATTTCTATTTCAGCGCGAACTTTACCGTTTATTTGGACGGCAAGTTTTATTGTATCCTCTTTAATTAGTGCTTCGTCAAATTCTGGATACTCTTGAGTATGCACAGACTCTCCGAGGGCAAGCTCGTGCCAAAGCTCTTCTGCCATATGCGGAGCGTACGGGGCCAGAAGCTTTAGAAAAGCTTGCAAATCTGCCTTTGTTATACCCTCTTTTTCCGCTTGCCTGACAAATACCATCATTGCTGAAATAGCGGTATTAAATTTTAGTCTTTCAGAGTCTTCGCGAACTTTTTTTATTGTCTTATGCAGAAGCTTTTTTAGCTCTTCTGAGCTTTCTTCTTTAATTGCAAATTTTAAGCCGTAAACTCTTTCCAAGAAACGCCTTATGGATACAACTCCGTCCGGGTTCCATGGATAATGTCCCGGCTCGTTATAGGGGCCCATAAAAGCCAGATACATTCGCACAGAGTCAGAGCCGACATTTGCCACCACCTCGTCAGGGTCTATTACATTGCCTTTGCTTTTGCTCATTTTCTGACCATCCGGCCCCATGATAAGTCCGCGATTTAAGCGCCTTTTGTATGGTTCTTTGTCTTTTACCAGCCCAAGATCAAACAGCGCTTTTTGCCAGAAGCGGCTATACAAAAGGTGCATAGTCGTGTGCTCTGCTCCGCCAGAGTAAAAATCAACCGGCATCCAAGTTTTTTGCTTTTCCATTGATGAGAATTCTTTTTCATTCTCAGGATCAATATAGCGCAAGAAGTACCACGAAGAATCTACAAATGTATCAAGGGTATCTGTTTCTCTTTTTGCGGGCGCACCACAGACCGGGCAAGTTGTGTTTACAAACTCAGGCACTTTTGCAAGAGGGCTTTTCCCGTCATCGCTTGGAAGGTAGTCATCTGTTTCAGGCAAAAGAATCGGCAAGCTCTCTTCCTTTTCAGGCACCGATCCGCATTTTTCGCAGTGTACAACAGGGATAGGTACACCCCAATATCTTTGCCTTGAGACAACCCAATCGCGAAGGCGATAGGTTTTAGTCATTTTAGCCCCAAGCCAGTTTACAATCTCTTTCTTCGCTTCTTCCGAGCCCATTTTGTCAAACGGGCCGGAGTTTATCAGCTCAGCTTTTTCAGCGCAAGGCAAGTCGCCACAAGCTACGACTTGAAGTATGGACAAATCATATTTCTTTGCAAAGTCATAATCCCTTTCATCATGCGCTGGAACAGCCATTATTGCTCCGGTTCCGTAGTGAGCTAAAACATAGTCTGCAATAAACACTGGGATCTCTGAGTCTTCCATTTTCGCTTTTTTGCGCGCAGGATTCAGTGCTTTTATGCCTTTTAGCTCAACTCCTGTTTTTTCTTTTTCTGCGTTTGTGCGCTCTATCTCGCTTTTTTTCTTTGCTTCTTTTATGTAGTTTTCTACATCTTCTTTGTTTTCTATTTTGCCCTCTTCAAGCCACTTTTTCACCAGCTCGTGTTCCGGAGCAAGCACCATGTATGTAGCACCAAAGATTGTATCCGGCCTTGTCGTGAACACTTTTATTTTTTCATCACTGTCTTTTATGGGAAAATCAATTTCAGCTCCTTCTGAACGACCAATCCACTCTTTTTGCGACTTTTTAATCTCCTCCGGCCAGTCAAGCTCGTCAAGGTCATCAATAAGCCGGTCTGCGTATTTTGTAATTTTAAGTGTCCACTGCTTTAAGTCTTTCTTTTCAACTTCACTATCGCATCTTTCACATGCGCCGTTTATAACCTGCTCGTTTGCAAGCACGGTCTTACAGCTCGGACACCAGTTTGCGGGAACATTCTTTTGCTCCGCAAGGCCCGCTTTCATAAACTGCAGAAACTGCCATTGTGTCCATTTGTAATAGCCCGGGTCAATAGTGGCAACTTTGCGCGACCAGTCAAACATAGCTCCCATTGAGCGTAGTTGCGCGCTCATATGCGCGATGTTAGCTTCCGTCCACTTTCTTGGGTTTAAGCCGTGTTTTATTGCAGCATTCTCGGCTGGCAAACCAAAAGCATCAAAGCCGATTGGATAAAGCACGTTGTAGCCGAGCATTCTTTTGTAGCGCGCAAAAATGTCAGTTACCGCAAATGCGTGCCAGTGCCCAACATGAAGATTTCCAGATGGATACGGAAACTCCACTAAGACATAGTAGTTCTCTTTATCGGCCATTTTGTCCGGAGTTTTATATATATTATTTTCCTCCCAATATTTTTGCCACCTAGACTCTATCGCTTTGTGGTTGAAGATTTTCCTTTTAGAATTGTCTTGATTGTTCATGATGATATCATAATATTTTTTATCGCCTTTGTAAACTTATAAGAGCAATCACAAGTACAAATTTTAGCTTAGCAAAGCGAAAAATAATTCATAGGCTTAATCCCCTTGCATAGATTAAAACTCTAAATGAGTATAATAGATAGTTATTATTTTGAATTTAATTTCGTTTTCAGTTTTGAAATTATGGCTTTTGCGGCGACGTATCCGGTAGTCCAGCATAGCTGGAGCGAGAATCCTCCCGATGGCCTGTTTATATTTAAAACATCTCCTGTAAGATACAAGCCCGGCACCAGTCTTGACTCCATTGTTTTGAAATCCACTTCTTCAAGCTTAACTCCGCCATCTGCAACTATTGCCCAGTCAAGTCCCATGGAGCCAACTATGTTGAAATGAAAATCTTTCATTTTGTGCACCACCGCGCGTCTGTCTTCACGGGATATATCTGCAGAACGCTTTTCCATCAAGTCTTTGTTTACTATAAAAATAATAGTCTTTGCCAACTCTTCCGGCAGAAGCTCTGAGAGAGTATTGCGGAACTTCTTAGTCCTATGTTTTTCCATAAGCGCAAGCAGGCGTCTGTCCAGCTTGTCAAATTCAGTATCCGGAAAAAAATCTATAGACAAAGTGAGTTTACCCGTTCGCTTTAAAATATCAAGAGCCTGCTTTGATGAATTTATAACAGTTGGCCCGGATACACCAAAGTGTGTAAATAAGACTTTACCCAATTTTTTAAATTGAGTTTTACCATCTACTTTAAAACGTAGCGCCACGAAGCTCATGGAAAGCCCCGATAGCCTGTGTACAAATTTTGCCTTTGTGGCAAGAGGAACCAGATTAGGGCTGGGAGCGCTCAGTGTATGCCCGAGTTTTTTAAGTATACGCCAGGAACTTGGTATCTCCTTAGAGAGAGTCTTTCCGCTTGGGCCTCCTACGGCAAAAACTACCGTTCTTGACTTTATAATGCCGGATTTGTTGCTTTCCAGATAAAATATATCATCAGAGCTTTTTTCAATGTTTTTTATTTGAGTATTAAGCAAAACCTCAACTCCGTGCTTTTTTATGAAATTTATAAGTGTTTTAGTAACATCTGTAGCTTTCTGGCTTTTAGGGAAAGCGCGCTTTCTAGCCTCTACCACAAGGGGCAGACCTTGCTTTTCAAAGAAGCTAAAAGTGCTTTTAACATCAAATTTTGAAAATGGCGAGTAAAGAAATTTCTTAGCCTCACCGTAATTTTCCAGAAGCTTCTTGGTATCCAGCTCCGCATTTGTGATATTGCAGCGACCTCCGCCGGTGATTGACAACTTTTTGCCCAGTTCCGAATTTTTCTCCACAAGCAAAACACTCGCTCCGGACTTTGCCACTTGCCCTGCAGCCATCATTCCGCTTGGTCCACCGCCAACAACTACACAGTCATATATTTCTTGCATGGCACTATACTAACACATCACTAAAGACTTGACAATAAAATGCACTCGTTATATAAATAAAGTCATGACTGAAAATACAAAGAGAGTATTTGGCGCACTCTTGACTGCTATGCAAATATACATTGCTACTGCAGAAGCGGCGCCAACTAAGCCAGCGCGTGACGCCTTCGCTGCAGATAGATGGAGAGCAACTACAGCTATACCTACTCCAGATGACCCGTTAAAAGTTAAAATCCTGGATTATTACCAAGTATATTTTGCATTAAAAGATTTAGAGTTCCTACTTAAGTCGCTTGTACAATTGAAAGTGTTTCCAAATGAAATATTAACTGTTCTTAAAAGCAAGGAGGCTCTATTGGAAAGCGCTAAAGTGTGTGAACTCGCGCAATTTTCTAAAGAAATGCTTGGATTGATTTTTGCTATTGAAAGTCGTGTGCACAGAGAGGGTAATTTTATTTATGACTTTATACTAAACAAAACGACTATAATCTTTGATAATTTTTTAAGCAAACACGGCTCTTGTCAGGGTATTTAATTATTAAACAGCTATCTGAAAAAACTAAATTAAAACTTGACTTGTCTTGCAATAAGTGATATTTATAAGAACCATGAGAAATACACCAAGAAAGAAGAGAGTTTTATCTAAAATTGCAGCAGCTTCTTTGCTGACCCTTGCTGCATATGGCGCATCTGCCGAGTCGGCGACAGCAGAAAAATCTAAAGCAGTGCGCCATTTTGAACGTACTCAAGCTAATTTAGCACACGACATGGATGCACTTTACAGTTTTTTAGAAAAAGCAAGACGGGTAGGACTTGTTGACATACAAGCCGAGCAGATTTTTGCCGGCAGATTAAATCTTATAAATAGAAATATAAGAGAGTCACTGGGCATATGCAGAATTAGACCTCTTTATGCGTTGGATACTATTGCTTATGACTTAAAAACTTTGCGAGAACACGATCAAACATTAAGATGGCTTAGAGAAAATTATCAGAATTTTGAACAAGTTTTCAGTTTTTATTTTAGATATTTTGAGCAAGAGTGTAAAAAATATAGATAAAAAAAGCTTTAACTTACACAAAAAACGGCGTGCACGCTACGCGTGCACGCCATTTTTAAAGCTCTAAGCTTTTTGAACATTGTTTGCTTTGGGACCTTTTTCAGATGAGCCCATCTCAAAGCTAACCTCGTCACCTTCGTTTAACTCATCAAAGCTTGTTCCTTCCACATCATTTGCGTGAAAGAATAAGTCCTTTTCTTGATCTTCAGATTTGATGAAGCCAAAACCCTTTTCGTTCTTACGAACTATAACTCCTTTTGACATAAATATTTCATTAACTTCTAAGCCGCTTTAACGGCAAAGCCTCCTACTTGTCCAACCTCCCCAAATAGACTAGCTTATGCACACTATGATAGCACATATAAATTAATAAACAATAGAAAAGATAATGACTAAAAAATAATATATAAAATATAATATGTAAAAAATACTGTTTCAAATTTCCAAGAGCCAGCTTGAAAAATGAAATTTAAGATAACTCTAAAGAGCACTTAGTTCCTGCCCATCTCTACTATCTTTAACCTCAAAACCGAAACTACGTATTTTCTCACGCAGCTCATCTGACTTTGCCCAGTCTTTTTGCTCGCGCGCTTTTTGGCGCTCCATCAAAAGTTGCTTTATCTCTTCCGGTAAATCCAAAGGAGCAGACTGTTGTTTCTTACTTGATTGATTTTCCAAATCCAGTCCTAAAACTTTATCAAAGTAAAGCAGGCTGGCTTTTTTGTCTTCAGGGCTTAAATTATGATTTTTTATCATTTCCCAAATTATTGCGATAGCTCCCGGTGTGGACAAATCGTCATTTATTTTTTCCATGAACTTCTCTTTGTAAGAAGGGTCTATGTGTCCAAGCCTGTCTGTCTTTGCAATAAATTCAAGCAGCTTATTGTAAGCCTTTGACGCCGCCTCAAGGGCCTCCCAGGTAAAATTTATCTCCGAGCGATAATGTGCCGTAAGCAGAAAGTACCTAAAAGCAAGCGGACTAAAGCCACGCTCTTTGATATCCGAAAGGTAAATAACGTTTCCCAAGGATTTTGACATTTTTTCTCCGTGCACTTTCAAGTGCTGTCCGTGTAGCCAATATCGAACAAAAGGACTTTTTCCGCTTGAGCATTCAGATTGAGCTATTTCGTTGTTGTGATGAACCGCTATATGCTCTATTCCTCCGGTATGGATATCTATTTGCTCACCCAAAAGGGCGCGGCTCATCGCAGAACATTCTATGTGCCAACCGGGAAAACCTCTGCCCCACGGCGAATCCCATTCTTGTTGCCTTTTTTCACCTGCTTTTGAGAATTTCCATAAAGCAAAATCTGTAGCATGCTTTTTGCCTTTTGTCTGCCCTATGCGCGCACCTTCTTTTAAAGCATTTTTATCTATATTTCCAAGCTGTCCATACTTTTCAAATTTTGAGCTGTCAAAATATATACCATCTTCTATTTTGTATGTATAGCCTTTTTTCTCCAATTCTTTTATGATTTCAATTTGCTCGTTTATATACTCGGTCGCTCGCGGGAATTCATATTCGGCAAGATTTAAATTCAAGCTTTTAAGGTCCTCTAAAAAGATAGAGCTTATTTTCTCCGATATTTCCTTAGCGGTCTTTCCTTCCTCTTTGGCGCTTTTTTCTATCTTGTCTTCTCCATTATCTGCATCATCTGTAAGATGTCCGACATCGGTAATATTTATAACATGCTTGAGTCGATAATTGTTGGCAAGAAGTACGCGATGCAATGTATCAGCAAAAACAAAAGCGCGCATATTGCCAATGTGCTGTTTTTTATAAACCGTGGGGCCACATGAGTACACCTTTAGCAAGTCCTTGTTTAAAGGAACAAATTTTTCCTTACTTTTACTTAAGGTGTTGAAAAGATAGATATCAAATTTCTCATCTTCTACCTGTTTTGCCAAAAAATCTTTAAAAAATCCGAACATAAGTTAATTATATACCCTTTTAGAATCTATATCCACTTTTTATGCTTGAAGTAGGCAAACATGAGCAAGGTGGCCAAAAGCATCAAGGCTATAACCACCCAAAAATCTTTTATAACCACGAAGCCCAAGTTTATATGCATGCCTGTGACGGGTATATATTCCGTGTTCATACCAAATATGGACGAAACAAGAGACAATGGGAAGGTAACAAAAGCCAAAATGGTAAATATTTTCATTACTTCGTTTTGTTTGGTGCTCAAAAGTGAGTTATTTGTTTCTCTAAGCTCGGTAAGTGAATGCCAGAGTTGAGAGGTGTTTTTTCTGAGTTTATAGTAAAAAGATTCCAGGACTTTCAGCTTCTTTTTATGCTCAGAAGACGAATAGTTTGCTATAAGAGCCTCAAGGGACTTTAGTGTTTCTTGGTGCGGGTCAAGTGCTTGCTTGAGATTTAAAATATCCCTTCCGGTATAAGACAAAGCAAATACCATCTCTTTTTCCTTTTCGTTAAAAATTTCTTCTTCTATATCCTCCAGGTCATCTTGCACGTCTTCTATTTGAATACTTACTATGTGATACATCTTTTCCACCAGTTCCAAAAACAAATCTGCAGCATATTTATAGCGCTCACTTGGCCCTTGAAAATCTTTGCTTTCATTTAAGGCAACCCCGGTCTCCAATTGCTTTTTCAATTCTTCAAAAGCGGATATCGCCTGGTAGCGTGTCGTTATCAAAAAATTCACTCCCAATATGAAATCTATTTCTTGCTCGGACAACATCTTACCGTCTCGTATGGAAGGAAAATGCAAAACCAAATACAAGTAATCTTTAAAATCCTCGGTGCGAGGCTTCAAAGATGGTTCCAGAAGCTCGCGCATGGTCATAGGGTCTATATCAAATTCATGCATGATGTTGCGCAACTCCTCCTGAGACGGGGACTCCAGATCTATCCACTCTATGTCTCCTATTTTAACTCTGCTTAACATACAAATATTATAGCAAATTTATTCCAGTATTTTTAAGCCTAAATTTTTAATAAGCTCAAAATATAAAAAGAAAATAAAAGCAAAAGTCGCAAGTAAAGCCAAAAGCGCATAATTTATTTTATGTTTTTCGTAAAAATGTAGCTCATGTGTATGTATTTTGTCCATTAACTCATCTGCAAAGAAGATAGACAAGAAAGTCCCCAGGGCGGAAAGAAATATCACAGACCAGTACGGCCAAGGCTTGGAAAGCAGTAAGTGGAAAATTTTTAAAACCTCGGTACTTTCATAAATTTCAGGGTGTAAGAAAAAGAAGTATAAATTCAAAGATATGGCAAAAAGCCAGACAAAAATTTCACTAAGCCACATTTTAAGGTGTAAAATAAGCCTCAAAGGGAAATCCAAAAGAAAACCGGCGTCCGCTATCGGTGTGCACAAAACAAAAAAAGACCAGGTGAGCAAAGTAACCAGCATGCCCTGCCCGGCCCCAAACTTAAAGCTAATATAAAGAAAGTAAGCAGCAAAGACAAAAAGTACCAGCAAGAACTTAATCAAGGCCTTCTTTTTGCTACTGTGAATAAATAATTCTCTTACTCTAACCTTCTCCGCCTTAAACATAGATTTTGCGCCAAAACTGAAAGTTTTAGGACTCTTGCATTATAGCACATCTGAAATCCACAAAGTCCACTTTCTACACAAGAATAAAATTTTGAAAAGAAATGATTTGCTGTTAGTATATAGGGAATGAACAACAGAATACCACCTCAGGACTTGCAAGCTGAAAGAGCCCTTCTTGGCGCCATAATGCTAAATAAAAATGCTATATATGATGCGGTGGACATCGTGGGCCCCGAGGCTTTTTATGCATCTAAGCATAGTGCTATTTTTGAGGCTATGCTGGCGCTTTTTTCAAAAGGAGAACCTATAGACATAGTTACCCTGTCGGCAAAACTAAAAGAAATGAAAAAGCTCGATATTGTAGGAGGTCGAGCTTATCTTACCGAGCTTCTGGATGCTTCTCCAAGCGCCGCTAATGCCGCCTTTTACGCGCAAACCATAAAGTCCAAGCATGTATTAAGAAGCCTGATAGAAGCATCTGCACATATAAATGAGCTGGCTTTTCAAGAAGCTGATGATGTAGAGCAAGTTCTTGACATAGCTCAGTCGAAAATTTATGAAATAGCAAGCACCGGTACTTTGCAAAAATTCTCAAGTATAGGTGACGAGCTTAAAGAAGCGTGGGAGCGCCTTGAAAAATTGCAAGAAAACAAAGACGCCATGCGCGGAGTCCCAACCGGATTTAAAGCTTTGGACAATCTGCTTTCGGGATTTCAAAAGTCTGACCTTATAATACTTGCAGCTCGCCCATCTATGGGTAAAACCGCTCTTGCTCTTGATATAGCAAGAAACGCCGCCGTAAAACACAAAGTTCCCGTTGGAATATTTTCTTTAGAGATGTCCTCGCAACAACTTACAGACCGCATGCTCTCTGCCGAAGCCAGAGTCTCTTCTTGGAAACTACGCACAGGACGCCTGTCTACAGACGAGGAGTACGAGCAACTAAGAGGGGGTATGGACAGACTATCGGAGGCACCTATCTATATAGATGACAAGGCGGAGCGGACGGTATTGCAGATGCGCTCCATCGCAAGGCGCTTGAAGTCCGAGAATGGTCTTGAGCTTGTGATAATAGACTATCTACAGCTTATCACCCCGTCCGCTACTCGCTCTTCGGATTCCATGGTGCAGCAAGTGACCGAAATATCTCGCTCTTTAAAAGCCATGGCGCGCGAGCTTGATGTTCCGGTTATTGCTCTGTCCCAGCTTTCTCGCGCAGTAGAGCAAAGACGCGGCCAGCCTCGTCTATCCGACCTTCGCGATTCCGGATCTATTGAGCAAGACGCCGATGTTGTAATGTTTATACACAGAGAAGACAAGATGCAAGATGATATGGAAAAAAATAATATGGCTGAAATATTGGTGGAGAAGCACAGAAACGGACCGGTGGGTAAAGTTGATTTGTATTTTGATGAGGATAAGACAAGCTTTATAGAAGTGGAAAAGACTATGCAAGACGATAGTTTTGTAGTCTCAGATAGTGGCGAAGTTGAATTTTAAAAATATGGATGCAATAGAGAATTTAAAAGAACTCTTCCGAAAACTCCCGGGTATTGGGCCAAAACAAGCCGAGCGGTTTGTGTATTTTATTTTACATAGCTCTCCGGATTTTAAAAATTCTCTTGTCAAAGCCATAACGGAGCTGGAGTCTAGAACCTACAAGTGTGAGAATTGCAACAGATTTTTTATAAAGCAAAATTCAAATGAGAACACGCTTTGTAAAATATGCTCAGACCAAAGTCGCGATAAGAATAAACTTATAATTGTAGAGAAAGAAACAGATATAGATAAAATAGAAGCAAGTGGTGCTTCTTATAATGGTCTTTATCTTATATCATACGGCACAGTCTCTCCTTTGCAAGATTCTAAAAAACATGCTTTATTTATAGACAGAATAAAAGATAAAATCAAAAAGCAGGGCGCAAAAGAACTTATACTTGCTTTTTCTACCACTTTTGAGGGCGAATATAGCGCCAATTATATAAAAGATTCTTTAAAAGAAGATTTAGACTTTGCTGATCTAAAGATTTCCATATTGGGCAGGGGACTTTCAAGTGGTGCGGAAATTGAATACGCAGACCCGGAGACAATACGCTACGCGCTTAAAAATCGTTTTGATATATAGTTTTAGTCCTGCTTAGAAGTATCTTGATTCCCATCTTCGCTTTCTTTTGCATGCGCAAAAGGCAACTCTACAAAGAAAGTAGCACCCTTGCCAAGTCCTTTGG
This sequence comes from Patescibacteria group bacterium, assembly GCA_015489565.1. Lineage (GTDB taxonomy): Bacteria > Patescibacteriota > Minisyncoccia > Phycocordibacterales > UBA2100 > S143-145. Next base: position 1,622 of record WFZM01000018.1, on the reverse strand, counting down.
ACTTGGCCCAAATGCGCCCGTTATGTGCATGCATGATTTCTCTTGCTATATAAAGACCCAGGCCTGAGCCTATCACATTTACACCGTAAACATTTTTAGCCCTGACGAATTTACTGAAGAGATCTTTTATTTCGTCTTTACTTATGCCAACCCCGCTATCTTTTATCTTTATATGTGCATATTTCCCCGCTCTTGAGCAGTAGCTGATTTTTACAAATCCGGATTTGGTGTATTTGATAGCATTTTCGGTAATGTTAAATATCACGTGTCGCAGTTTGTCATAATCTGCAAAAACCAGCATCTTGGCATTTCCAAGTTCCGGGCATATATCTAAAGTAAATTCCAAACCTTTCTTTTTAGCCAAATCTTGCAGCTCTTCATATATGGAAAATAGGAGTTCGTTTAAATTAATATTTTTAAAGTTATAACGCATTCTGCCCTGCTCTATCCTTGATACATTCAAAAAATCGCTGACAGTGATGCTCATCCTGTCAACCGAGTCGTATATCTTTTTTACGGCTTCCTGCATTTTGTCATTCATCTGCCCGTAGCTACCTTCAAGCAACATTGAAAGCTGCCCTTTAACGACAGTTAAGGGTGCTCTGAGCTGGTGTGTAGCTATTGATAGAAACTCGCTCTTTTTTCTATTTAAGTCTTTAACGTGTGTGTTTAGCTTTTCTAGCTCCAAAATTTTCTGCTCTAATTTTTTGTTTATTTTATGTTCTTTTTTAATATTTTTAAGTAACCAGCTGCCTATGATAAAAATAAGTATTGCAGAAAGCAGTGAGGCTATCAAAGAAAAAACACTTTCGCTCTGGAGTAGGTAAATAAGAGCCTGTATCTCCAAGATAACTATTAAAATTTCCGCAATAAAAAGCTCAAAGTTAAAAATTTTGTATTTGTATATACCATACAAAACTACCAGCGGAGCCACCACTGCGCTAAGCTGACCGAGCCAATTTAATGATACTATCTGAAAATATGGCAATATTAAGTTGCTAAGCATGGATATGGAAGCCGGAATCAAGATACCCACCCCTATAAAAAAATACAAGATTCGTTTCTTTTCTTTTTTGGCGTTGAGGTAAAGTTGGTACATACGCCAAAAACCTATTGAAAAAGGTGCTATTATCAAAAGACTATAACTTAAAAATGCTAGTTTGTTAAAAATAATCACCGGCTCGGAATTATTCAAGTCTCTAAAAACTTCGCTTATCAAATTAAATCTCTCAAACAAACCGAAGCTGAACAAAGAATAAAGAGATGTTAAAAACAAAAAAGAATAAAAGATTCTGTTAATTCTCTCTTTCTGCTCCGACCCCAATTTTCGCACAAGATTAAGAAAGCTCAGTGGCAAAAGCAAGGCGCTAAAGTATAAAATATTGGAAAAGAAAAAAAGCTCATTTTTATAGTATGCCGCCCTGTAAAGAAACATAGACAAAGTCCATGCGGTTGAGTTAAAAATAAGAAGCAAAAAAGCCGAAACAACTTTATCTTTTGGATTTTTAAAGTAAATAAAAGTCGTGATAAAAAGAGATACAAGAGCTATCAATATTATTATTGTATTTATAGCGTCAAACATAGAAAACTGGTATCCCTAATTATAGCATATCTTTAATTGG
>WFZM01000017.1 GCA_015489565.1 Patescibacteria group bacterium | reverse complement strand
TAGAGGTGTGCTGAGCTGTGTAAGCCCCGGTCAATGTCGGCCGTAACTATAAACCGTTGTAGTTACGTAAATAAATTCTGCTATATGCGGGAAACTCTGGCTTGAGTATACTTAGGAGTACTCAGAAGTATCCGACACTACTCACACAATATTATTAAATATTGTGAAGTAACAATGTGCTCGGTGCAGACAATCCGCAGGAAAGACTCAATAACTTTGCATTCTAAGAAGTAATTGTAAAATATGTCAAATGGATACAAGCATATAAAACCGGAACACGGTTTTTATATCGCAGGATTTGCAGATGGAGAAGGGAGCTTCAATGTATCACTTAAGAAACGAAATGATTACAAAGATCAGTGGAAACTGACAGCATCTTTTAACATATCTCAAAAAGACCGTACGATTCTTGCTTTTATAAAAAAGCAGATCGGGTGTGGCTCTTTAAGAGAGCGAAAAGATGGGGTGGTATATTATGAAGTAACAAATATTAACGCTCTGTATGAAAAGGTGGTACCTTTTTTCAAGCGTTTTAAGTTTCTTTCAGCAAGGAAGAAGAAAAACTTTTCCATTTTTGCAAAAATAGTTGAAAAAATGTACAAGAAAGAACATCTGACCCGAGAGGGTTTTCTTGAAATAGTTCGTTTGCGTGAGAACTTGAACGCAGACATTACGCAAGAGCGTAAATATACATTAAAAGACATTTTGCAAAGTAATTGAGAATCCTCACAGACTATACGCAGAATGCCCTTGTGCGCAAAATGCCGACCGCGCGCAAGAAGGTGAAGATATAGTCGGGCCCTTATGGCGACATAAGGTTGATGAGTTTTTGCTTAATTGCTCATCATGTAAAACATAAGCAAACGGTCCTAAGGTAGCGTAATTCCTTGTCGGGTAAGTTCCGACGTGCACGAATGGCGTAACGACTGGGCAACTGTCTCGGGAAGCAGCCCGGTGAAAATGCAGTGGGGGTAAAGATGCCCCCTACCCGCAGCAGGACGAAAAGACCCCAGGAGCTTTACTGTAGCTTGATATTGGCTTAGTTGTAGCAATGCGTAGCATAGGTGGGAGACTTTGAAGCTTCTCTTCCGGGAGAAGTGGAGTCGCCAGTGAAATACCACCCTTTGTTATGGCTAAGTCTAACCCGCATAGGCAAAACCATGTAGGGACAGTATCTGGCAGACAGTTTTAGTGGGGCGCTACCCTTAACTTTGCGCCACACGCCAAGCACTCCGTCTTGGTAAACCAAATAAAAAATGGGGGCACCTTGCAAGTAAGGTGAAAACATTCGGCTATATGCTGGAACATCCGGGTATATGCACCACTTGCGGTTAACAGCGCAAGGAAAAGCGTGCATCGATGCGGACAATCAGCAGGGAAGTCGTTGAGCTTGTGCTCAATTGACCCCTCAGAGACTACACGCCGAACCCGAGCTCTATTTTCTTAGATTTAGGTAGAACTCGGTGAAGATATAGTCCGATCTTGTGGGCGACCACAAGTGTCCTAAAGGACAGCTAACTTAAAATAAAATGAAAAAAGAAGTAAAACTAAGCAGAAGACAAAGAGAGATTATCGTTGGTACTCTTCTTGGAGATGCGCATCTTGAGACGCAGAATGGTGGAAGAACTTATAGACTTAAGGTGGAACACTCTGCAAAACAGAAAGATTATATCGAATGGCTGTTTTCAGAGTTAAAACCATTGTCTGCGCAATCTCAATTAACACGTAAAACAAGACCCAACGGTCGGGAGTTTTACGAGTTCCGCACACGCTCACTTGGAGCTTTGCGTTTTTACGCACATCAATTCTACGATGGAAGAAAAAAGATAGTACCAAAGATGATACACAAACTGCTGAAAAGTCCTCTTAGTCTTGCAGTGTGGTTTGCAGATGATGGCTCAAGAAAATCACTTAAACATAAGACATATATTTTGCACACACTTGCATTTAGCAAGAGAGACTTGAAGTTGTTGCAAGATGCTTTGGAACAAAATTTTGGCATAAAGTCCAGGATCCATAAGAATAGGACTTCATTCAGAATTTACATTCCAAGCTCATCTGCTTTAAGGTTTACAAACTTGGTAGAACCATATTTGAAGCACATAAAGTCGATGCAACATAAGTTAGTAACACAAATGCCTAAAAAGTAACGGAGGGGTCCAAAGGTACCCTAAGTGCGGATGGAAACCGTGCTGATAGTGTAATGGCAAAAGGGTGCTTGACTGCAAGGAGTACAATCCGAGCAGATGCGAAAGCAGGGCATAGTGAGCCTGCAGTTTGCTTTAGATGCAGCTGTAGATCAACGGATAAAAGTTACCCTGGGGATAACAGGCTGGTACCGCCTAAGAGTTCATATCGCCGGCGGTGTTCGGCACCTCGATGTCGGCTCACCTTATCCTGGGGCTGAAGCAGGTCCCAAGGGTTTGGCTGTTCGCCAATTAAAAAGGTACGCGAGCTGGGTTCAGAACGTCGTGAGACAGTTTGGTCTTAATCCGCTGTGGGCGTTGATACTTGAGGAGATCTGTCCCTAGTACGAGAGGACCGGGATGGACTGACCTCTGGTCTACCGGCTGTTTCGCCAGAAGCAGCGCCGGGTAGCTAAGTCGGGAATGGATAACCGCTGAAAGCATCTAAGCGGGAAGCCAACTTCAAGATTAGGTATCATTTGAGGCCCCTAGGAGACTACTAGGTTGATAGGCACCAGGTGGAAGTGCAGTAATGCATTGAGCCGAGGTGTACTAATTCGCCGAGGAGAGTCTTGTTAGGAGCTCTTTAATCGCATTGTATTTTCGTTGATTGTTATTTGCTTGTCAAAGTTGTACTTTGGAGTTTTTGTGTTGGTGGCTTGACGCAGGGGGTACACCCAGTTAACATTCCGAACCTGGAAGTTAAGTCCTGTAGTGGCGATGGTACTCGCAAGGGGAGAGTAGCCAGCCGCCAACACAAAGCCTCTAAAGATTTAAGCAAGTCCAAAAAGGCTTGCTTTTTATTTTTGAGATAAAATTTACTATTTTGCATAGTATTTGATATAATATAGCGCATGTCATATTCACCATGGGCAAGGACAAGAAAGACTCTATATGCTCTGGGGCTTTTCTTGATAGTTTTGGGTATAAGCATACCAAGTATTCTTATTCTTATGCATGAGCCGCCGACCTGCTTTGACGGAAAGCAAAACCAGGGAGAGACTGCGGTGGATATGGGAGGGCCTTGCGAGAGGCTTGACCCCAGGTACTTGGAGCCTTTGCATGTGCGTTGGGTCAGACCGCTAAAGCTAAGGGATGGTTTTTACAATGCTGTAGCATACATTCAAAATACAAATGTAAATGCCGGTGCCAAAGATTTAGGCTACAGAATGCGTTTTTACGATGAACAGGGAGTCTTGGTCGCCACACGTGTGGGTAAGACCGATGTCTATCCTTCTATGATTTTCCCGGTATTTGAGGGTGCTATAGATTCCGGTAAGCGCGAGCTTACACGTGCCACTTTTGAGTTTGTAGGACAGCCTTATTGGAAGCGAGTGGATAAGGCGCCTATGACTAATATAAAAATAAGTGGGCAAAGATTAAATCTTACTCGCCACTCAGTCAGGCTTACAGCCAAAGCCAAAAACACCAGTATAGACGATAAGTACGACATACATTTTATAGCCACTCTTTTTGACAAGAAAGGAACTGCCATTGCCGTCTCGCATACTTACCTTGCGTACTTGCCCGCGGACAAGGAAGAGGAAATAACCTTTACTTGGCCAAAGAGCATACCCGGCGAGGCTCACTCGGTTGATATAATACCGCTTATTCCATTAGAAAACTAAAGATGTTAAAGAAGATAGGAAGCATAAATTTGGATTTTATATTACTAGCTTCGGCTGTTTTACTGACCTTTTTCGGCATCACGGTTTTATTTGATTTGCATGGAGCAAGCAGCTTTGCTTTGCGACAGAGTATCTGGCTCTTACTCGGGGTTATCGTTTTTATGGTTAGTTCGAATATAGACTTTTCTTTCCTGAAAAACGGGCGCTTCCTCCTTTTGCTTTTTGCCTTAACCGTTATATCTTTGCTTGCAGTTTTGTTTTTCAGTCATGCCGTTAAGGGGGCGCAAAGTCGTTTTTATATATTTGGCTTTGCCATACAGCCGGCAGATCCTGCGCAGCTTGTCTTGGTGGCAATACTGGCCAAGTATTTCTCTCGCCGTCATATGCAAATAGCGCATATCAAACATATTTTAATATCCGGAATTTATGCTCTCGTGCTTTTTTTGTTGGTTGCAGCTCAGCCGGATTTGGGCTCGGCTTTAATGCTGGCTTCAATATGGTTTTTTGTGGTTCTGCTATCCGGGATATCCAAAAAGCATCTTTTTGCACTATTTGCAATAGCTGCACTTCTTGCTTTTTCCGCTTGGAATTTTGCTTTGCAAGATTACCAAAAAAAGAGAATCCTGGTCTTTTTAGACCCTCTTACGGATTTGCAAGGAAGTGGTTATAATGCTTACCAATCTATAGTTGCCGTCGGCTCGGGCGGGCTTTTGGGTAAGGGTATAGGTTTTGGGACGCAAAGCAAACTGCATTTTTTGCCCGAGTATCAGACAGACTTTATATTTGCGGCCTTTGCCGAAGAGTGGGGGCTCTTTGGCGCTCTTTTACTGCTTACTTTGTTTGCCATATTGATATTTCGTATAGTGCAACTGGGGGCCAGGGCAAAAGATAATTTTGTAAGACTTTTTTCAATAGGTCTGGCAGCTATGCTTATAACTCACTTTAGTATCAACGTGGGCATGAACATAGGACTTTTACCTATTACGGGGATTACTCTTCCATTTGTTAGTTACGGTGGCTCTCACCTTATCACTGAGTTTTTGGCCTTGGGTATACTTAGCTCCTTCACGCGCGATTACAAAGCTTGACCACAATAGTCCTTACTGATAGAATTCGCTTTACATAAAAGATGCGCATGAGACTTGGATTTTTCAGAGGGGTTTTGCTGCTGGGTGATTTGGGTGTTTTTTACACTGCGATTTATTTGAGTCTTTTTTTAAGACATTTTAGTTTTCCTGATTGGGAATATCTAAATTTGCATTTGATTTATTTTAGCCCTCTTATTGTTTTGTGGCTTTTAGTTTTTTATGTAGCGGGCCTTTACAGTCGACAAACAATTTTATTTAAGAAAAAAACTTTTAATATACTGTTTTTAGCCCAAAGTTTGAATATTTTGATTTTTGCCACTGTATTTTTCTTCTTCTTTCAATTGCCCATTGAACCTAAGTTCTTGCTCTTGATTTACTTTTTCGTTTCTTCAGCCCTGCTTTTGATTTGGAGGTTACTGCTTTTTCCCAAGCTTTGGCTTAAAGAACATTTTAAACTTTTAAGTATAGGGCTGGCAGATGATGAAAAACTGTATTTGGACATTCTGGAGTCTGAATCAATTTTCCCAATTGAAAACAGACATTTGGAACTGAGGGATTTTTTGAATTCTCCTTTAAGGTTTAAAAAAAACGTCTTAAACTCCAGTATAGTATTCGACAAAAAAGACGAATTGCCGATTTTAAAAACCTTGCTTTTTATGGGGCTGGTAAAGAAAGTTAATCTTTTTAGTTTAAAAGACCTCTACAGTTTCATGGGTGTATTGCCACAGAGTCGCTGGGATAGCCTGGGGGAGATTATGCAAAGACATAAAAGTTTACGCTTTAAATTTTACTTTTTTACAAAAAATGTTTTTGACTTACTTATAGCAATTTTACTTTTGCCTTTTGTACTGCCCACTTTGCTTCTTGTGTATCTTCTCATAAGATTTTTTGATGGCAAACCCGTGTTTTATCTTAGTAAGCGCAAAGGTGTATTGGGAAAAGATTTTTATATTTATAAATTCAGAACAATGAATGGCTCAGATACAGGGAAGGAGGCCATCAAATCAAAGCTTAAAGTGACCAAGCTTGGTAGATATTTAAGAGCCAGTCGCTTAGATGAGTTGCCTCAGGTGTTTAACATTCTTAAAGGACAAATGTCTTTTATAGGACCAAGGCCGGAAATTAGCGAATTGGCAGAAGAATATGAGAAAGAGATACCGGAGTATATATTTAGGTACCTTTTAAAACCCGGTCTTTCAGGTTGGGCGCAGATAAACCATCACGATGACCCGCATCATGCCAAGAATATTGAAAAGACGAAAGAAAAGCTTGAGTATGACCTGTTTTACATAAAAGAAGCATCTCTGCTTTTAGACTTAAATATTTTTATTCAGACCTTTTTGGTGGTCTTGGGACTAAAAGGAAAATAATTTCTAGAATATGATATCCACTTAGTTTGGAGATTTTACCAAAGTCTTATTAAAACGATTTGAAATTTGACCTTAGCTTAAATTGCCTATATACTATACGGAATGAAAAAATATGGAAATACAATAAAAGCTCTGGCTATAATTTTCTTATCTGCCAGCTTGGCTTTCTGGCTTTACAGCTCAGGCAAAAAGCAGGATAATTACGGCTTTAAACTCGGACTTGATTTATCAGGTGGTGTGCAGCTTCTTTATAAGGCGGATGTCTCAAATTTGGCCCCGCAGGATCTGCAAGCTTCTTTGGCGTCACTGCGCGATACTATAGAACGCAGAGTAAATGCCTTTGGGGTGGGGGAGCCCATAGTGCAACTGGAAGAGGGTAGCAGTTTGGATAAGGAAGCCAGATACAGACTCTTGGTTGAGTTGCCGGGAATGACAGATACTCAAAAAGCTATAGATGCACTTGGAAAGACTCCCGTTTTGGAATTTCGTTTGCAAAAGGATAATTTAAATTTGGCAAGTAGCACGGACAAGTTGGAAGAGGCTTTTGGCCCGGCTCTTATAACAGGAGCCCATCTGGACAGAGCAGAGTTGCAATTTAGTCAGCAAGGTGGCATAGGTGTTGCAGAGCCAAGTGTTGTTCTGCACTTTAACAGTCAAGGAAAAGAGCTTTTTGCAAAGCTAACCAAGGACAATGTAGGTAAAGTTTTCGGAATCTTTCTGGACGGACAGCTTTTGTCTGCACCAGTTATACGAGAGCCGATATTGGCCGGCACAGCTCAGATAACCGGTAATTTTCAGACTAAAGAGGCTCAAGATCTGGTTCGTAATTTGAATTTTGGAGCCTTGCCGGTACCTATTGAGCTTTTAAGTACACAAAGCATAGGGGCAAGTCTTGGACACGATGCACTGCTAAAGGGTATAAATGCGGCAGTATTTGGGCTTTTGCTTGTTATAGTATTCATGCTTATTTGGTATCGCTTGCCCGGCTTGATAGCAACATTTGCTCTTTTAAATTATATAGTAATAATGCTTGCCATATTTAAATATTTACCTGTTACACTTACCGCTGCCGGTATTGCCGGATTTATATTGTCTCTTGGTATGGCGGTGGATGCCAATGTACTTATATTTGAGCGCATGAATGAAGAACTTAAACATGGTAAAAAAATAAAGGAGGCAATAAATACCGGATTTGAAAGAGCTTGGTCGTCCATACGCGACGGCAATTTGTCCAGCTTGATTACGGCGGCGATTTTGTTCTGGTTTGGCACCAGTATGCTAAAAGGCTTTGCGTTGGTTTTTGCAATCGGTATTTTGGTGTCCATGTTGAGCGCGATTTATGTCAGCAAAACTTTTCTTCTTGCCGCCTATGAACTAAAAGGAGAATCAAAAAGCCTTCGTAAGCTCTTTAGAAGTTTAAAGTAAAAAAATATGAAGATAGTTAAGTACAGAAAAATATTCTTTGCAATAAGCGTATTTACGCTTGCTGTGTCGCTTGCGGCCACTTTGTTTTTTGGCTTGCGTTTGAGTATAGATTTTAGCGGTGGGGAGCTTTTTGAGTTGGCAAGCCAAAAAAATATATCCAAGGATATGATTGAGAAGGAAATATCCGACTTGGGGCTGGATGGGACCTCTGTAAGAGCGACAAATATATCCGGAGCAAAATCCGCCTATATTCTTCGTACAAAAGTTTTGAATAAAGAAAGTAAAGACAAGCTAAATGATTTTTTTGAAAAAGAGTCACTGGAGATAAAACGTTCGGCCCTGGTGGGACCTACGGTAGGGTCTGAATTGCGCAAAAAAGCCTTGGTGGCCATAGCGCTCACAATACTTGCCATCATAGCTTTTGTGGCTTGGGCTTTTCGTGAAGTATCAAAACCGGTCAAGTCTTGGTATTATGGCCTTGTTGCTATCCTGGCGCTTGTACACGATATATTAATACCGCTCGGTGTTTTTGCTTTTTTGGGATACTTTTTTGGCGCGGAGATAGATACTCTCTTTGTTATGGCGCTTCTGGCGATTCTTGGTTATTCGGTCAACGATACAATAGTTATATTTGATCGCATTCGTGAGCGACTAAAGCGTAATCGCGAAAAGAAAATAAAAGAAAGCTTTGAAGACACGGTAGGCAAGGCGCTGGACAGTACAATTGTGCGCAGTATAAATACTTCGCTAACTACCGCTTTAGTGGTATTGTCTCTTTATTTCTTGGGCGCCGAATCTACCAAATATTTTGCCTTGACGCTTCTGGCCGGTGTTTTGGCGGGAACCTATTCTTCCATCTTCCTTGCAGCGCCACTTCTGCCGGAGATTGCGAAACTTAACAAGAAGAAAGTTGGCAATATTTCCAATACTTCATCTTAGAAATACAGGCCGGATTTTCTCAAGGATGAGTTTTTTAGGGCTTGATTTGCAGTAGTTTATTGTATTTTTATTTGCTTAAAGTTTGCTTAGTGAAGTTGTTTTTATTTGACTTTTCTTCTCTCTTTGCTATTATATTGCCACTTTTGGCGTGCTTTTTAGTGCGCTAAAAGCTTTGGATTAAAGCAAGGCTCTCGCGCCTTTAGTCCAGAGTATTATTAGTTATTAGTTAATTTAATTTATTTAAGGTTTATGTCAGACACATTTGATAGAAGTAAACCGCATATGAACGTTGGTACCATCGGTCACGTTGACCATGGTAAGACAACTCTTACTGCGGCTATTCTTAACTCTTTGAACCTCGCAGGTCAAAAGGTTAAGATGAGGGGAATTGATGAAATCGACAACGCCCCGGAAGAAAAAGAGCGTGGTATTACTATTGCTCTTTCTCACAACGAGTACGAGACAGAAAATCGTCACTATGCTCACATTGACGCGCCAGGTCACGCAGACTACATTAAGAACATGATTACAGGTGCTGCGCAGATGGATGGTGCCATCCTTGTGGTTGCAGCTACAGACGGTCTTATGCCTCAAACTCGTGAGCACATTCTTCTTGCAAAGCAAGTTGGTGTACCAAAGATGATTGTGTTCATCAACAAGGCAGACATGGTTGATGACGAGGAAATGATTGAACTTGTTAAGGAGGAGATTAAAGAGGTTCTTACTCAATATGGATTTGACGGTGAGAATACTCCATTTATCGTTGGGTCAGCTCTTAAGGCTTCTGAAGCTACAGACGTTAACGACCCATGGGTACAAAAGATTCTTGAGCTTACAAAGACAATGGATGAGTACTTTGAAGTTCCTGATCGTGAGCTTGACAAACCATTCCTTATGCCAATTGAGGACATTTTCTCAATCGAAGGACGTGGTACAGTCGTTACCGGTCGTATCGAGCGTGGTGTTATAAAGGTTGGTGAAGAAGTTGAGATAGTCGGTATCAAAGAAGAAACAGAAAAAACAACAGTTACTGGTATCGAGATGTTCAACAAGCAACTTGAAGAGGGACAAGCAGGTGACAACGCCGGAATCCTTCTTCGTGGTATGAAAAAAGAAGATGTTCACCGTGGTCAAGTTCTTGCGGCTCCAGGTTCTATAACTCCACACACAGAGTTTGAAGCTGAAGTATATGTATTGAGCAAGGAGGAAGGTGGTCGCCACACTCCATTCTTCTCAGGTTACAAGCCACAATTCTATGTTAGAACAACAGACGTTACAGGTGAAGTTACTTTGCCTGAAGGCGTAGAGATGGTTATGCCTGGTGACAACGCAACATTCAAAGTAAAGCTTGTTGCACCGGTTGCCATGGAAGAGCAAATGCGCTTTGCTATCCGTGAAGGTGGTCGCACAGTTGGTGCCGGAGTTGTAACCAAGATTATCGCGTAGTTTATTTGATTCTTGTGTACTTTGAAATAACTCAGTCTTGCCCGCCTTCTGTGGCGGGCAAGGGTGGGGCATTAATAGCTAAATTACAATTATGATAGCAAAAAAGACAGCAAAAAAGACAAAGAAAGCAGATTCTTTTCTTAGAATAAAGGTTGCAGCTTATGAGAGCTCTTTGCTTGATAAGTCTGTAAAAGAGATTTTAAGTGCAGCTTCAAGACTTGAAGCTGAAGTCAGAGGTCCGGTTCCTTTGCCTACAAAAATCAGAAAATATACTGTTAATCGCTCCACCTTTGTGCACAAGGATGCGCGAGAGCAGTTTGAGATTCGCGTCCATAAGAGGTTGATAGATATTTTAAATCCTTCACCAAAAGTTATAGACGCACTCACAAATCTTTCTCTTCCGTCCGGAGTATCCATAGATGTGAAGATGAACTAAGACAAAATCAAAAAGCGCCGGCTACGCCGGCGCTTTTTTATGATATAATTTATACATGACAAAAAGACCGTATATAGGAGTTGGGGTAATCATATTGGACAACAATAACAGTGTCTTGCTTGGTTTGCGTAATGGGTCGCATGGTGCCGGAGTGTGGGGCTTGCCTGGCGGACATGTGGATTTTGGCGAAACTTTGCAAGATGCGGCCATAAGAGAGGTTCAAGAAGAGACAAACCTTAATATAAATAACTTAAAATTAATATCAGTGTCAGACGATATTATGCCGGAAGAGAACAAACACTATGTTTCCATAGGGTTTATCTGTAAAGAATTCTCAGGAAAATTAAAAAAAATGGAAAAAGATAAATGTTTACAATGGAGATGGTTCCCGATAGGTGCTTTACCGGATAATATCTTTACTCCCTCCAAGCATGTTATAAATAATTATATAAGCAAAACTGTATATAAAAATGATAATTTATAGTTTACAGATATAAATCTGCAATATATTTTACTTGACTTATTTTTCTTCTCGTGTAAAATGTCTGCACCTAAGTCCCAAGAATTTATTAATTGCTAAAAGATGGGACCAATGGGTGAAATTTAAGTTTAGATTTAGACTTTTCACCCTGGGCAGGGTGATTTAATTTTGCATATGAAATTTATATTAGGAACAAAAGGAAAAATGACTCAGGTCTTTACCGAAGACGGTAAGGTAGTGCCCGTCACTGTTGTTAAGGCCGGTCCTGCAACTGTAACGCAAATAAGAAGCGAAGAAAAAGACGGTTACAGTGCCGTACAGATAGGTTTCGGCACAAAGAAAGAAAAAAATATTGCCAAAGCTCAACTCGGAGCTTGGAAAGATTTGGGAACTTTTCGCTTTGTGCGTGAGTTTCGCATTGATTCGCATGAATACCAGACAGGTGACAAGATAGATGTTACAAGTTTTGAGGTGGGTGACATTGTGCATGTATCAGGCACAAGCAAAGGTAAAGGTAATCAAGGTGTTGTAAAGCGCTGGAACTTTGCCGGAGGCCCCGGAAGTCACGGTCAAAAGCACTCACTTCGTGCACCTGGTTCTATCGGGTCAACAGGTCCGCAAAGGGTGTTCAAAGGCAAGAAGATGGCAGGTCGTATGGGTGGCGATAGAGTAACTGTTAAGAATCTTGAGATAGTCGCAATAGACCCTGAAAACAATTTGCTTATGATAAAGGGGGCGATCCCAGGAGCACCAGGCTCTCTATTAGAGATAAGAACTAAGAAATAGCTTATGAAGTTTGACGTTTATACACAAGAAGGAAAGAAGAAAGGGTCTGTAGAATTATCAGATAAAATTTTTGGCGTAGCATTTAAGCCTGCTCTTATCAAGGAAGTTGTACTATCCATACTTTCTAACATGCGAACACCGGTTGCACACACTAAAGGTCGTGGCGATGTTCGCGGTGGAGGACGCAAGCCATGGAAGCAAAAAGGAACTGGCCGGGCAAGGCATGGCTCAAATCGTAGCCCTATTTGGACTGGCGGTGGGGTAACACATGGGCCAAGTAAAGAAAAAAATTACAGCAAAAAGGTAAACAGAAAAGCAGCGCGCGTTGCTTTGACAAGCGCACTTTCTGCAAAAGTGAAAGATGGTGAGCTTATAATGTTAAGTGAGCTAAGCTTTGAAGCACCAAAAACAAAAGATGCAAAGTCGCTTCTTGACGCGCTTGCAAAGGCAGGCTTTGAGAAACTTGCTTACAAAAAGAAAAATGCAGCTCTTGTAGTTCTCCCAGAAAAAGACGAAAACACTTACAAAAGCTTTGCAAACTTCGGGAATGTTTTTGTGAAGGATGCCAGGAATATTAACACCTACGATGCGGTAAAGTATAAATATATTATTTTTGTATCACCTGAGAAAGTGGAAGAGATTTTACTTGCTCGTGTGGAAGGTAAATAATTAAAAGGCTTATGATGGCAATATTTAGTAAAAAAGATGAAAAAAAGGAAGATTCAAAGGCTGAGAAGTCTCTAGAGTCTAAGTCCAAAAAGAAAGAGAAGAAAGAAGATGCAAAGCAAGTTGCGGAGCCAAAGAACGTGCGCTTGAACGATATTATAATATCCCCACGCATAACGGAAAAAGCTGTACGTTTGATGGACAAGGGTGTATATACTTTTGAGGTTCGCAAAGATGCAAATAAAACAGAAGTCGCAAAAGCGATTAAAGATATTTATGGTGTAGAGCCTTTAAAGGTGAATATAAGTAAATATCCAAGTAAAACAAAAAGAAATTTCAGAACCGGCAAGCTCGGAAAGAAGTCTGGAGGTAAAAAGGCTATAGTTTACCTTAAAGAAGGTGATAAAATATCAATAATTTAAAGATTTAGAGTATGGCTATTAAAAAATACAAAGCAACATCAGCAGGAAGGCGTCACATGTCAGGTATTAACTACCGTGAGGTCTTAAGTGGCGACAAGCCACTAAAGTCGCTTACAAAAGGAAGAAAGCGCGCTGTAGGACGCTCTTCTTCAGGTCGTATCTCGGTTCGCCACAAGGGAGGGGGTCACAAAAGACGCTGGAGAGAGATTGACTTTAAATACAACAAAAAAGACATTCCGGCACGCATAGAAACGGTAGAGTACGATCCAAACCGTACAGCATTCATCGGCGTGGCTTTATATGCCGACGGAGAAAGGCGCTATATAGTTTTACCAAAGGGCATGAAAGTCGGAGATGAGTTCATAGTGTCTGAGAATGCCAAGATAGAGTTGGGTAATCGTTTGCCACTTATTAAAATGCCGGTAGGTACCTTTGTATACAATATAGAGCTAAAGCCTGAAGGGGGTGCAAAGCTGGCTCGTAGCGCAGGTAACTTTGCCGAGGTTCTGGCACACGATGCCGGTTACACACACCTTAAGATGCCATCATCTGAAGTTCGTAAAGTTCCAAGCTCTGCGTGGGCTACAGTCGGTGAAGCTTCAAACGATGAGCATAAACTGGTTGTAATAGGTAAGGCCGGACGTGCAAGGCATATGGGTATTCGTCCGACTGTGCGTGGTGCGGCCATGAACCCTGTTGATCACCCACATGGTGGTGGTGAAGGTAAAGCAGGTCGCGGTCACAGAAG
>WFZM01000016.1 GCA_015489565.1 Patescibacteria group bacterium | reverse complement strand
ATCCTTGTGCAAGTTCGGGGCGTAGCATAATGGTTAGTGTTCGCGGTTTGGGACCGCGAGGTCCCGGTTCGATTCCGGGCGCCCCGACAAAATAAATAATAATTAAGATATAATATCTAGTATAATAAAGTGTGTGCGCTTTGCGCACACACTTTTTATAAATCCGGGCTGCGTAGCAGCCCGGATTTATTTTATCGACTATCTATTATTTTTTAGTTATGGTCTATTCCTCTTCTTGTGCGCAAGCAAAGCAAAGGGTCGCGGCAGGATTTGCCTCAAGGCGCTCCTCTTCTATCTCTGCGCCGCATTTCTCACAAATTCCGTAAGTGCCTGCTTCTATTTTCTCTAAAGCTTTTTTCACATTTAACAGCCTTTCTTCCAGTTCGTTTACTATCGCTTCGTTTGTTGTTATCTCCTCAAACTTATCCGCTAAAACATTTTCATCTTCTGTTCCAACTTTCAAATCTCCGGCACTACCGTCCCAGTTGCCGACTGCCGCGTTATGTAAATGGCCTATGTCTGTAAGCTCAAGTTCCAGCTGTGCTTCCTCTTGCTCCAATTTTTGTTTTGCCTTATTTATGTTTACCATATGCGTATATAATACTATTTATTTCATAAAGCCGCAACTTTTAGCCGCTACTGCCCCTTCTCTACAGCTACACGCGCCGCCAATTCAAGAAAGGTTCTGGGATTACTTGTAATAATGAGGGTGTCTTGCCCCATAAAACCATAAAGTAATCTCACCTTGGCATCTTTATCGTAAAGTACCCTAACACTATAGTTTTTTAATGTGGCATCTTTAAAGCTGGCGTTTATCTCAAAATTGTTGGCATAAGCGCTTTTAAACTTAGGATCTAAAAATATACCTGCATCTTTTTCTATACTTTTTTCCCATTTTAGCATCTCGGAAAAAGTGTACTGATATGAATTGGTTGTAAATATAACAAAAGGTTGCCTGCCACTGTCTAGTACATGTACTCCTGTTATATATTTGGAGCCAATGGTATCCAAAAATACCGGGCTGGCATTCGGATTTAGTATCTTTAGAAATTCTTTTGAATTTAGTCTTATGTATTGATTCTTATATTTCTTTAATAATTCAAATTCTATAACATTGCCCAGTGTGGTGCTTATCTTTGTACTGTCTCTTGCCGCCTGCAGAATTCTTAAAATATATATTCTGCTTTTTTCACTAACATCAATACGTATTCTGTCCTCTATAAAAATCAAGGCGTCCGCAAGAGAAACTTCCGCTGTTGCTAAGTCATCTATCTGAGAACCTTGTGTGTTATTTTGTTTTTGAAGGTAATAGGCATAAGCCAAAAGAGATAAACTGGTCATCAAAGCCAGGAACAGAATTACCCATGCCAAATAGGAATATTTATTTTCTTTTTTTATCTCTTTAGCCTCTTTGTGGTAGCGCCGTTTATCACTTTCTATAGCTACAATTTTTGTCAAAGAGAGTTTCTCTTTTTGCATCAAAGACTGCAAGTCTGTTTTAAAGGTTCTGATAGTTCCTACTTTTTTTGTTACGACTTCAGCTTTGGGTTCACTCCGACTCGCCAGGTCTTGTATTTGTTTTTGTACAGTTTCGGACTTTGCAAAAGCTTTATTGTCTTCCTTAAATTGCTTGTCCAGGACCGCTTCCGGGCTGTTTGGATCGGGTCCTTTTTTCTCGGACATTATTTTCTTCCGCTCTTGCGCAAGACGCTTTTCCCAGCGAACTTTTTCTTTCTCACCGGCGCTTTCAGCTATGGCGGAAAAGATAGTATTGACTTGAGCGCGAGGCTTTAAATTATTTTCTGGAACTGTATTATCTTGAGATTTGGGATTTTTAAAAGCTCCTTCATTTGCCGAGTTTGGCTTAGCTACCGCGCTTGACCGGCCTGTCTGGATTTTAGTATCTGTAGGAGTCCGAACAGAAAGCATGCCGGCCGTGTCAAAGTCTCTTTCTCCACTGACTTGCTCTTGCTTTTCCCCCGCTTGACTCTTTTCGGAAATTGAAGGTGCCATAAAATCAGCTGCCGTATTCTCGGCAAGTTCTTTATTTCTTTTTTTCTCTTCTGAAGAAAAAGGATTGAACATACTTTTTATTATAGCAAATCTTTTTACGCTTATTTAAAAAGCGCGGCTTTAGCAGAGCTAAAGCCGCGCTTTTTCTAAAATTTTTGCCAACTATTTTTTCTTAGCTTTTATAAAACTTGGATCTGCGTCTTTAATGGAAAGACTTATCCTGTCTTTCTCGTCTATCCCTTTGATAATAACCGGAACTTTATCTCCAAGCTTTAAAACATCCGACACATTTTCTATGCGGTCTTTTGATATTTCCGATATGTGCACCAACCCGTCCTGATTTGAATTTAATTTCACAAAAGCTCCAAAAGGCTCAATGCGTACGACCTCTCCTTCCAGCTTTTCTCCCACTTCAAAGATGTGGGTTAGCTCCTCTATCATTTTCTTCGCCTTTGCCACCGTATCACCCTTGCCGCTGATGTAGATTGTTCCGTCATCTTCTATGCTAATGTCGTCTACGCCGGACTCTTCTTTTATTCCCGTTATGGTCTTGCCACCTGAGCCGATAACAAGTCCTATCTGATCAACATTTACCTTCATTACATCTATCCTTGGCGCATTTTGAGGAAGCTCTGCACGAGGTTTGTCTATTGCCGCCTCAAGCACATCAAGGATTTGCAGGCGCGCTTCGCGCGCCTGCCCAAAGGCTTCAGATAAAATATTAAGAGGAACGCCATCTAGTTTCACGTCCATTTGCACAGCCGTTACTCCTTGCCTTGTACCTGACACTTTAAAGTCCATATCACCGAAGTGGTCTTCCGGACCTTGTATGTCCGTCAATATCTTGTAGTTACCACTCTTGTCTGACATGAGTCCCATAGCAATACCGGCCACGTGAGACTTCACAGGAACACCTGCATCATGTAGTGCAATACTGGAAGCACAGATAGATGCTTGCGATGAAGAACCGTTTGACGACATAGTCTCTGAGACTATACGAATAGTATAGGGGAAGTCCTCCTTACTTGGTATGACAGCTCGCAAAGATTTCTCTGCCAGGGCACCGTGTCCTATCGCACGACGATTGAAGCCGCCAACTCGCCCGGCTTCTCCTACAGAAAACGGTGGGAAGTTGTAATGGTGCATAAAACGCTTTGAGCTGTCTGGGCTCTCTATAGTATCTATGACCTGCGCATCGGAAGGCGAGCCTAGAGTAAGCGCTGAGAAGACATGAGTATCACCTCTGTAAAAAATTCCCGTTCCGTGAATAACACTTGAGACTCCACCGGCTTGCGCATAAAGAGGGCGGATTTCATTCATTTTGCGACCATCTTGTCGTCTGTCATTTTCTATCGCTTCTTTATGAACGAAGTCATCTATCTTTTCTTCAAAAAGATGGTCTGCGTACGAGATAAAGTCATCGCCAAGTTTATCTTTTACCGTATCAAGCCACAAGTCTTTTAGGGCGTAAGTCTCGTTTTTCTCAAAAACCCATTCTAGCATTTTGGGCGCTATTTCGTCTTCAAACAAATCCAAAACTTCTTCCGGAATTATCTCTGTTTCTATTTCCTCTTTTTCTTTTCCTATCTCTGCTATGATTTCTTTTTGCCAAGCGTTTAGCTTATCATGAATCTCTGTCGCCTTTTTCAATCCTTCTTCAAGCAAATCTTCAGGGACTTCTTTTGCCCCCACTTCTATCATATTGATGAGTCCGTCTTTACCGCAAGCAAGCAGGTCTAACTTTTCATTTTCAAATTCGCGTTCTGTATAACTTGGATTAATAATAAAATCCACGTCTTCGTTTTTCATTCCAAGCCTGACGGCCGACACCGGACCGTTCCACGGAATGGAGCTTGTGCCGAGCGCAAGTGATGCACCTATAACCGCTATAACATCGGGGTCATCTTCCCCAAGAGAAAGCACTGTGACTACTACTTGAACATCGCGTCTTAGTGAATGGTCAAAAAGCGGCCTTATGGTTCTGTCCACAATTCTGGCAGAAAGTATAGCCTCGTCTGACGGACGCCCTTCACGCCTTTGAAAACGCGATCCCAATATAGCACCCGAAGCGTAAAACTTCTCTTCGTATTCTACAGAAAGTGGGAAATAATCTAAATCTCTTTTGCCCCCCATTACCGCCGTTACCAGAATAACAGTGTCACCATAGCGCATCATCACGCTACTGTTTGCGCGTGCAGCCAAATCGTTAAACTCAGCGACAAGCTCCTTGCCGCCAAAATCTATTTTGTATTCTTTCTTTTGCATATAGATATTTTTAAATACTAATAATTAATGGAGTTGATAAAATTACTAAGTTCTGCCTCACAGAATTGTAGGCAAAACTATTTTGTGAAACATTTTTTAAAAAGAATGTAACACAAAACTTTGAGTTTTGCTCACTGTCTGTAAGGCAAACACCATAAATATAGCATGAAAAAGCCTCTAGCACAAAAGCTTGACAAGTCTGAGTAATTTATAGTATACTTTTACCTATTACAAGCTAATAATATTTATACTTATGCCAGAATTAAAAGGAGAACCTAGAGAAGACGCAAGGCTGCAAGAAGGATATAAAAAAACTCTTGAAATTATTGCTAGTATGCTAAGCGCGTATAAAGAGGATAGAAACATTACAGAAGGTAGTGAAAATGCAACTACAGTAGATAGGATTATGCAAACTGTGGAAGCTGAAATAAGCAGTATAAAGGCACCGGAAGATGTTCAGCCAAGAAAACAGCCTATTCTGCATAAGCTACTCCATATATTGAATTTCTATAATAGCGACAACCAGAAACAAATAGAAGAAGCTTTTGAAATGCTGGATGTTTTTATCAACGAAATGCTCTCAATTAGAACACCTTTTAAAAAATGAAACAACTGATTTTTATTCACGGTGGTGAAGCATTTAATAGTTATGATGAATATCTTGATTGGCTTAAGTCATACAAGATAGATGACCCGGCTAATGCCCCACCTAAAAAATGGCGGAGCAAACTCTTTGATGACCTGGCAAAAGATGACTGGCAAATAATCGCCCCCACAATGCCATGCTACAAAAATGCAAAATACGAGCATTGGGTAATTTGGTTTGAAAAGTATCTACCTTATATAAAAGACGGTGCTGTCTTTGTCGGGCACTCGCTAGGCGCAAGTTTTTTGTCACAATACTTTCAAGAAAAAGAACTGGGCAAATTCGCACAACTTCATTTGGTAGCTCCCGCGTATAAAATAAACGCCGGGGGGTTTACTCACAAAGAAGACTTTTCAAAACTTGAAAAACAATTTGATGAGATTTTCATATACCATTCAAAAGACGACACGGTGGTTCCGTTCTCAGACTCTGAAAAATTACACATGCTTATAAAAAAGTCCAAGTT
>WFZM01000015.1 GCA_015489565.1 Patescibacteria group bacterium | reverse complement strand
GCTTCTTTCCGGACAATGCAGTTCATTATTTTGTCTCATATTACGACTACTATCAGCCTGAGGCATATATTTCAGTCACAGATACTTACATAGAAAAAGAAGCAATGATCAACCAAGAGATAGACCGTCTTCGCCACGCTGCAACGCAAAGCCTGCTTACAAGACGTGATGTAATAATTGTAGCATCAGTCTCTGCTATTTACGGCATAGGAAGTCCAAAGGCTTACGCTTCTGCTATAGAGCACATAAAAGTGGGAGACAAAATTTCACGCCAAGACTTGATAAAGGTTTTAATAAATAAACTCTACTTTGAGCGCACGAGTGCCGAGCTTTTGCCGGGTAAATTCCGCGCACTGGGGAATACTCTAGAGATTTTGCCTGCGCATAAAGATATTATTTGGCGCATAAGTTTTTTGGGCAAATCTATAAAAAAGATAGAAGGGCTGGACCCTATAAGCAGGGAGAAAAAAGAGGAGCTCAAAGAGCTTTGGGTTTTTCCGGCCAAGCACTTTGTAACGGACAAGAAAGATTTTGAAAACGCGCTTTTATACATTGAAAAAGAACTTAAAGAGCGCCTTGCGGAGCTTAAAAAACTTGGCAAAGACTTAGAGGCAAAACGCTTGGAGCGCAGAGTAAGGCACGATTTGGCGCTTCTTCGCGAGCATGGTTATGTGAACGGAATTGAAAACTACTCAAGACACTTTGAAGGAAGGCCCGCTGGCGCGCCTCCTGAGACTCTCTTGTCTTACTTTCCACACAAAAAAGATGGTAGGCCAGATTTTCTAACTGTAATAGACGAGTCGCATGTAACCCTGCCACAACTTCGCGCAATGCATGCGGGCGACAGAGCGCGCAAAGATTCGCTTATAGAGCACGGTTTTCGCCTTCCTTCCGCGCGCGACAACAGGCCACTTACTTTTGAGGAATTTATAGAGCGGATAGGGCAGACAATTTTTGTATCAGCAACTCCGGGAGAGTTTGAAAGAAAAGTTTCAAGTAAAATAGTAGAGCAAATAATAAGACCGACTGGACTTTTGGACCCTGAAATTTCAGTGCGACCGGTATCCGGAAGCGATAAGTATCCAGGACAAATAAAAGACTTTATATCCGAAGCTAAAAAAGAAATAAAAAAAGGAAACAGGGTCCTTGCAACAACTCTTACCAAAAAAATGGCCGAGGACCTAAGCGCCTATTTGGAAAAAGAAGGATTAAAAGCAAATTATTTGCACTCTGACATAAAAACCATAGAGCGTATAGAGATAATGACGGCTTTTAGAAAAGGTGACTTTGATATTTTAATTGGTGTTAATTTGCTTCGCGAGGGACTTGATTTGCCGGAAGTTTCACTCGTTGCAATTTTTGACGCAGACAAAGAAGGTTTCCTTCGCTCAGAGACCAGCCTTATCCAAACAATAGGTCGTGCAGCGCGCAACGCTGCAGGAAGAGTTATTTTATATGCCGATGTCGTAACCGAGTCAATGAAAAGGGCAATTGCCGAGACTGAGCGCAGGAGAAAAAAGCAAAAAGAATACAATGAAAAACATGGCATTACGCCAAAAACCATTAAAAAAGCAATCAAGGATATATCAGAGCAATTTGAAAGCAAAAACAAAAAAGCAAGTAAAAAGCTTCTTGAATTTGACACAAAAATTTACAAATCAAAAAGCGAGATTAAAAAACTGATAAAGCAAAAAGAAAAAGAAATGACAGAGCTCGCCAAAAACTTGGACTTTGAGTCCGCTGCAATACTGCGCGATGAGATTAAAGAATTGCGCAAGATGTTGGAAAGGGCTTGACTAGAGATTAGTTTAGGTGTATATATGGTGTATGGATAGACGGTTAGAGAGAAGAAACAGCGATTTGGAACAGCAAATATTTTTGACAGCCCATAGAATTTTAATCGAGAATGTGTTGCCGTATGCCGGCCAGTTTTGGGAAGATGCGGATATAGTGCCTTTGGCTGACTACATAAAAGAGTGCTCTAAAAAGCTTAATATAGATCCGGAAGAGTTAGTATCCAGAATGGTGAGCATATACCGCAATATGTGGAGCACAAAGGTCCGCACAATACCACTTGTTGGCCAACTCGTGCGCACAGACCGAGAGTATAGAAATATTACCAATATATTACACATGTTGCGTGCAGCCGTTGGGCCTGCAAGCAAGTAATAAAACTTTCACGGATTTGGCCGAGACGCAAGTTGCTGTATAATGTTTGTATGTGTTCAGGCCGAGATGATGTGTTGCGCTACAAAAAAGGCGATAAAGATTCGGTGCTTCTTGAAGGGGTGCATACTGTAAAGCATGCGTTTAGGTTTGGAGCCGAGTTTAAAGAAATATTTTGCTCGTCTAAAAAAGAAGCTCTAAATTTGACTAAAAAACACGCGCCGGATATTTTGGAGTTTCTAGATAAAAATTTAATTGAGATAGGGGATAAAATAAAACAAATTTTCCCGAAAAACTTGCACGGAGAGCTCGGCGCGCTTGCAAAGAAAAAGAAAAACGCAAAAGAGTTTACAG
>WFZM01000014.1 GCA_015489565.1 Patescibacteria group bacterium | reverse complement strand
CTTTACAAGTTGATAACTGCGCGGGTAGTTATCCTTAGATCAAATTTGTAACACTTACCCTTAGCTCAAGCTTCTTCATGAAACTGCTTTTTTCTATTTTACCGTATATTTCTTTTATATTCTCCAGTTTCTTCCATTCATCCTTGGCAAAAAAAGCTATCGCTTTGGCGCTCTGATTGTTCCCAGTGCTTTTAAAAACTATCTCCAGATGCTCTTTGTTTTTACCAAAGAGGCGTTTGGATACTATTTCAATATTTGACCACCTAAAAATCGGCGCGGGGTTAGCGATGCCAAAAGGCGCAAGAAGCCTGAGTTTTTTATAGAAATCCCAATTCAGATCTGAGCTTAAAAGCTCAGCGTCAAATTCCACTTTTTGCTCTTGCGATTCAAAGCCAAGTTTTTCGTAAGATTCATTGAGTAAACCCTCAAATTCAAGCAGGTTCTCAAAGTCCAAAGAAAAGCCTCCTGCTCCTTCGTGCCCACCGTAGTTAATAAGCCTTTCTTTTACGGAATCCAAAAGTTTTGCTATATGTCCGGAATTTCCATTTCTGCATGAGCCTTTAAATACCCCCGCCTCGTCCTGCCCCCACAGACAAACGATTCTGCCAAACTCATCTGCAAGCTTGCCTGCAGAAAGACCCAAAAGCGCCGGATTCCATGACTTATCTCCTGTGAGAAATACTTTTGGCAAAGTTTCGCGCGCTTTAAGGCGCTTTTTTGCTTCACGGCTTATTTTTGCGCTTTCTGTTTTGCGCTTGCTGTTGAGCCTGTCTATCTCAAGTAAATCTTTTTGTATTTGCAAAGGGTCGGTGGATGAAAGTAAATTAAAAGCAAGCACAGGGTCACCAAGTCTTGAGGCGGCATTTATCTTAGGCGCTATGGAAAAGCCAAGGTCTGTCTCATCAAGTAAATTTTGAGATACACCATAGTGCCTGAGTAGTGCCCTTAGCCCGGGTCTTGGAGATTTTTGCATTGCGATAAGCCCAAAGTGCACAAGTGCTCTGTTCTCACCAATTAGCGGCATCATGTCCGCAACGGTAGAGAGAGCTACCAGTGACAAAAGCCACTTTTCCCAACCTTCTTTTATATTCGCGAATCCGGGCAGGGAAGATTTTTTGCCACGCTCTAAAAGTGCCGAGCTCAGCTTCCAGGCTACGGCTGCTCCACAGAGTTCTTTGAAAGGATATTCTTCATTCTCAAGTTTAGGATTTATAATGGCGAAAGCTTCTGGCACATTAAGAGCCTCATGGTGATCTGTGATAATAAGATCTGCACCAAGCTTATTTGCCACAGCGGCAGCGCCGGTATCAGATATGCCAACATCTACCGTTAGTATGAGACTTACCCCATTATCTTTTATAAGCTTTTCTACCGCTTCTTTATGAAGGCCGTAGCCTTCTTTGTTTCTGTGAGGAATATAATTTAGAAAATTTTCATAGCCTATTTTATCAAAAGTCTCTTTAAGTATGATCCCGCCCGGGATACCATCTGCATCAAAATCACTGTAAATAGCAATCTTTTCTCCTTTTTTAATTGCTTGCAAAATGCGTTCCACAGCCTTTTGCATATCCTTAAACAAAAAAGGGTCGTGCAAATCCTTTTCGTAATCAAAATTTAAAAAATCATCAAAATCGCCCTTTCCACTAAAACGCTTTTTAACTATATCTTTAAGAGGGTCCGGCAAGCTTGCAAACAATTCATGCTCTTCTATCATGCTTGCTATTGTACCACGAACTTTCATCTTGATACAAAAAATGGAGCTTCAAGCTCCATTTTTTGTAAAATGTTGTATAATACAAGCATATGAACGATTGTATATTTTGTAAAATAGTTGCCGGAGACTTGCCGGCAGAGAAAGTCTATGAAGATGAAAAAGTCCTGGCCTTTATGGATATCCGCCCCACCAACGAGGGTCATGTGCTCGTAATCCCAAAAGCTCACAGCACTAATGTGCTTGACATTGAAGAGTCGGATTGGATTGAGGTGGCAAAAGCAACACGTCGCATAGCCAAGGCAACTAAAAGCGCTACACAAGCTTGCGGTCTTAACTTAGTTATGAATGTAGAGTCTTGCGCCGGACAAGTGGTAATGCACCCGCATGCTCATATAATACCAAGATACGAAAATGATGGCTTGGATATATGGCACGGAAAAGAATATGAGTCCGAAACTATTATGAAAGAGCTGGCAAATAAAATCCGCAATAAGTTTGCTTAGATTTTGAAAAAGCCCGCACGGCGTAGCCGTGCGGGCTTTTTACTTTAAGATATGGATTCTTAATACTCTATATCAAAAGCCTTAGTTCTTAGAGTATCCAATATTTCAGGACGTGGCGCTCCCGGGGCACAATAGCCAAAACAAGCATTTTCAGGACTGTAAACTTGAAGCTCTAAATAATATTTGTTTAAGCCGGACTCCAACTTATCCCTGAGCATATTACAATTTCCGTCTATGGCGTCCGAGAAGTATGAATTGCAGGAACCGGAAAGTTTCATCTCGGCCTCTTTTTCTTCTATATCCGCTCTCTGAGATTTTATAGCCCTTCCATTTTCATCTTTTAAAATTATGGCTAATTTTTTGTTTTCCGTAGAGCCTGAATAATTCCATTTCAGCTTTATGCTATCGTCCAAGCTATAGCTGTATTTGTCCAAGCGAATATCATAAATATGTAATTTTTCATCATCAAAGTATTTCAAACATTTAGCCTTCCCACTCCAGATACTCTCATCAAGCGCGCAATATCTTTTAGTACAAATAGCCGGCGCTCCCGGATAAGCCCGTGAACAAGTATTGCAGCCATCATACCAAGATTGGCATTGCGAGCTTACAGGGGCATCATCTTTGACTTTCACCGTGACAGTTGCAGAGT
The DNA here is from genome assembly GCA_015489565.1 of Patescibacteria group bacterium. Lineage (GTDB taxonomy): Bacteria > Patescibacteriota > Minisyncoccia > Phycocordibacterales > UBA2100 > S143-145. Next base: position 7,605 of record WFZM01000014.1, on the reverse strand, counting down.
TTGAAAGACCGGCCTGATTTCTGGCAGTAACTTTAATCTTGTAGAGTCCGGGACTATAGTAAATATGGCTTGCCTCGGCGCTAGAGCTTAAATCATCGCTTTCTTTTTTCATCATATTACTGTATGAGATCCCCTGAATTTTCTCATCACCCCAGGACCAGCTGTAGCTTAAGTAATCGCCTTCCTTTATATTCCTTACTTTAACTTTCCATTTTCCTTTCTGACCAACTTTTAATGATACAGGACCTGAGATAGCCTCAATTTGCGGAGCTTCCGGATTGGTCACCACACCATCTTCACAGCGTCCTTCATGCAGGAATCTTGCTCCCGCCTTTGTCATCTCGCACTTATTACTATAAGTTTTCGGTGCCGACTCAAGGCAAGCTAACATCAAGCAGACATCACCCTTGCAGACAGGGCAGTTGGACTTGGGTACAGCACATACCGGCTCATATATCGCCGGGCAAAGCCAAGGCTTGGGCTCCGGATAGTCGTAGCCACAAATCTTTTTTATCATCGCTCGAGTCTTAGGTCCGAAAACACCAAAGCCGTTAGACTCCGGACTACCTGAGCTTATTACTCCGTAGCGCTTCTGAAATTCCTGCACTGCCCTTTCTGTTGCCGGGCCGAAGTAACCGGTTATCTCCGGGTAATCATAAAAGCCTTTCTCCTTTAAAAACTCTTGCAACTCTTTTACGTCAGAGCCACTCTTGCCTAAATACAAATTCCTGACTATTTTCGGACACTTAATTTTCGGAGGCTTTGGCTCTGCTGGGGTCGGAATCTTTATCTCTTTACCTTCCAAGACAGACTTTACCGTGCTTACAATATCCGACTTAACACCAAAAGACTTGAGGAGTGAAACTATGGCATCGATTTGCGCGCTTTTAAGCTGCACAGCCTCCGCTTGTGAATTATATGAGATGACAGCCAACGAGGTCACCAAAATCATAACAAACAAAAAGAGTTTTATTTTTTTATACATAAGCCTAAAATTATTACTTACTAAATCCCTCGCTATTATAACATACTTATATGCACAAAAACACGAGCCTGGCTTGACTCGTGTTTTTATATTATCAATTATAACAATCTATATCTAGCGCAAATTATCTAGATAAAGATTTTCTTTACATCCCGCAAGCTCATTTGCTTTCGCACGAGTAGTCTTGTACCACCAGCCGGATGGCTGAGTCATTCCCCATGGCTTTAATATATCATCCGCATATGCCGCTTGAAAGGCGCGGACTGCGCGATCTGTAATAGGTCCGTAGTATCCCGTTATCTCAGGGTAGCGGTAGTAACCAAACTTCTTAAGGAATGCTTGTATCTTTGATATTTCACCTCCACTCTCTCCTTTCCTGTGATACCTTGTAAAGAATGAGCAATTATTAGTATCAAGGAGCTGATCTATCTGCTTCTGAGTGTTTTTATCTTGTTCTGTTTGAGAGTTTTGTTCTTGACCTTGTGCGTCTTGCTGAGATTCTTCTTGCACTTTCTCTTGTTCTTCTTGCTCTCCCGCAAGCACTGGCTTATCTTCAAAGCAGCCTGCGAGCTTGTTTGCCGTATAGCGAGATGTCTTGAACCAGCGTCCTGTTGGCGTGCTGATACCCCACGGCTTTAATATATCGTCGGCATAAGCCGCTTGAAAGGCGCGGACTGCGCGATCTGTAATATTTCCGTAGAATCCGGTAATATCATAGTTGTAGTAACCTCGCTGCTTCAAGAAAATCTGCATCTTGCGAACTTCTTCACCTGAGTCCCCCCTCTTTAAGTACTTGGTAAAAATTGGACACTTTCTTGTGTTTAGCTCGTCTGCACCTATTCCGGGGTTTGAATTAGGGTTATTTGGGTCCGTACCCCGTGTTTTTTCTTGTGCGTCTGTGTAGCCATCACCGTCTGTGTCTTTTCCATCGTCATCATTGTCGTTACTATCATCGCCGTTATCTCCATCGTCTTTATAAGGATAAGAACCTGGGTCTGTTGGATCTGTGCCGGCTTCTTTCTCCTCTTTGTTGGAATATCCGTCAGCGTCTGAATCATTGTCTGGATTATAATTTTCAGCGTCACGTTCATCATCCACCCCGTCATTGTCCGAATCTATTTTATCCGACTCTAAATAATCCGCTATTCCATCTGCATCTTTATCCGCATATATTCCTTCTTCCCTGTTTATTTTGCCATCTCCATCACTATCACGATTTGACCAAGAGGAACGACTGGAAGAAGAACTGCTACTGCTTGAACAGCGCCAGTCAGTTATTACACTTATATTTTGCCCTGAAAAATATAGCGTACCCAAAGTCAAAGAACTGGCGCTTCCTGAAAACACTCCGTTGCTTGGGTCTATTGAGGTCCCGTTAAAATTTATCCAGCCAGAATTAGGGCCCCACGCATAACCACTGAGCTGCCCGTTGCAATTATTTGTAACTCCGCCATTTGTGGGCTGCAAATTAATCCATCCAAAATTAGTACTCCATATTTGACCAGTTAAAGAACTGTCTGAGACATCCACGTTGCCGTTTGTCGGGTTAAAATTTATCCAGCCGCCTTTATCGCTCCATGCCCATTTAGCAGTATTACTTATCCCTGCTGCATCAGCAAATCCCAAGAAAGTAAATACAAGAAGCGCAACAAGGGAGATCCTGACTAAGCATTTTTTGCAGCCCCTATTTATGTCATTGTGTTTCATAAGTCCGATAATAATTTATAATTTATTTATATGGCACATAACATCTTTCCGGCTAATATTTCTATAATGTTGATAGGGAAACGGTTTATCTCAAATTTGTTTGCGCCTAAAATAATCCTTAAATCCAAGAAATTAATCTTTGATATTAAAACTACCAGCTGGAAAGGGCCGATCGCTTCCAAGTGTTATCCGCTACACAAACATATATATAGCTACTATCCCAAGCCATCTCTCCTTGCTTGCAAGTATCGCTTGCGTTTGCCGGGGTTTTTGCTGTACGAAGTCGTAAAGTGTTACTGTCAATATCCAAAGCAGCCGTCGGCGAGCTTGTGTTGATGCCTATGTTACCACCATTTGGGTTCAAGGGTAAATCGTTAAAACTAACACCGCTAATCCCTGATTGAATCCAGGCAAAATCATTTGTTGTATCAAAACCTAAGTTCAATCTCTTATTTGCATCCGAAGTGCCTGATATTCTCAATTGACCAAAATTTGTCCCTGTTCCGGTATCATCGGCTCGTACTTCCAGCCTAGTGCCCGGACTGGATGTTCCTATCCCGAGATTACCTGTATTATCAAGTCTCATCCTTTCCACTTCTTCTGTGTAAAATAGTATATTTTTGCCAGCAGTGTTGTTAACGAATGCTAAATCTTCATTACTAGTTAATCCAATACGTGTGCCGGAAAACACCGAGTTGCTTCCTGTTGTGGAATTTGTAAATTGTATATTAACATAGCCACTATCAGCCCGATGTAAATGTAGTCTGTTTTGGGGCCCTGTCGTGCCCATGCCAACAGTCCCCGCACTTACATCCACGTAAAGGTTATCTGTATTAATCGCTAGGTCGTCAGTTGCGGTTTTTGGAGTAAGAATAGCACCTGATACTGTCCATTTACTTGTCTCTAATTGCACGTCACAATTTGTATCTCCGGGAGAACAAGATGGATCGTTTGTTTCACCGGGTAGATAGTATGAAGCCGGCGGAGTGGCAAAAACAAATCCGGCACCTAATGCTAGTGCAGCAAGTGACCCTATAAAAATTGAATTTCTTTTAAATTTACTCTTCTTCATAAAACTTGTACAAATTAATAAATCTTATCAATAACGATTAATAAAAAACTTTACGCAATGTTATAACATATTATATTTCGGCTTCTTGGAGCTTGAGATTTTGTGAACCAATGCGTAAGATGTTAAAAATAAGCTTCTGTAGCGTTGTTGAGCTGTGCGGTCGCAGGCGAAGCCTGCGAGCGCGTTTGATTGTTATACATAACTGCCTTCCTTTTAAAGCGATGGCTTGCCTTGCAAGCCATCGCTATTTCTTATTTAATTTCTAATTTCTTGTTTATCATTTATCATTTTTTACAAACCTTGTATAAACTTTCAAATTATGCTTCTCAAGTATCATATATACTGCCGGGTCTTTTACATTTATCAAGTGATGCAGATAAGCTTTACTATAGGTATTGCATCCGCAGTCACAAGTTTCGTCTATTTTTGAAAAGTCTTTTCTAAATTTTGCATTTTTTAAATTCTCACTTGCAAGTTCGCCCTGCTCAAAGAAGAACACTTTCCCATGCCTTGCCTCGCGCGTAGGTATCGTGCAGTCGAACAAGTTCCAGCCAAAGCTTTTTGCTACTTCTATGTCGCGTGGACGCCCTATACCAAGCGCAAATTTAAATCTATCATCAGGTATAAGCGTAGCTGTCACCTGCAAAATGTTTTCCATTAAGTTCCCATCCGCGTCCAAATGATTACCACCAAAACCAAAGCCATCAAAACGGAAATTTTCATCTTCAAGCGCAAGCAGGCCCTCCGCGCAAAGCGCGCGCAAATCCTCAAAGGGACCACCTTGGATAACAGCCACAAGTTTTGGTCTACTTTCGTCATCAAGCCCGCGCTTTTCAAGCTCATCTAAGAAAACTTGCTTTTGCAATTTAGCCCACTCAATCGTCCTTAGCACCGCATCTTTCATCTCGCCCTTGTCGCGATCTGTAGGCCGAACATCATCAAGCAAGACCATTATGTCCGTGCCGAGCTTCATCTGTATCTTAATAGAATCCTCAGGCGTCAGAAACTCCCAATCTCCGTTATATACATTTTTAAAGCGCACACCATCGTCCAGAACTTTGCCAAGCTCAGGGTTGCGATGCACAAGCGAGAAGACTTGATAACCTCCGGAGTCAGAAATTGCCCAGCCGTCCCAGCTCATAAATTTGTGAATTCCACCTGCTTTTTCAATTAAATCCGCGCCGGGCTTGAGCATAAGGTGGTAGGTATTTACCACAAGCGCTTCTACCCCCACACCTTTAAGCTCGCTTGTCGGCAAAGCCTTTACCCCTGCGCGCGTAGCATCCGGCGCAAAGTTCGGCAGCTTTAATACTTTTTCTTCCCCGTTTATTTTTCTTTTTATCTGCATAATCTTTGTATTATGCTATTATAGTAGCATAAATGGACAATAGTCCCGACCCCCACCGTTTGCGGTGGGGGGTAATTATTTTAAAAACTCACGTAATTTCTTTTTTATCTTTTCAAACTCTCTGGTAGATATACGCCCTTTATAGTAAGAAAATCTCCGCACATCAATCAATCTGAGCTGAGACAGAACTGCCGCTGAATCCTCTCTTTGAAATTTAAATACATGGTAAAATCTGCCACGCTTCTTGGTTCTGTTTAATGACACGGCCTATGCAATATCCTTGGAAAACTTCTTGATTATAAGCATCGGTCTTAAAAACTCTTTTCCGCCATCTTGCTCGTGCTTAACATTAACGCCAAGTTTTATAAACCACACTTCCCTCTCATGGAAACGTGGTCCCGTAGCTAGCCGGTTTAATTATTTCTTCTCCTCGTTCCACCTATCAAAATCTTTTTGCATAAGTGCATTTTACCATATGAGCAAATTGTGTAATTTACAAAATATAACAGCTAACAAGCCGGGCTTGTTAGCTGTTCGTGTTTTAAATGAAGCCCGCGCGCAGCTACGCTGCGCGCGGGCTATTTTGATTTAATCTCTTATTTTTTATTTATCATTTATCATTTACTTTTACATCTCATCAAGCGCTCTAATGCTCATGGCTTCAAGTAAAATTTTCATAGTATTTGCGAAACGATTAACTAAAAATAATTTAAACTGCTCATCAGTACTAGCTATAATCTTTTCATTTGCATAAAAAGCATTAAAAGCGCTTGCCAATTTATTTGCATAATTTGCCAGCTTATGCGGAGAAAGAGTCTCTACAGCGTCCTCAAATATATCATCCATATACAAAAGTTCAAAGACAAGCTCGGAGCCCAAAAGATTATCTGGAGCGTCAAAGTTTGATAGATTGGCAAGCTCCGCCTCTTTAGAGGACTTTTTAAGAACTGATCTTGCGCGCGCATATGAATACTGCAAGTAAGGTCCGGAGTCTCCTTCAAAAGAAAGCGCTTTTTCTTTGTCCCAAACTATAGACTTGCCCATGGAAACTTTAAGCACTCCGTATTTAAGCGCGGCCAAAGCTATATACCTTGCATTTTTCAAATCACCCTTGCCTGATTCTTTGATTTTCTCCTCTACGGCTTCTTGAGCCTCACTTAAAATATCTTCCGCTAGCGGAACATTGCCAAGCCTGGAAGAGAACTTGCCGGAACTCGGTGCCATACGTCCATGCTGCAGAAAGTCTGATTTCTCAGCCCAAGTCTTGTTTATAAGTTCTGCGGACTTTTTTAGCAAAGCAAAGTGCTCTTTTTGCTCTGCATCTGTTATGGTGATGGACTTGTCAAAATCATATTTTGAAAACTTTATTTTCAAAAGCCCCAGATCTTTTGCTAAGTAGGTACCAAATCCGGCAGAGTTTACAAAAACATTATCAAAGAGTCCATATTTTGAGCCACGAAAAATATATGCCCCCTCTGACTCTTCAAAAACTCCGGGGCTATTTTCAAAAACTATTTTTTTGCCTTCTTTTTCCGCCTCAGATTCAAATATAAAATCATCTATCTGAGAATCAAGCAAATCAAGTGTCTTCAAAAAGAACTTTAACGATAGTTCTTTTCCTCTTTCGTAAATTTCTATATCTTTATCTTTCTCAGTCTTACCATACAGATAGTTATAAATTTTTGCATTAAGCTCATCCACTTGATTTTTTACTACTGTATCCGTTTTGTATTTTTCAGACCCGTAAGCATATGCCTTGCCAATGTCTTCTATTGAAAAATCCTTTAATCGCAAATCTTTAATAGCCCATACAGCCTTGGCAATTCCCGGGGATACATCTGAAGGAAAAGCTAGAGTCTTTACACTTGCCCCCGCCAAGCTCAGCATTCTTGATAGAGCTTCGCCATAGCTATTGTTTACCAAATGCCCGATATGAAACGGCTTGAAAAGGTTTGGTGATGAATGCTCAAGAAGAACTTTCTTTCCGCTAAATTTTGAGCTTAAGCTGAAATCTTCTTTTAAAATATTGGCCAGGGCTTGCCTGGACAAATAAAAGTTTAAAAATCCTGGTCCGGCTATTTCTATCTTTTCCAAAAAATCCGGGCTATTGAAACTATTCACAAAGTCCTGCGCGATATCTTGCGGTTTTTTAGCTAAGGCTTTTGAAAGCACTAGGGCCAAGTTGCTGGAATAATGCCCGTGCTTTTTATCTGCCGGCCGCTCAAGTGTGAAGCGCAAACCATCCCCGACCCCCTGAGCAAACGCCCAGTCGGTGATTTTTTCCTCAAGCTCTCTCTTTACTTTTAGCATTCTCTAATTTTACAGAATTTGTATTTAAAGTAAATGCTTCAAGCAAAGCTTTTGCCGCCCGGCAATTGCTCAAAGCTATCTTGCCAAATAAGTGGCTTGGGATTGGCAAAAAAGCTTTCCAAAAGCTCAGACATGGCATTCTCCGATATTTCCATGTTCACAATTAAGAAATTATCTTGAAGC
>WFZM01000013.1 GCA_015489565.1 Patescibacteria group bacterium | reverse complement strand
GGATATAAGTTTATAGCCGGGGAATTTATCTTTTATCTTATCAATCAATCCCGGCTCTTTTTCATCCTTTTTTAATTTTATATTTATCTGAAATTCCACTTCATTTATGCCACTAGGGTCTTCGTTTTTAAACAGTAGAAAATAAGAGCCTGCTGGCAGGTCCGACACCGGAATGGACGCGTTAAACCAAATTTTGTCATTTTCTTCCATTTTGTCTAGAAAATCGTAATCGTCTTTTATTTTGAGCTGTGCACCTTTTAGCTCTTTGCCTTGCAGATTTCTTAAAGTGACATATCCTGCAGAAGCCTCAAAAACAGTCCATCTGCTTTTTGCAGGGTAGACAAATCCTAAGATTTTTATCTCGGACTCAAATATGTCACCATCTTTTATATTGAGCATAATACCCCCATCGTCATATGCCTTAAAAATTTCTCCGGATAGATTAATTATATCCTTGGCTTCTTTTGAATCACTGGCATAACTTGAAAGGTCGTCCATTATAATTTCTATATTTTTATTCTCTGCCGTAAAAATAGGCTGTATCTCTCCGGGCTCATCCATGGCAACAGGTGGCATCTCCAGATTTTCCGGAGGATTATCAAAATCCTGCTCTGACTCTGATTCATCTTTTTCCGATTTAATTTCTTTACACTCGGACTTATAAAGTATCTTGGCTTTGCGTACCTTAGCAACACATGCATTTGGTAAAGTCTCAATCTCGCTCACGCAGGAATCTTCTTTGCAAACTTGCAACTCTGCGCATACCGGATTGTACTCTTGAGTACAAACAATATCACTCTCTTGTGCCAAGGCAAAAGAAAAGACAAAAAAGAATCCGAGCAAGGAAAGATTAAAAATTTTCATATCCATATTCTAACATATTGGAAACTAATACAAAAACATGGAGCTTGAACTTCCATATTGTTTTGCAATAATTGCAAAAATTTGAGCTGTAAGATTTATATATACAAAATGGAGCTTGAGCCTCCATTTTTTGAAGCTTCGCTTTTTCTTGATAAAAGCTTTGTCGGCTAATTTTCTATTACTCTTTTTATGTCCAGTCCTATATCTGACAGTCTTTTTTCTATTTTCTCATAGCCTCTGTCAATGTGAAATATCTGCTCTATCCGCGAAGTACCGCTTGCGCTTGCTGCGGCTATTATATAGGCCAGGCCGGCTCTTATATCCAAGCTTCTTAATCTGCGAGCGCGCAAATCTCTTGGACCCTTAAGCATAATTCTGTGCAAATCAAGCTCCAAAATATCCGCTCCCATAAGCTTGAGCGCTTCAACGTAGGCAAAGCGCCCTTCAAAGATTGTTTCAAAAACCTTAGCTTCTCCGGACATCTGTGTGATTGCCGCCACTGTAGGGGCCTGGGCATCTGTAGGAAAACCCGGGTACTCATGGGTTACAAAGTCCGCCATCTGCAAATCACGAGCCGGTTTATTATCAAAAATGCGCACACTGTCCTTACCTAAGTCAAAATTGAGACCTGTATATTTGTAATACTCAAGCACCGCTTCAAGCTCTTGCGGATTGCAGTTTATAATTTCCACATCTTTAGCCAAGACCGAGGAGAGGGCTATGAAACTTGCCGTTTCTATTCTGTCCGGTGGAACGCTGTATACATCAGCAGACTTTAAAAGCTCTCCGGCGCTACCTTGTATTTCTATGCGGTGAGTGCCGGCGCCCGCTATGCGGGCGCCGGCCTTATTCAAGAAATTAGCCAGGTGCAATATCTCAGGTTCCATAGCGGCATTTTTAAGGACTGTTGTCCCATCTGCCAAAGTTGCCGCCATCATCAAAGCCTCTGTTGCGGTTACACTTTGTCTTCTAAAGAAAATTTCAGCAGCCTTGAGTCCTTTTTCCGCTCTTAGCTCTATGCAGTCATCACTCTCGTAAATCTCAGCCCCCATAGCGCGAAAAGCTTCAAGAAACAAGTCTATGGGGCGCAGGCCTATTTTATCCCCTCCCGGAAAAGGGAACTTGACCCTGCCAAGTCGTGCAAGCACTGGGCCGGAGAGTACTATGCTGCTGCGTAGCTTTCTTGCTATATCAAAGTCCAGCTCAAAAGATAAGCCTTTTCCGATTTGCATATTTATAGCGGAGTTCTCAAATTTAGACCCTATGCCCATCTTATCTAGTATCTGCAAAAGCCAGTGAACGTCACGCAAATCGGGAGCGTTATCCACTCGCAATTCATCTTTAAACAAAAATGCGGCAGCTATTATTTTAAGTACGGCGTTCTTGGCTCCTTTTACTGCTATCTTACCCTCCAGTACCCTTTTTGACTCCAGGCCCTCCACCAAGAAATACTCTTGCTTTGAATTCATTATGCTACAGTTTACTATTTTTAGCGCACATCGGCAAGCTTTAATAAATTTGCCCTTTGGGCTTTTTTGCCGTAAAATACGCCTATGTATATAGTGGAAGTCAGCCCTCTTAAAAACATCAAAGCTTTTCCTTACTTGAGCTATTTTTCATCACATAAATTTAAAAAATTTGACATCATAAAAGTCCCCTTTCGGCAGTCTGAGATATTGGCGGTGGTAAGCAATGTAAAAGAAGTTAAAAGTATAAAAGCCGATATTAAAAACAAAGATTTTGCTCCACGAAAAATAAGAAAGCAAGAGCCCATGGATTTTATTTCAAAAGATTTTATAAAAGCGGCTTTTGATTTGGCAAAATTTTCCGTCCGCGCCCCGGGACTTATACTTGAGCAAGCACTTCCTAAAAGTGCATTGAAGTATTACGATAAAATCAATCCGCCGCCAAAAAACTCAAAAAAGGAAGATTTGTCCGATGAGAAAATAAACACCCTTTTAATAAACGACTTTAGTGCCGGAAGGCTTGAAAGCTTCAAAGCTCTTGTAAGACAAAAATTAGCGCAGGGCGAATCTGTGCTTCTAGTTTGCCCCAACAGAAAGACGGCAAAAAATATATATGATTTTCTTGCGCCGGGAATTTCATCTTTGCTTTACTTTTATGATTCAGGACTGAGCCCTCTGAAGCAAATAAAAGAAATCAACGAAATACGAGCTAGCGATAAAGCAAGGTGCATTGTTGGAACTCCGGCCATTTTATTTAGCGATGCAAAAAACTTGGGATTAATTATAATTGAAAAAGAAGCCAGCATCTCATACAAAAGACAGCGACACCCAAAAAGTGATATTGTAAAACTTGCCGAACTGCTTGCCAAAAGAAAAAATATAGAAATAGCATACGCGGATTCTTTTTTGAGACTTGAAAACTATATGCAGCTTTTTAAAGAAGAGGCGCATGTGCTGGGTCATATACCAAAACGCTTAAGAAAAAGGACGCGACTTAGAATTATAGACTTGGGCAAAGAAATTCAGTATAACAAGGAATACAAATTGTCCTACCCTATTATATCCAAAGAAATTTTGGGGCAAATAGAAAGGAACTTAAAAGAAAATAAAAAAGTTTTTATTTTTAATCCAAAAAAAGGCTTTTCCTCTCAAATAGTGTGCAACGACTGCGCGCATGTTTTGAGCTGCCCTAAATGCAAAGCGCGTCTTAGGCTTCAAGAAGACCCCAGAAGCAAGGAGCGGCATATAGTTTGCATGCGTTGCGGTTATGCATTGCATAGCAATATAACTTGCCCAAAATGCAACAGCTGGAGACTGCTGGATTTGGGTATAGGAATAGACAAGGTGGCGGATTTTTTAAAGCAGAAATTTGCCAATCTTGAAATTTTTATTTTAGATAAAGATAAAGTAAAATCAGAAAAAGAAGCCGAGCAAATTATAACTGCTTACTACGAAAAAGATACCGCGTCCATACTTTTGGGAACACAAAAAGCGCTTGATTATATACCTAGCGATTCTGTAGACTATAGCACTGCTTTGTCTGTAGATTCTTTACTCTCTGTGCCGGATTTTAAAATAGAAGAGAAGATTTTCTCCACCCTCACAGAAATTTTGGACAAAACAAAAGAAGCCTTTGATATACAGGTCAAAGACCCGAAAACGCGCGTAATAGAGCTGTTTGCATCAAAAGATTTGCACAAGTTTACAAAGAGTGAATTAAAGCTAAGGGAAAAACTGATGTGGCCGCCTTATGTACAGCTTATAAGCGTTTCCATATCAGGCAACAGAAAGGCCGTTATAGAAAAAATGCAAAAATTGATAGATATATTTGCCGATTACAAGCCAAGAGTGTTTAGAGATTTTATCTACTTGGACAAAAATACGGTGGAGCTAAAAGCGCTTTTTAGGGTTCCAAGTGATATTTGGCCGGATGCCAGCAAAGACTTTTACAAAAAACTCAAGGAGCTCCCGGCAGAATTTAAAATAGAGCTAAATCCCGAGCAAGTTTTCTAAAAGCTGATTTGAAAATATGGGTTAATACTCTATATCCAGCCCGGGGCTTGCTAAGCTACTTGACCTCTTTTATTATTCCCGTAGCAAGCCCGGATGCTGATAAAATTTGGGCAGCTTTTGTTAAAGCCCGGCACGCAGTGCCGGGCTTTAAAATATGCTACAGACTTAAGCCTGAGACTCTAAGTTCTGAGGAATTATTTATCCTTTTTGATTGGCATTCCTATTCCGCGCAAATACTCAAGAGCTTCCTCTTTGCTTTTAGCGTTTGTAACAATGGTCACGCCTAGACCAAAAACATTTTTTAATTCTTCATCTGAAGTCTCCGGGAATATAGTATGCTCTTTTATACCTATCGTGAAATTACCTTGCTCGTCAACCGCATCAGCTGAAAGGCCTTGAAAGTCCCTGGTACGAGGAAGAGCCACATGAATAAGCTTCTCTATAAAAGCGTAGGCCCTTTTGCCTCGCAAGGTAACCTGATAGCCTATAAGTTGCCCTTCTCTTAATTTAAAAGTGGCTATAGATTTGCGAGCTTTGTTGTACTTTGGCTTTTGTCCGGTAATCTTTGCCAAACGATCTTCAACTATTTCTTTTTTATTTGGATCCTTAAAAGAGCCGACTCCCGCCGCTACCACAACCTTTTCTATCTTAGGGCTTTGCATTATGCTTTTGTATGCAAATTTATCCTTCAGGGTATTTCTTAAATCCTTTTCTATTTCTCTAATACTTTTAAACATAGGCTATTTACTTTATTTCCGTATTACTCTTTACCGCCACACGAACTTTCTTGTCTTTTTTGATTTCATATCTTAGTCGCGTAGGCTTGCCACTTTTTGGGTCTTTTAACTGTACATTTGAAATATGTATCGGCATAGCCTTTTGAACTATTTGCCCGGACTTGGAAGAGCCGCTTGGTTTTATGTGCTTAATAGACAAATTAAGACCATCAAGAATAAGTTTTTCTTCTTTAGGCAAAACTTTCTCCACCTTGGCTTCCTTGCCTTTGTCCTTTCCGGCTATAACTATTACAGTGTCACCTTTTTTTATTTTAAACTTTCTCATAATACAAACTTATTTAAAGATATACTCTATACAACTTCAGGTGCCAACGAAATAATTTTCTGAAAGCCCTTCTCTGAAAGCTCTCTTGGTACGGGACCAAATACACGTGTAGCCTTTGGCTCTTTCTTTGCTTTATCTATTATGACCACGGCATTTTCATCAAAGCGTATGTAGGAGCCATCACGACGCCTGAAGGCTTTCTTTTGTCTGACTATCACAGCACGCAAAACATCTTTCTTTTTAACGTTCTTTCTTGGCTCAGCACTTTGAACAGATAGAACTACCACATCTCCTATCTGAGCATAGCGCCTCTTTGAACCTCCAAGCACCTTGAACACGCGTCCTATCTTACCTCCTGAGTTGTCAACTATTTTTACTATTGTTTGTGGTTGTATCATAAGCCTATTCTTTTATTTGCGCTTTCTTAAGAATCTTGGAAAGTTTAAAGTGCTTTAGTTTGGAGTACGGGCGAGACTCCAGTATTTCCACTACATCACCTTCTTGCGCTTCAGCCTTCGGGTCGTGCACCAAAAACTTCTTTACTTTCTTTATGTACTTCTTATACTTCTTGTCCTGAACAAAGTCTGAAACCGCCACTTTGATTGTCTTTTCAGATGACAAACGCACAACCTTGCCTTGCAATTTTTTTCCTTTTGATTCTGCCATATGCTATTTTTTAATTATTTTAATTGCGGTTAATATGCGCGCGATTTCTTTTTTGAGAGTTCTTATAGCCTTATCGTCTCTCAAGCGAGTCCCTTTTGCCTTAAATCGCAAATCGCGAAGCTCAGCTTTCTTCTTTGAAAGCTCTTTATTTAAATCTTCCGGACTTTTCTTTAAAAGCTTTTTCATAAACTATCTTTGAACTATCTTAAACTTAACGGGCAACTTCATGCCGGCCTTACGCAAAGCCTCTCTGGCTGCAGCTTCACTTGGAGCTTCAACCTCAAAAATTATTCTTCCCGGCTTTACATCTGCCACGTAGTGATCTAGGGCTCCCTTACCCTTACCCATACCTACCTCGGCCGCTTTTTGAGTTACCGGTCTGTCAGGGAAGACTCTTATCCAGAGCTTTCCGGTCTTGCCGATGGTTCTTACGATTACCTTACGGGCAGCTTCAAGTTGGTTGGAAGTCATGCGCGCCGGAGTTACCGCTTTGATTGCAAAAGAGCCGAAAGCTATTTTTATACCGCGACTGTCAGGTGCATTCCTGCGACGGTCGTGCTTACGACCTGTTTGCCATTTTCTATATTTTGTTTTTCTCGGTGAAAGTAACATAAGCTATTTATTTCTTATCCAAAACATCTCCTTTGTAAATCCAAACTTTTATACCCAAAACTCCCTGAGGTATCATGGCTCTTTCGCGAGCAAAATCTATATCCGCTCGAAATGTTTGCAAAGGAATGCGCCCTTTTCTTATCTCTTCTGTACGTGCCATGTCCGCTCCATTTAAGCGTCCGGATATGCGGATGCGAACACCTTTCACATCACGGTTAGCCATAACCTTCTCAACTGTAGATTTCATGACCCTCTTGAAAGGCATTCTCTTCTCAAGAGACTCAACCACCATAAGAGCTACAAGAGCGGCATTGCTTTCCGGGCTCTTGATCTCCTCTACATCTATGCGTATCTCTGGCAATTTCTTTATCTTAGCCTTTCTTTTAAGCTCTTTTTTTAATTCCTCTGTAACTTTTTTGAGCTCTTCTCCGGAGCGACCTATTACAAGACCGGGTCTTGATGTTTTTATGATTAGTCTTATCCCGTTGTTTGCGTTTCGCTCTATTACAAGCTCACCTACATAGTAACTGCGCAGACGCTTAGCTATAAATTCACGAATTACAGTATCTACCCTTAGGTTCTCTCTTAGGGCTTGCTTGCTTTTTGGAAACCACCTAGACTTCCAGTCTCTTAGAATTCCCAAACGGTGTGCATATGGATGTGTTGTATGTGTCATAAACTATTTATTATTTTTATCCAAGACCAAAGTGATGTGGCTGTATCTTTTTTTATAAGGTGTAGCTCGACCGAAAGCTCTTGGCATCCAACGCTTCAGGCGCATACCTTCGTCTACACGCAGTTCTTTTATTTTCAAATCTTCCAAACTCGAAGTGTCTTTTTTATCTATTCCAGCATTTGCCAGTGCTGAGTCTATAAGCTTTAGAAGTGCCGGTGCTGCCTTTTGGTCCATGAAAGTCAAGTTTATACGCGCCCATGCAACGGACTTACCACGTATAAACTTCGCCAGTCTACGAACCTTTCTAGGTGATTGATTGAAATTTTTTAGTTTTGCTTTCATATGCTTGTAATAAATAAAATATCGAAATTATCTCTATGAAGAAGCCTTGGCAGCCCTGGCTGCGGCAATCTCAGCTTCACGCTTCTTTTGCTCAAGCTCCTTTTGCATTTTACCACCGTGCTTATAGAAAGTTTTTGTCGGTGCAAACTCTCCGAGTCTGTGACCGACCATTTCCTCTGTTACAAAAACTTCTATAAACTTTCTTCCATTATGTACCAAAAATGTAAAGCCCACAAACTCAGGCGCAATCTGACTTGCGCGAGCCCAAGTCTTTATAGGCCCGTCTTCCGCTTTTCTATTTAAGACCTTTTTATAAAGTTTTTCATCTACGAAAGGTCCTTTTTTAAGTGATCTTGTCATATTTTACTATAAAAAACGCCGTGTCGGCGTGGGGCTATATTATCAAAAATTTACAAATAGTCAAGTAAAGCGCGCAGATACTTTCCGCGCGCCTTACGTAAAAACTCTTCTTACTTACTCGTCTTCAGATAATTCCTTGCGCATCTTTGCAAGATACCTTGCCGCTTCTTCCTTGCCACCGAGTCCAAATGCAAGACCGAAAGCAAGAGAAAATGCGAGTACCAGACCACCTATCACCATATTTATTATGGCTATTCCGATGCCAAGCTGTGAGAGCGCTACCAAGATACCAAAGACCCACACAGCCCATTTGCTCAAATTTGCTATAAACTTAGCGCTTGCCACACCGGCAGCTCTTGATGAGCCAAGGACTATCTCTTTTACTTTGTCTGCAACCAGCGCAGCTATTATAAGAATAAGAGCCGCTACAGCTATCTTAGGCAAGAAAGGCACCACACCATTCCACATAAAGTTGCTAACTTGTTGCAGATTTACCATCTCAAGAGAAATGGTAAAGAAAACAAGTATCATGAACCATTTAACCAAGGCTCCCAAGAAGAGTCCGGAGTTTAACTTAAAGCCCATTTTATCGCAAAGCTCCGCTATGCCTGCAGCATCAAGAGCTTTGTCCAGCTTTAGAGCTTTGGCCAGTTGCTCTACGACTCTGCCCAATATAACACCGATAAGCCATCCAAGAGCAAATACAAGTATGGCAAAAACAAGCTTTGGTATATAGGACAAAACATTAAACCAGACCTTCTCAAGAGCCAAGGCAAATGATTGAGACCATTCGTTTACCAACATATTTTATTTTTAGCTAGCTATTTATTAAAACCAATAATCGACCTTTCGGTATTATTATATCATAGCCAAAAAGCTCTTTTATATTTTAGCCATGGATAAATCTTGCCAAGAGTTCTTGAATCTGTCTATGAGCACCTTGTAAGGTCTGTCCAGTATGTCCCTGAGTAATCTGTCGTACATACTCAGTCTGTAGCTGAACTCCTCGGGACTTAAGTCCAGATAACTTATTTCCTTGCCTATATGAGATTCTAATTTGGCTATTTCACTTTTAAGTGTCTTTTCTTTGATTTTATCCGCAACGATAAGCAGGTCCACTCTTGCGTCATCTTCATGCAAAAAGACTCCGGACAAAAGCAATAGTTTTACAGAGCCCACCTTTTTGAGAGACTGGACTATCTCCGCATCTTCTGCGGGATCTATGCTTAAGACCAGCTGTCTTAGAGCCGGCAGGAAGCGGAATTTTTTATCTACAAAGAAGCACTTAAATTTTTTATCTATTTCTTTTTTAACTTTGCCTTTTTTTACTTGAACCTGTCTTTTGCAATCTCCGGATTTAATCAAAGACATTTTCATCAAGTTTTTTAATTCACGATTTATGCTCGTGGCTTGCAAGCGAGTGGCGGATTTTATCTCGTCCAGTGTCCACTGAGTATCTGGATTAGCCAGAAAAAGTCTTAGAAGTTTTGCCTTAGCCGCCGAGCCCAGAAGTGTTGCTAATACATTATCCATACTGCTACATTTTACCATTAAAGCAGGAAAAACAAAAGCCGGCGAAGGCGTAGCCTTCGCCGGCTTTTAAGTCAAGAGCAGACTTATTATTTAAGCTCAACTGTAGCCCCTGCTTCTTCAAGTTTTGCTTTGATCTCTTCTGCCTCTTCTTTCTTTGCGCCCTCTTTAACAGTTTGAGGTGCTCCCTCAACGAATTCTTTCGCCTCTTTAAGACCAAGGCCAAGAACCTCCTTTACCGCCTTGATGACTTGAATCTTGTTGTCACCGACGCTAGACAGCACTACGTCAAAGTCATCTTTCTCTTCTGCGCCTGCTCCGGCAGCGCCCGGTGCCGCTACGGCTACAGCTTGCGCTGATACACCGAACTTCTTCTCAAGAACCTTTACAAGCTCGTTAAGCTCAAGGACTGTCATTTTTTCAATTTGCTCAACCAAAGCTTTGAATTGCTCGGGAACTTCCACTTCCTCTGAGTCGTCAGAAGACTCTGCAGCTTCCTCGGCCGGAGCTTCTTGAGTCTCCTCTTTAGCTTCCGCTTCCTCGGCCGGAGCTTCTTCTTTTACTTCTTCTTTAACCTCTTCGTTGTTTTTTACTTGTTCTTCTGTCATAAACAATTAATTAAAACTTATAATTTCAATAAATTAAGCCTCTTTTTTCTCCGCTATTTGAGAAAGAGAAATAACAAGCCCTTGGATTGGAGAATTGATTACGTTTACGAACATGCCACGCAATACATCCTCGGAAGGTATTGTCGCTATTTCGTTCATTTCCTCGCGATTTTTGAATTTATTTTCAAAAACGCCACCTATGATTGATACGGAATCACCCAGCTCTTCTGAGAATGCATGCACTCCGCGCGCAGGCGCAGTAGCGTCATCACCACTTTTCAAAAAAGCTATGGCAAGCTCTCCATCCAAAGCGGGAATTTCTCCTTCTACCCCGGATTCTTCAAGCGCTCTTTTTACAAGAGTCTTTCTGGCTACTATGTATTTTACATTTTGCTCTCGCAAGCTGTTACGCATTCTTTGCTCGTCCTTGATACCAAGACGCTCAAAATGCACAAATACGGTAGCCGGAGACTCCTTTACCCACTTTGTAATCTGGGCTACGAGCTCTTCTTTTTTTTCTCTTGTTAATCTAGCCATAAATAAATAATTAACGAACCCGAAGGTTCTAAGTTTTTACCTTTTAAGGTAAATTACAAGGCCAAAATAGCTCGACCTCGGCGGGAAATTAAGGCTCATCAGCCACCCGCTTTCTTAGGCCTTGTGCGCACAAGTATATATCAAAAATCCCCAAAAATCAAATCTAACAGGCGAGACCTGTTAGATTTGATTTTCGAGATAAAAAGCGCGCGGCGTAGCCGCGCGCTTTGACTTACTCTCTGCTGTAGTTGGGTTTTAGCATCTTTATTATGGGTCAAGGTCTTCGGTCATAATCTCACCGAATGCTTTACCGCTTTCGTTGGCGGCTGCTGCAGCTTTAAGCCCAAGTGCTTTGAGATCATCTTTATAAAAATTCACCGCATAAGACAAACCTATAGCGGCAAAAATGATTGCAGAAAAGATCAAGACTTGTTTGAAGAAAATTGTTTCGCTTTGCTCCATGTTTATATTATACCTAAAAGAGACCCAAAAACAATATTGACAATATGTATTTTTTGTTAAAGTGGCAGATATTTATAGTCCAGCTTTAGCTTGCCCATGAATTTTTGAAATTCTTCCAAAGATACGCGAACCGTGAAAGCATTGTTGTTGGGATGCATTGCGATATACTCGGCACTTAGCAAATCTTCGTCTAAAATAATTTTTAGCGAACTTTTTTTCTTGTAATTTATAAGCGCCATCGGAGATAGCGAGCCGGGCAGAACCCTGAATAAATCAAGCAAATTCTCCTCTGATGCAAAAATAAGCTTCTTCTCATTAAATCTATCCTGCAATGATTTTATATCCAAGCGCTTCTTCTCGTTTAATACCACAAAATAAAATCTCTCGGCTTTTCTATCTCTTAAGACAAGAGTTTTAAGACCCAGGGCGTTAAAGTCAAGCCCCAGATTTTCTATGTCTGACACAGTCCATACGGGCTCATGTTCAAAAAGCTCATAATCTATAGCGCAGTCTTTTAAAAAATTTAAAGCTCTTTTTTCATCGTTGTTCTTTGTATTTTTCATAGGCTTTTCTCAATCGCTTTACTCCTAGTACTATATCCTCCTTTTGGGAATTGCTAAAGTTAAGCCTTGCAAAATTATGCTTTTGAAAGTCTTTCGCAAAAAATGCAATACCCGGCACATAAGCCACCCCCTCTTTTACTGCAAAGTCAAGTAATGATAGGGTGTCAACATCTTCCGGAAAACTACCCCAAATAAACATGCCGCCCTGAATATCGTTGAAATGAAAATCCGGTAAGTGCTCGCGCAGCGCACTGACTAAAGCATCTTTTTGCTTTTTGTATACTTGAGAAATTTTTTCTATATGCGCTTGCGAGTTAAAGTTTTCATAAAATTTAGCCGCTATCATTTGAGTAAATTGGCTTGTATGCAAATCAGCGGCCTGCTTTGCAAGAAGCAATTTTTCAAAAAACTCTTTGTTTGGAGCGATAATCCAGCCCAGCCTAAGACCGGGTGCCAAAATCTTGGAAAAGGAGCCTAACATTACGGTTTTTTCATAGAAAGTCTTTAGCGGTAATGGGCGCCCTCCTTCAAAGCGTATCTCACCGTAGGGATCGTCTTCCACGAGCAAAATATCTTGTGAGGCTGCAAAGTCTGCTACAAGTTTTCTTTTTTCATTGCTCCAGCTTATGCCACTCGGGTTTTGAAAATTGGGAATGCAATAAAAAAGCCTGGAGTCTTTGGGTGCGGAATTTAAAGACTCTTTCTTAGGTCCGTCTTTTTCGAGCTGAACAGAGTAAAACTCCGGTCTGTAAAATTGCATTGACTGAAGAGCGGCCAGATAAGTGGGACCCTCCAGCAAAACTCTGTCTTTTTCATTTATAAATATCTTGGATATCAAATCCAGGCCTTGCTGGGAGCCGTTTGTTATTAAAATCAAATCCGGGTCTATGTCCAAATTGTCTTTTGTTTTGTAGCTTTTGGCGATGATTTCTATAAGTGGTCTGTAGCCTGCGCTCTGACCGTATTGCAGAGCTTCTTTTGAAAGCTTAGGGTCTTTAAGAATATTTTCCGCCGCGCTGGCAAACTCGTCTGTTGGGAAAAGCCCGGGGTTGGGGAGTCCACCGGCAAAAGATATTATATCCTTATTTTTGGTCAAGTTTAAAATGTCGCGAATAAACGAACTGTTTATACCTTCGCTTCTTTTTGCAAATTGCATTTTCAAATAATAGCATTTAAACGACAAGATTGTAAAGTCAAAAACCCATAAGAGGCACAAAGCACAAGCTGCAGGCACATGCCAAATAAAAGCTAAAAAGTGGAGCTAGAAGCTCCATTTTTAGGTCCGGGAATTCACTTTTTATAGGTGCTGTAATATATAGTGAGTGAAGTGACTCATTTTTGTGAGATAAGCTTAGATGCTTGCTAGATTTAATAATTGAGATAGAAAGAGCCGGCAGCCAAAGGCTGCCGGCTCTTGAATCTTGTCTTGAGCTCAAATTCCCTTAGTAAATAACTAGTCCTTTTTATAGCTAAGAGTCATTTTGTGCTGCTTTGGATCAAACATTGTAATTACAAACTTATGAGAAGAGCCAAGCTTCAGCTTTTCTTTTAAGTCTTCAGCTGACTCAAATTCAGATACATGCACAAGCCCGGATACTCCCTCTTCTACCGAAGCTAGAGCTCCATGCCTGTTGTGCTTTATAACCACAGCGTCAACCACATCTCCTTTTTTATATTTTGTTTCAGCTTTCTTCCAAGGGTCTTCTTTTAGAGCCTTGATAGACAAGGATACTTTATTGTCTTTAACTTCTATAACCTTTACTTGGACTTTCTCGCCAATGCTAAATCTCGTCTTAGGGTCTTCCACCAAAGCCCAGTCCATCTCGGAAATATGCACCAGACCTTCTGAGCCATCAGGTAGTTTCACAAAGGCGCCAAAATCTGTAGCTCCGGTTATTTCTCCTTCAAGTATATCACCAACTTTGTATACACTGCCGCTTTCTTGTTCTTGTCCTGTAGCGGATGCATCTTGAGCTTCTTCATCGACTTTCTTCTCTGAGAAGATTAGCTTTTGCTCTTTAGCATCGGCAGTTATTATATATACAGATAGTTTTTGTCCTACCAGTGCTTTGAGTTCTGAAAGAATTCTGTCTTTATCTCCTTCCGGAACTTTTGGGTAGTGCTCTTCATTAAGCTGAGATGCCGGCAAAAATCCAACTATACCCTTCCATTCCATTATGAGACCTCCTTTGTTGGCTTCTTTTGGAGCAAGCTCTATTGTGGTTTTGTTGCGCATAAGCTCCAGTGCCTCGTTCCAAACAAGCGCCTGACGAGCCTCACGAAGCGACACTTCTATGTATCCATCTTCATTTTCTGTCTCTACAACTTTGGCTTCGACAATATCGCCTATGTTTGAATGGCGAAGCAAGTCGCGGGCCGCCATGTATTCACGCCCATATATTACAGCCGTTCCAAAAGGTTTTATATCTATATAAACGCGTCCGTGATCTATATCTATAATCGGACCCTCTACAACATCACCTATCTTAGGTGGCAATGGTGAGTTTTTAATAATATCTTTTTTATCTGTCATAATTTTATAACGATTTTGTGGTACTGCAAATACTTCATCTGCAGGGTTAGCCACAAAACCGGGCCAATAATGCACAACAGTCTATCACAAAAGCCCACAAAATCAAGAAATCTACGAGGTTAAACCTCGTAGATATTTGTTTTGTGTTTTGCTATAATATGAAGGTATGACAAGGAAGACTCAGTTCATCGTTGGTGAGTATTACCATATTTACAATAGAGGCGCAAATAAAAATGAAATATTTTTAGAGTCCGGTGATATATATTATTTTTTAGATAACCTAATAATTTTTAACAGACATGAACGTGTACAGGCCTCAGTTGACAAACATGCGCGTAAACGCGAGAAGCAAAAATCTGGCAAATTTGAAAAACTTGTTGAGATAGTAGCTTATGCACTTTTGCCAAATCACTTTCACCTAATTTTAAAAGAAATAACCCCTAATGGAATTTCAAAATTCATGCAAAAAATTGGCACAAGCTATACTATGTTTTTTAATGAAAAATATGATGCTAGCGGAGTTGTTTTTCAAGGAACATTTAAGGCAAGGCATATTATAGATTTAGTAGCTGTAAGCGCTTATGTTAACTTAAACTTTATACATCATAAATATAACGCAGGAACAGACTTACTTAAAACTTCCTGGTTTGAATATATTGACCCAGGATCTGTTAAAGCACCTATTTGCAATAAAAATGAGATTGATATGATTATTCACATGAGTGGAGATATAAGAAAATATAAAAATGATGCTAAACAATGGTCTAAAATTTTTGTTGATACTCATCAAAACAATAAAGGATTTAATCTATGAGGTTTAACCTCATAGATTTAGGTTTAAGTTAGAAAGTTCTAAAAGTAAAAATAAAAAGTCCTGACTAATTTTATAGTCAGGACCTTTTTATTATTTTTAATTTCTACGAGGTTTTCTACGAGGTTTAACCTCGTAGAGGATTGGGGGGTCTTTTTGGGGTTTGGGGTGTGGATGCAAAAAAGCCCCCGATAAAACGGGGGCTTTTTGCAAGACCGTGCAAGTTACACAAAGTTTGCGTGACCTGCTCAATCAACTTGTCTTTAGTTTAATTCCTTGCGGGAATTATATTAAAGAGCTGTGTTGACTGTTGTCTTCATCTCATCTGGAATTACCAGATCAGAGTCAAGCTCTGTTGTAGCAGGTGTGTTATTTGTCGGGTTGACTGGCTCAAGGTCAAATATAATAGCTGCATTTGTATCTGGCAATGCTACAGTTGAAGATTGACCTGATGTAGCTGCCAAGTCAGCCTCTACTACGAAGTAGTAGGTATCGCCATCTGAGATTGTAACATCTGTAATGTCGATAGTTGCGTCAGCAATAGCTGCTTGCGCACCTGTAACATCAAGATCTTCCTGAACTAGGTTGTTGTGTGCTGCGTCTGAGTAAACGCGAACATCAACATTATCCCAGTTAACATTACCTGTTCCAGTTAGAGCTATTTGTTGTACCTGGACATCACCACCATCAGCTTTTATAGAGAACTCTAGGAGTCTCTTATCACTTAGTGATGAAGCTGTCATGGTAATAGTGTCAGTGTAAACTTCCTCTACAACAGGAAGAGCAGATACAATTGTAACTTGTGGCAAGTTTGCAACAGTTACATTGTTTGTAGGTGTTATTGCTACTCCGTTGTAGTTGAATGACCAGTTGGTTATGTTAATAGCGTTGGTCTTGTTTATCTCACCTGTACCACCTGGCTGCATGTCTGCTCTGAACTCCAAGTACACCGTTGTATCCTTAGCTATGTCGTAATTCAAGTTCGTGAAACTTGTTGTTGCTGCGGCCAGTTTGCCGTCAACTTTAGTCCAAGTGGTCTCACCTGCCTTACGAGCATAGATATCAAGGTCACCGTCAACATTGTTCTCGTCACCACCACCGAATACAAAGTCAACACCGTCAAATTCTATGTCGGCATCTCTTGCTTCAACCTTGATCTGAGCCAATACTACTGATGTAGCATCGTCCTTTACAGCCTTGTTGTCATTAACATTGTCTGTAGTCTCGTCAAGAGTTACAGATCCCATTGTTATGTTAACAGCTGCTGAACCTGTACCAGCTTGGTTATTGTACTTGGTTCCTGTAACCTCACCTGTAGCGTCAAAGCTAGGTGTGTCAAAGCCCATAGTGTCACCGTTGGCGAATGAACCAAGGTCACACTTTACCATTACGGTAGCTCTTTCACCCTTGCTTACTACAAAGTCAGTGTCCCAAGTACCAGCCTGGTTGTCAGCTGTAAAGTCTTCCTTGTCATTTGAAATTCTGTCTGTGCCAACATATAGCTGACAGTTGTTTGCGTACTTTGTAGCTGATAGGAAGGTACTGTTAGAAGTTAAGTTGACTTCTGTTACGCGTACATCGTCGCCTGAGTCTTCAGCGTCAAACTCAATTTCCGCTATAACAACCTCTTCCGTATCAGGTGTTACGTTTGTCTCGTCAGGATTGGATACTCTCATTGTAAGTTCAGTACCTGCTACCTCTACACTATGGTTAGGTGTTGTAGCTGCTGTTCCTGAGATATTCTCCCCTGAAACTGTCTCCATGTTTGACAATGTAACTGTGTTTACAGTATATGTCATTGCATCTGGAGCGTCTTTGTCAATGTTACCCTTTATAACGTATGCTACAGGGTTTGTAGAATGCTCAAATGGCACGTCTGTAAATGTTACAGTAACATTTGAGTTAATGGTGCTGAACACAGCATCTTCAAGATCAGATACTCTTACTCCGTCCTTGTATATAGCCATGTTCTGTACTTCTATGTTGTCTACACTGGTACCAAGTGGAACGCTAGCTGAAGTTATTACTACCGCAACGTCTGCTGTTATATCCTCTCCGTCAACATCAACTTTAAAGCCAGCCAATGGAGCCTCGTTGGTTCCTGCGGCTACCTTCGCGTTGTTGTCAAAGCTGGTATCTGTTGTAACATTTACTGAACCGCTTTGAATAGTTACAGTTACAGGAGTTCCTGATGTTGTAACCTTAGCTCCGTAACCATAGTCGTTACCAACTGCGATAACATCTGCTACATCTTTGATTTCAAACTGAATTGTATCATTTGTTCCGCCTACAACATCAGCTTTAACCTCTAGAGTTTCCGAGTCTCCCTCTTCAAGAAGAACTCCTGATCCGAAGTCTACCACAAGGTAGTCTCCGTCTACTTCCGCGTCATAGTCAGAGCCGTCAAAGCGGATAACTATGTTGTCCAAAGCTTCGTTTAGTTTAGCATTTCCGCGATTGTAAAGACGTACCTTCTTTATCAGAGTGTCTTCGTTGTTCGCTGTAAATGTGATTCTTGCCAATCTTGTGTTCTCATCATTTACATTTGCTGTTGTAGATACTGAATCGTAAGATGCTCCAAGAGCAGCTACGCTCAAAGTAGCGTTGATTGTGTGTTGTGCACCTGATATAGGCAGAGTTCCTTCTACATCCTTGTTTGCATCTATAGATACAACTGCGAATGAGGCAACTTCGCCCGCGTGCTCGTCAACATCGTCAGTTCCTGAAGTTCCGTTCATGTTAGCTGCCACTGTGAAAGTTTCTGTTGTGCCAGCCTTTACAACGAAGCCGCTGTTGAATGTTGCGCGACGATCTGACTTGATTGACTCTTCGTCACCTACTTGCATTCCGTCCTCATCAAGCAATACTACTTTGTCGAAAGAAGCACGTGATGCTAGACCAGATAGCTCCACTACAACTTCGTTTACATTTACATCTGATGAACCAGCTGTAAGTGTAAAGCGAGTGAATGGAACGCGTGCTGCATTTGC
>WFZM01000012.1 GCA_015489565.1 Patescibacteria group bacterium | reverse complement strand
ATCTACAACAGTAGAAATTTTATATGTGGTTTAGACTTTAAAGGTTTAAGAGTTTAAGACTTTTCATCTACAACAGTAGAAATTTTATATGTGGTTTAGACAGCGGAAACACTGTAAATAAAGGCGTTTTGCAAGTTGCTCACAAAACTCCACGAAAATAAAATCTTGATTTTAAAGACTTTTTCAAACATAAGAAAAAATAAGGCTAGGCTTTTTGGGTTTTTGTGCTTGGCGGGTATGCAAACAAGCCAAAACTTGCGAACCCGCCACAACACAAAGACATCAAAGCTTGCAGGCGCAAGGTGGCAAATGCACTTAAAACCTTGCAACGCATGTCCGCAAACCAATTCTAACTCCAAACTACATACTAAACTTCCACCGTTGTGTAAAAACACAACAGAAGATTGTCAATGAACTACCCAAACACCAACACATCAGACTCATCATGCTTTGCATAACCGTAGCGGATTATCTTTTTCTTGTCTGCAGGTGTTATCGGTATTATAACAATACTGTCGGTATTTGCAAATTTTGGCTTGTACTTATTCTCTATCTCCACAAGAATATTATCCAAAACACGCTGACTACTCCGCAATTCAAAGACAGAGTATTGCAAACGCCTGCCATACTTCTCTAGAAATTTTGAAAATTGTGTTCGAGTTTTGTCACTACTTATGTCGTAAGATACCAAAAGCATAAGCTTGCTCCTTATTTCTTTTTGCTTATATAATGTCTCTTTTGATTTTTTCTCAGAAAGCATACGGGGTCAGAGTTTGAATTATCGAAATAAGAAGCATAAATACGATTCACATTTAACAACTCTTCGTACGCATTTTCATCACCATCTTTATAAGCTTCAAAAAGCATTTGCATATAAAATGCTACTTCTTCCTTTTGTTGCTTCCAATCTGTCATAAGCCAATATTTTTATCCACTATCTATTATTTTTATAATCTTTGTTTATGTTAAAATTCTTTAACTTGTTGCTTTCCGGCAACATCACATGCCTATAGAAAGCTTGTATGAAATAAAAAATTTCTATCTTGCGTTCCATTATCTCCTCACTGAAAAGACGGTAATACTTTGCCGAATGCTTCCACGGCAACTCAAATTCTCGCTTCTTTGTATTGAATTTAAAATCACCTTCATTAACAACGCCCAACCTATAACCCTTAAGAAGTGCCTTGTCCACCAGACACCTAAACGGCTCCTGCAAGTCTGTAACGAGCGACTTTCTGGCAAAGAAAAGTTTGTGGTAAACCCCTTTGTAAATATCAAAGCCATAAAGACGCAAAACAGACTCAATAAAGTTAAACAAGATGGTATAACCTATATCGAGCAAAAGATTTGGAATATCTTCGCGCGTGCGTGGCGCCCTGCGCCTCCAGTTAATTTCTTTAAAATACTCCTTAAAGAACTTTTTTGCATAGTTGCCTTCCAATCCCAAAAGCTCTTTGTTGTCTTTTGCCTTATCAATCGCAGTTAAAAGCTTTTTGAAATCCGCACTTTTTTGTTCTTTGAGAAGTCGTGCTTGATTTTTAACTTTGTTTTTGACGAGGTGTTTGGCGAGTTCAAGTTCTTCTTTTCTACTAAGCTCATACTGCCTTTGGCGCACCAGATAGTTCGCCTCAGCACCGCTTGATATTGCGCCATAATGCCCCATATTTCTTTTTAGAAAAAATATGGAGATGTTATTTTTCTGCGCTTGATCTATGAAGCGTGTCGTAAGAGTTAAATCACCGATTATGTAAATCGCCAAAATGGCATGCAAGCGCACCTTGTTCTCGGGTTTATCATTTCTCGTCATCAGCAGATTGCTGTTTTGGATTTTGAGCCCAAATTTACCTTCACCTTCTTTGGGGTCTATGAAAATGATTTGTTTTTCTTCAAAGTCTGTTGCTTGTATCATAAGCCATTTTTTATTTTTTACCATGCAAGTTCGCCATAAATACTTTGCTTTGCATTTGCATCTGCAGAATGTTGCAGAAGCTCCATCGGGTTCATGGTGCGCATTTTTCTCAACAAGTCTGCAAATTCTTCTTCATCTTTTTGAGTAGGTTTTTTGATTTCATACTTTTTATTGTCCTGCTTTGAGTATATGTATAATTTCTTAACATCATAGCCCATCTCACGCAGAGCAAAATACTGCGCCCAAACTTGATACACAAGCCCGCGATAGATTGCAGAAACTCTGTTCTTTCGCTCTATAAGCTCACCTGTTTTTGTGTTAAAAATATCTATTTTGCCAAGAATTTTATATTTCTCGGAGTAAATTGTCTTTGCTTGCAATATATCCTTATGACTGCTATACCGCCCTTCTTCTATAGCTTCGTGCTCCAATGTACCGGCAATTTGTGCTTTTGCTTTAAATGACCCGGATGCTTTATCTGCAAAAGACCCGTGCATATACAAAGACGCCGGTGAATACAAAAAGTCATTTATTTGCGTAAATGTAATGTAGTCTTCACCCATAAGCAAAATACTCACGCTAAACTACAAACATTTTCAGCGTGAGTATTTTACAATATTTTTGACTATATGTCAAATAAGATGTACTATTTCTGATCTTGTATAATTGCAGCAAACTTAGGATTAGCAATATTGCAAGCAGCAACATCATCAGAATTTTTTACTGGCACAAACTCAAAACGACATGTTACATCTTTGGTGGAAAAACCGCAATTTGCATTTGTACATTCAAAGGCATGCTCGCCCCACTTATCCGCCTCCCTTTTTGCAACCTCTGCTTTTGTAAGACACCTTGGGCAACGCGCACTTGTTTCTTTTGTTGGCACAAAGTGCATTACACCAAATCGTTTTTCTTTCATATTTTTTTGCAGAAAGATTTTTGAGCGTATTCTCGGCGGTACTAGTCCAAGTTTTTGGAAACTCCTATAAAGACCCCACTCCAGTTGCCTTTCTATATTTTCAGGGTTTTTATCGGAATGCACACCGCCAGTGTCTGCCATTAAGTTTTCCATATTTATTACTCCTGGATACTTATTAAACAGATATTTAATAATACCAACAATGTTTGCAGTAATAGTGTTTCTGAGCGCATTAATGTTATCCATGCTTACCTCTTGTATGGTTTTAGACTGATGTTCGCTCCAGAGCTTTACAAGGTTACTTTGTAAAATCTCTTGTAATTTTGCCAAATTTTCTTTACCTATATCATGTAGCCACGTTTGAGGAAGAACATAACACAAATAAGTGTATTGTTGACGTTCACTATCTTTATTCGGCAAAACAAATATATTGCTTTTCTCTAAAATCACTTCTGCCCCTTCTTTAATTCTTGTTTTGTTAGTAAACATTTTTCTACTTGCATTTAATTGCTTGAGCTTCAAATAACTTGAAATATCACCATATAACACAATCCTGCCGTTTATAAGTTTTGCAGTTGTTAGGTCTATAAATGATACTTGCTTTTTGATAGTGTATTTATCAAAATCTTCATCAGTTTTTAGAAAAAGTGACGGATTTTTATAAAAAATTACCTCCTTTTTCTTGCCTTCCTTTTCCGCTTTTTTGCTTGTGTAAATTGCTTTACTTGCAAACAAGTCCTTTGGAACATATACATCAATTTTCGCAAAATCTGGTTTGTTGTAACTCACTTCATTTTCCCCTACCATTACTTTGTATTGTTCTTGGGTCCACCTTACTATACCCAATGTTGCAAGTTCTTGATTGCCTCTATCTATACCATAGTACCAAAGCTTATTTTTCCTATCCAAGTCGGCAATATATGGATCAATTATTTCTATGTTAAACTTATCTATATATTTTTCTACCTCTTTTTCATGAATGAGTGGCGGAATAAATTCTTTGCTAGCCGCATTGTCAGTAATACTAAAATGTAAGTGTATCGTGTCCCTTGAAAATCTACTTTCTGGGTGTTTATCTTTTTGTTTTGGTCGGACAAAAATTCTAATTTCAGGATTTATACGCAATGGATAATTGTTGCTTTTGTTTTCGTTACTCCAATATTTTTCCCATACTTTGGTAAATTCCTTTTTATCACCTGTAATACTTCTTTCAAAATCATAACCCGAAATGGTTATAAAAATGCCATTAAATTTATCTGCAAACTCTTTTATATTATCTGCACTATCAAAAGCATATTTCTTTGAAACATAAAAAACTTTTTCTAAATCTTCTCTAAATTGCTCAAATGTTGAATAATTTTTCTTTATAATTTCATTAATATAATCTTCAATTTCATCGGGAATCTCATAATTAATGCCAGAAAACTCTCCTGTTCCAACAAGTGCATCTTTAAATAATTGTATACGCTTTTGCTCATATTCTGAATTATACAATTGTACTGTCTTCTCAGGGAAATCTTGCTGTATACGTTTTCTTATAGCTTTTGCTGTTAGCGACTGCAATTCCGATAAGGCATATTTATCACCCGGGTTAGCTGTTTTTTGGCGCAAGAAAGCGCGAGCCTTTTGCCTTTTTTCTTTGGGTATAAGCACCACTCCCTTGCCTTTACCGTCTTCTTCATAAAATAACGCCCAATATTTTAACAATCTCGCCTCCTCTTGCTCTAAGAGAAGTTGTACTATTTTCGCTTTTTCTTTTCCACGGATAATTGCAATATCTTTATATAAATCATTACAAAACGACACATATATGTTAAAACCGTATCTTTTATCTCGGAAAAAGTTTCCCGTTGCTTTTCGTAAATTACTAAGTTTATTTTTTAACTTGTAGTTATTCGTCTTTTGATACTCTTTGTTTAATTCATGAATCTCTCTTTTTCTGTCAAAAAATTTCCTTAGCGTCGCAATGTTATTATTAAACAATTTCAATGTGGATGCTTCTTGTATAAATAAGTCCTTGCCACCTTCGCCTTGAGAAAGGTATTTATCAACAAGTTCATTTAACTTCTGTTTTTCTTTTGCTTTGTATGTTTTCATCTCTTGATAAAGCCCTTCCAACGATATTTTTGAGAGCCCTTTATCATTTAGATATTCTTCAAGTCCTGACTGTCTCACAAGCTGATAATTTCTGAACCACTCCCTTGGTGATCTTTTGTCATCATATAGCATTGAACGCGCTTCTGACAATATCTCATCAAAACTTTTCTTATGATACTTATGCGCATTTTTATCAACGGTAAAGTAATTCAAACTCGCTCTTGCTATTTCGATACCATAGTTTGATTTTGCTGTTACCGGCAATAACTTATCCAAAGTTCGTTTTGTAAGCTCTACACTTATACGAAAATCATTTTCATAATTTCCATTTTTGGTGTTTTTGCCCATGTTTGATAAAAGTTCAAAAAAAGGAAAAGCATCTTTCTTATTAAGAGACTTTATATATATTGCAATTGAGCTCTTGCGCATAGCATCACCTTGCGCAACGCCTGCCGGATGATCAAACCTGTTCAAAATTTTTTCCAAGTTATTTATAAACTCTTTGAGTATCTCATTTTTTTGTGAAAATAATTTTAAGGAACGTTCAATCTTGTCTGCGGTAAAATTTTTATTATTTACATTTTTACCTTTGTATAAATATTCGCTTGCATACTCTCGTAAAAACTGCTTTTTAAGTTCAACAAATTTTGAAACTCGCTTCTCTCCTTCATCGTTTTCAAAAAAGACAAACTTTTCATAACTATCTTGCAAATTTTGCAAATTAGCAAATAATTCCTTTAATAATTCTTTCACTTCATCAAAGGAAATCTTCGAAACTTGCCCAATTGAACCGCTGCGCAACTTGCCACCAAATACAATAGTTCGCGTATATTGATATTTATTTGTCTTATTTGTCATAATGCTGTCTATATTAATAATACCAATAATGATTTAATGATTAATCTTTCACAAACCTCATCCAATCATATCTGCTTATATTTAAATCCGGATTATCTGGATTTTCTTTGATTCTTTGAAGAACAATTTGCCCTTTTCGCGCAATGTTGTATGCTCCGAGCGCGTCGCCGTCTTTTATTTTATCGTCTTTTCTTGTGTCAAATCCGCATTCAGGGCAATGTGCAAAGTCTTGCTCTCTTACATCTACCTCATTTTCATCTGCATATTTTTCTGAGACATTATTCCTTATTGCAAATACCCTGTTTATTGCAAACACAAATGCTTTCCAGTTTGTCTCGTTCTCCTGTTTTTTATAAATTTTCTCAAACAAATCCCCTTCCAAATCGTCAAGCCCAAAACCTTCTGCTTTTGAAGTAAAGAATGTAAATTCATTTTCTTCAAATCCAGTGGTAAATAATTTTTCTAAGAATTTATTCAGGTCATCAGAAGATATAAAATGATATGTTTTGCTTGACGAGTCAAAATACCATCTGTCTACATTCGTTGTGATTTTCCTTGTAAACTCTTTTTTGATTTTTCTTTTATTTTCATCTTTTGTCTCATGCGTGACTTTATATTCTATTTCAAAGTAATCATCTTTTTTGAATATTTTGAAGCCGTTTTTATTGTATTCCTCTGCTGTATTTTTAATTCCTGAATAGTGAACATTGTTTATTTCTTTAAACCAACCGCATTTTGGACAGGTTGTTGATGTATGTGCAGGATTGATAAAAAACACAACTCCGTGCTGGCCCCTCAAATCTGAGAAGGCTATTTCTGTATCGCTTTCTGTAAGCTGGGGTGTATTTTCAGAAAGTTTACCTTTTACTTCTTCTTTCAATTGATACTTATCTTTCGCTCTTTCAAGAAATCTATCTTTGTCTATCAAAAATCCCAATTTGCTTAAAAGCTTTGCTTGGAATTGCTGATACACACTTGCTTTAAACTGACCACCTCTTTTGCGCGCAAATCCAAAGTTTAAGTCTTCAAGCACTACAATAGCGTTATTGTTTACAACATCTTTTGAGAGTATTCCCATTACTTTACTCAAGTAGCCCTCTTTTTTAGTTTTTATATCTCCTACGGTAAGCCATCTTTTGGTATTTTCATCCATCTGTTTTTCAGCTTCTTTTAGAATCTTTTTATAATCAACTCCATCTATTTCATTTAGAGAATGAGGCTCCAGAACTATATTCCCCTCTTTATCTATAACTGATTTATACAAGAGATGCTTTTCGCCTCTGTCAACTCCAATAATGTGTAAATTATCTGCCGAGCTTATAACTTTACTTATTTCTCTGTTAAATTCTGTTTTGTTGTTTGAACCGGTTGTGCACTGGTTTAAAAATACAGGTATGTGGAATATAAACTTAGTCTCTGAATATCTGTGGTGTTCATATTCCTGCGATCCGTCCTCTCTTTTAAGTAAACGCCCCTCCTTGTCTTTGCTTTCAATAAGCCTTTCTTGCTCTTTTGCTGGACGAACAAATATCTTAGCATATGCCCCAAGCCTTGTAGGGATACAAGTTTGAGAGATATTCTCATTACTAAACAACTCCTTAAAAATTATTGTATGAGCATTCCATTTGCCCGTGTTTTTGCCTGAGCGAGGACATAAATCCTTGTTGCAAACTTTAAACAAAAATATTTTTTCATCTTCTATCCAGTCTTTTACAACAGCTTCTTCTATCGCATGCCATTTGAAAATGTAAGCTTGTCTTTTTATATCATCTATGAATTCTTGCCATGAGTTATAAGAATCCTTGAGCTGCAGTTGAAGTTTGTTATTTTCCCACTGATACTCTTTTGCAAGTTCTGCAAAGTAACTAATAAATTTGTTTAGTTTTTCTTCTCCTGCAACTTCTTTTGTCCAATAAAGTGGAGTAAATCCTTTGCCGTCGTATTTATCTGCAACTTCTTTATACATTTTATAAATTTCAGGATCCCAATATTGCTCGCGTACCTTGTCAATATCTTTTACTTTTCTCTCTACTTTTCCATCAATTCTAAAATAAGTTGTTACATCTTTTCCGGGGTCTCCCATTGTTTTTACAAGCGCAATGCAAAAATCACCATCGCATTCCACGGGGTTTTTGTAAGCCTTTTTAACATATTTTCCAATTTCACTCTGATGAGCCATTTTGGAAACTGCCAGATAAATATTATCTTTCCTATCTTTTACGAAAAAGCCTAATTTATCTCCAACTTTGTTTACATCCCAACCTTCCAAGAAAGCGGAAGAATAGTAATCCTAAGCTCTTCCGGATTTTTTTCTTCTTTGCGCAAAAAGTTCCTTATTTTATTGTATGCCTTATCTATTTCTCTCGGGTCAAAACCTTCTCCGCTAAAAAGCATGTCTCTGCTTTCATAAAATTCTTCATGCTTTTTCTCTGAATCTATTGAGTCAAGGAGTTCTTCTGCGCCGTTTTTGTTTGCACTTGTTGTTCCAAACACTCTTGGCCTTCTTATTATCGCTACCGCTCGGTCAAGATAATTTTTTATATCAGCAATAAGATTTTCATATTCATCCCCTAGACTCTTTTTAGCTTCTTCAAGGGTTTTAAATTGACTTAATTTCTCTATTGCCCCATCAAACTTTTCCTCAAGCTCTTCTAACTTTTCAAAATTTTTCTTTTTAATGTCACCAACTTTTACCTCTGTAAACGCTTCTCCACCATCTAAAAGTGCAAATTCATTTTTCTTCCATGCATTTATAAAATCTGACCAACTAAAAGTTCCTTGCGTTAGAGCGCGAGGTTTTACTTGCTCAATATATTCTTTAATATCTTTAAAGGATTTTAATTTATCTTTCTTTTCATATGCTCCAGATAGCGCCCGCCAATCTGCTAGAATTTCTTGAGAAATTTTTGTTATATTGTTTTTCTTTATGTAAATTTTTTCTAAATCTTCATCATTTTCCGCATAAGAGAAAAAGCTCTTAAAGAATTCTCTTTGGGTTTCCACGCTTTTTCTAATCCAGCCTTTAAGTGTTTGGGACAAATCAACAAGCTCCTGCAAAGAATCAATGCTTTCAAATCTTTGTTCCTTTTCCGAACCTATTGACTCAAACAGTGGGGATAATTTTCTTGGAAGTTCTTTTTTAAGCTCTGGTTTGTTTTGAATGATTCTGTTCAATTCTGAGTTTATTTTTGCTATTTTTTCATTGTATTCCTTTATACCCTTGTCTGTTACAAACTTCCCGTAACCGCTTGTATCAAAAATTTCTTCGTTTTCAGATAAGTTAGCAAATTCTGATAAATGCTTTTTTATTTTTTCTTCAAACAAGAATTTATTTTGCAGAAATATTTCCAAATTGTCCTTAAAATACCTTGTGGCATACTGTCCATGCTTTAGTTGAGCGCCATAATAATGCTTCCTATTTTCTGCCAAATCTTTTAGTGCACCTGTAAGACCACTATAAATTTCTATATACAGTTTTAAATCTTTGAAATCTGTAAAATCTTCATGCTCTACAGCGGCAAGCATTAGGTAAAACAACGGCTCGCCTTTTACAAGATTTTCTTTTGATAAATTAAATTCTTTCTTTTTCCCTTTTTTATCAACTTTTACTC
Source organism: Patescibacteria group bacterium (assembly GCA_015489565.1). Lineage (GTDB taxonomy): Bacteria > Patescibacteriota > Minisyncoccia > Phycocordibacterales > UBA2100 > S143-145. Next base: position 15,214 of record WFZM01000012.1, on the reverse strand, counting down.
CAACTAGAACATCTGATGAAAATTTAGCCAACTCTTTGGCGAAATGATCTGCTAGTTGTTTTTCAACTTTTTTAAGTAATGTTCTCTTTTTCTTCTTTTCTTGAGCGTCACCTTTTTTGAGTCTTTCATAAATTTCGTATACTGAAAAGCTTCTACCACTATCACTAACAGATAATTTACTTTCATCTAAAGAAAAGCTTTCCAAAAACTCTTCCAAAAGTTTTCTGTGCAAAGTATCTATCAAAGGCTTTATAAAAGCTCGCGCTTCATTTATTTTTATTTGTTCATCTACAATCTTTTTCCAGCTCTCTGTATTTTTACTTTTATCTGTGTAAATCTCTCCATTATCATTTAAAAAAGCGCGCTTAAGCTCAAAGCGCTCAGTCTTTGTAAGAGGATATTTATTTGTAAAATCTTTAAAGCTTTGTGTGGTCATATGCAAATGTTAATTTATAAACTTATAAACAGAAAAGCTCCCGCAAGGCGAGTGTGACCACACACGAAAAAATGCCTTACGGAAGCTTTTCCATTTTCGTGTGTGGTCAACATATACGTTTATAATACAACTTTATTTTAATAAAGCAAGTCAAAAAATCTAACAGGTATCGCCTGTTAGACTTTGATTCTTTTCTTGGGTTTTATTTGATTAGTGTTTCGAGTTTGCTTATTTTTTCGAATTTTTGGTGTATACTTTTGATATGGATTTGCAGGGCAAAGTTGAGGAGTATTATCGTCTGACAAAAAGGCAAAAAAGCGCACTGGAGAAACTGCGAATTTTTACGGTTGAAGATTTGCTTCGTCACCTGCCGTCAAGACACGAAAATCTCGCCGGCGCAAAGCTTGTAGCAGATGCCGTGCCGCGTGAGACGGCAAGCTTCTTCGGTCAGATAGTCAGCGTTGAAAAAAGACTCTCATGGAAGACCAGAAAATACGTTGTGGAAGCGACTTTTCAAGACAAAAGCGGAGAGCTGCAACTTATGTGGTTCAACCAAGTCTATATAGAAAAAATGCTCCAAAACAAGCCATTTGTCAAAGTTACCGGCAAGCTCACCGGTAAACGCAAGCTATATATCGCCAACCCAAATCTTGAGTTTTTACCAAGTCTTCCGGAATTTATAGATGGAGAGTCTGAAGAGTTTATGCCGGTGTATGGCGAAAGCGCCGGTATCACTTCACGTTGGTTCTACCATGCTATAAGACGCGCCCTCTCTGAGATAGACCCTGATGCGCTTCAAGACCCCGTGCCGAGCAAAATACTTCAAAAATACAACCTGCCCAGTTTGTATCAGGCGCTTGTATGGGCACATTTCCCAAAAAAGGAAAGCCAAAAAACAGCTGCAACGAAACGCTTCGCCTTTGAAGAAGTTTTTGCCCTGCAGACACTTAAGCAAAGTCAAAAAGAAGCGCTTAGAAAAGAAAAAAGCGCAAGTATAAAAGTGGATGACGAAGCTCTTGCAAAACTTCAAGATTTTGTGAAATCATACGGCTTTGAGCTTACCGGCGCGCAAAAGCGCGCAATAGACGAGCTTGTTCAAGACTTCGCAAAACCCTACCCCGCGCAAAGACTACTTGAAGGGGATGTGGGCTCCGGCAAAACCGCCGTTGCAGCTGCGGGCGCATTTTTGGTCTACTCTTCCAAAAGCGACGGCAACAAATACAAAAGCCTGCAGACAGCTTACATGGCGCCAACTGAAATCCTTGCCAATCAAATATTTGATGACTTTATAAAATTCTTTGAAAACTACAATCTGAAAATCGCCCTTGTGACTTCGTCCGGATGCAAAATCTTCCCGTCCAAAACAGAAAAAGGAGCAACTAAAATCTCTTGCACCCAAGTAAAAAAATGGATAAAAGAAGGCATCGTGCCGATAGTTGTGGGAACGCACTCACTCATCTTTAAGTCAGTTGAATTTGAAAATTTATCTTTTGTTATCGTGGATGAACAGCATCGCTTTGGCACAATGCAACGGGCAAAATTGTCTCGCAAAGATGGCGCACGTCCGCACTTCCTCTCAATGTCTGCCACCCCTATTCCGCGTACACTCGCACTTACAATTTATGGTGACCTGGAGCTTTCAGTGCTTGACGAATTACCTGCCGGGCGCAAAGAAATCAAAACAAAAATAGTCCGCAAAAGCGCACGTTCAAAAGTCTATGACTTTATAAAAGAAGAACTTAAAAAAGGTCGACAAGCGTATGTCATCTGCCCGCGCATAGAAGAGCCGGACCCGGAAAAAGCAAATGCCCTGCGTGCAAAGTCCGTAGAAGAAGAGCTCAAACGCTTGCAGACTGAAGTCTTTACCGACTATAAGCTTGCACCACTTCACGGTAAAATGAAGCCAAAAGAAAAAGACGCGATAATGCAAAAATTTGTCAATGGGGAAATAGATATCTTGGTTGCAACCAGTGTGGTAGAAGTCGGGGTAAATGTGCCAAATGCTACAAGCATCATCATAGAAGGCGCGGAGCGTTTTGGGCTTTCACAGCTTCACCAACTTCGCGGTCGCGTAAGGCGCTCTACGCACGAGGCATACTGTTTTCTCTTTACAGAAAGCTCATCACAAAAAACAATGGAGCGACTCAAGGCTTTGGAGCAGTCTCGTAACGGCTTTGAACTGGCAGAGAGCGATTTAAAACTGCGTGGCCCCGGAGACCTTTACGGCTCAAAGCAATGGGGGCTTTCCGACATCGGTATGCAAGCGCTTCAAAACCTCAAAATGGTAGAATACGCGCGTAAAGAGGCCCTGAAATTGGTGAAGCAAGACCCGGAGCTTAAGTCGGCTCCTATCTTAAAAGATAAGATATCAAAGATTGAAAAAAGTCTGCATTTGGAATAGATGAAAAGCGGGAAATGGTAAATGACAAACGATAAATAATAAATAAAATTATAGATAAAAAATTATAAAGAACAGGAAAAAACATAAGAATAAAGAGGAGGGTATCGCCTAAAGTAACTAATTAAAATTAAAAACACGCTATTAAAACGAGTAATTTAAAGGCTAATAACAACGCACAGCAAGACAAGCTCAAACAAAGATGCTGATAAAATAACACACAACTGCAATAGATAAATAAAATGAGATAATGGCATTTTTAATCTTTCTTATACTCCCTAATTTGCCCCCAAGTAAACTATTTCATTATTTCATTTAAAATCTTATCAATAGCTAACTTGTCAGTATCTTGCTGAATTAGTTTAAAATGCTTAGCAGCCTGTTCAGCGATCATTCTTTTGCGCCATTCTTCGGTAGCTCTTTCCTTACCCAACTCTTCTATAGCATTTTTAAGTGCAGACTGAAAAACATGCCGAGCTTGCTGCATTGGGGACAATGCATTATCTCCTTTTTTACCCTCAAAACTCATGATTATAAATATAATCAAAAAACAGTTAGAGTCAAATTTACTCCTAATCTTTGCCCCCAATATCTGACCACTTACCGTATTTATCGTAATATGTAAGTTTAGAGTATTCAGCTATTAGAGTTTTAACATTTTGAAAAAATTTTTCTTTCATAAATTTAGCTTTTTTTCTTAAATGTGGTTGATGAGATATTTCCTCTTCGTACATTTTAACTAAAATATTTATTCCTTTTAGTATGCAATGATCTTCTAAACTTACACTTTTTTCGGATTTGCCTTCTGTACATACCGCAATTGCATGTGCCGCTGCGTCTATCTCATCATTTGAATAATCATGTAAAATAAGCTCACCAGAAACTTCTAACGGTTCTACAAGCAAACGCACGACATCTGCCTTAATTTTTTGTTTATTTTTTCAAAACTATCCTGATGATTCCCTTGTGGTATTTTCTCTGTCATATTACTTCTTTATTCTAGCTCCGGCTTTGGAAGGCTCTCTACCTCTACCCCCGTACGCTCGCCGGTAATGCGCAAAATATCTTTGTCTATCTTGCCAAGCTCTTTGTAGCCGGAGTTGTAGTGGTTTACCGTCGTGGACAAAGACTTGCCAAGTTTTTTATAATATTCTTCGTATTTATTTAAATGAGTCCCCAATTGCTCCACTCTCTTTCTTATTTCTTTTGCGGACTCTTCTATTTTTAGCATCTTAAGGCCTTGCAGGACTGTCTGCAAATACGCAAGAAAACTCGTTGGAGATACAATAATCACTTTATATTCCCTTGCGGATTTTTGTAAGATATTTTCATCTGCGCCTATTTTGTTAGTAAGCAAATCATAGTAAATTCCCTCGCTGGGGATAAACATAAATGCAAAGTCTGTAGTATTCTCCTGCGGCCTTATGTATTTGCTGGTTTCTTTTATGCGAAGCTTAAGGTCGTTTAAAAAAGCTTTTTCAAGAACTCTCTTTTCTTCACCTTCTGATTCTATCATTCTGTTGTAATTCTCAAGTGAAAATTTAGAGTCAATCGGAACTATCTTATCTTTTACAAAAACTACGGCATCTACCGCTTCGCCATTTTCAAAAGAGTATTGCATCTGATAGCTCTCCGGAGGCAAAACATTTTGCAAAACTGCTTCCAAATAATACTCGCCGAGCACACCGCGCTGCTTTGGATTTTTTAGAACATCTTGGAGTTGCTTTAATTGCTCTGCAAAGTTTACCACTTGCTTGTTGGTCTCAGAAAAGGAGCCAACTTCTTTTTTGACGGACGCCAAGTGCTCAGACACTATACTTAAAAGTTTTTGAGATTCTGAAAACTGGCTTCGCACAGCTTCGTTAAGCTCGCGACTCGTACCGGACATTCTCTTTTCAAAACTGTCGCGCAAATTTTGTATTTCCTTTTGAAGAAAGTCTAGGGCTTTGTCCGTTTTGGATTCATCTTTATCGTTTTTGGACTTACTAAATCTTACAAAGAAAAATATATTAAACGCTATTAAAAACAGAAGCGCCAGCAATAACATTATTTCAAATAAAGTCATGTCTATATTATATCACAAAAGCAAGAAACGTGCGTTTTGCTTCGCAAAACGCACGTTTCTGCCGTAGCACTTATTTACCTTAAGCCTTTCTGGCAAATATAAAGTATTTTGTCAGCTCTATTCCCAGCCACTTAAGCAAAGCAATGACAACTATTATCTCAATCTCAAAGACGCCCGGCACTACAAGCCCAAGAATATTTCTTAAAGGCTCTATCAAGAAAGTAAGAAGCAATAAGAAAATATTAACAGCCAAGGCTATATTCAGATATGTGTTTGAGAAAGGCTTAGAACGCCAGAAAGGCTTAAAAACATTTCGCAAAGAAAGCGCCAAGAAAAATCCGCTAGTAGACAGAGTGACAAACATAACGGTTCGTATACTTTCTATGCTTGCAGAGTGCTGAAGCATATACAGATAAGCCAGTAGAAGCAAGGAGGAGAAAATAACTGCCAGGTATGCCGCAAAAATAAAATGCTTTTTCTCAAACTCGTCTTTGTCTTTTGCCAATCTTCCCGTATTTTTAGTCTCCTTGTCAAAAGCAAAAGGGAAATTCATAAGCCCGCCTTCCACTATGTTATGCCAGAGAAGCTGGCTCGGCAAAAGCGGTAGCGGACCTCCAAAAATCAACGCCACAGAAATCAATACCATCTCTCCAAAAGAAGTAGAAAGCATATAAACTATAATCTTGTAAATATTGGAAAGAACTCTGCGTCCTTCTTTTATGGCAAAGCTTATGCTGGCAAAAGAACCCTTAAGCAGTATCATATCTGCAGCGGCTTTTGCAACATCTGTTCCGCTTTCTACCGCTATACCTATGTTTGCCACAGAAAGAGCCGGAGCGTCATTTATTCCGTCTCCCGTCATGGCAACGCTATATCCCGCATTTTGCAGTATGCTCATCATGCGTTTTTTATGTCTGGGCAGCATTCTGGCAAAGACCCTTAGTCCGTTTTTCTTTTCTACACGCCTTAAGACCTCCTTGTCCGACAATTTTTCAAAATCAATACCTAAAATCGCCGACTCATTACTATCGTTTTCGTTTAAAATATTGCTCTTCTTGGCGATGGCAATCGCTGTCTCTTTGTTATCGCCGGTAAGCATCAAGACTTTTAGTCCCATTTTGTGAGCCGCATCAATAGCCGGCGGGACAGATTCTCGCACCGCATCCTCAAAAACCAAAAAGCCCAAAAAAGTAATCTTCAAGTCCTCGTAACTACCCTTTTTAAAGTCATCAAGACTGGCGACATTTGTCATGGCTACGGCAGTCAATCTTTTACCTTCAGAGCTTAGGCGCGACTGCAAATCATTAAATTCTTTTTTCTTTTCCTCGTCAAATAATACAGTCTCTCCGTTAAAGAAAAGATATTTTGACAAAGCAAGAAGTGTCTCCGGCGCGCCACTTAGATAGGCGCGAGTTCCAAAATCTTTATCTCTGTTTAAAGATACGGCAAAGCGTCTGGCCGAAGAGAAAGGTATAAAATCAAGCCTTTCAAAACCATTCTCAAACATCTCTTTTTGGTTCAAGCCTTTCTCTTGCGCTTTCAGTATTATTGCCTTCTCTATGGGGCGACCATGCGCGACAAGCTTTCCATCTTTTAATTCAAAATATGCATCCGAGGCTAAAGTAGCTGCCCTTAAAATGCTCAACTGATCTTGACTCAAATTTTGATTTTCATTTTCAAAGCTACTGCCATAAGAGCGCAACTGAGATAAGCTCATTTTCCCCGAAGTTAAAGTGCCTGTCTTGTCGGTTAAAATATAGTCAACCGAACCCAGAGACTCTGCGGCTGCCGGATATTTTACAAGACCCCCTTTCTTTAATATTCGCTCCATTCCCACAGCCAAAGCTACAGATATGGCAGCCGGCAATCCTTCAGGCACAGCGGCAACAGCAAGAGCTATGACCAAAAATACCGCCTCTTTAATTTCATAACCTCTGTAAATCGCCAGCAAGACCAGAGCGATGGAAATACTTGCTATACTTATAGCTATTATTTGAGATAGCTTGGCCATCTTTTTTTGTATTGGTGTATTGCTCTCGTAAGAGACATCTACATCATCGGCTATCTTGCCGAGTTCCGTATTATCTGCCGTGCGAATTACCAAAGCCTTAGCAAGGCCGTCCAAGACTAAAGTTCCGGCAAATAGTATATTTTTCCTTTTATGCAGGGGAGTCTCTTCATCCAAGACGGTGACCTCCTTATCTACCGCAACAGACTCTCCCGTAAGGGCGGATTCGTCAACTTTTAGATTTTGAGATTCCAGAATATATAAATCTGCCGGTATGCTTTTACCTGCTTCAATAAACACAATATCGCCGGGCACCAAATCTTCTGCCACTATTGACTGCTCTTTTCCATCACGCAAGACGCTTAGAGTTTTTTCTATCTTGGATTCAAGCTTTTTGAAAATACCTGATGCTTTTTTCTCTTGCATGTAGCCGATAAAAACATTCAAGACTATAGCTGCCAGAACTATCGCGGCATCCACCTTTGAAAAAAGCAAATAACTCATCGCAAATGCAAATATCAAAATCACCACCAACGGATTGCTAAGCTGAGCTATTATTATCTCTAAACTTGTTCTTTCTTTTTTCTTTTGTATTTTATTTTTACCAAATTCTTCTAATCGTTTTTTCGCCTCAGGCTCTGAAAGGCCTTTGTTCATATCTGTAGCCAGGATTTGCAATAAATCTTTTGCTTCTTTGGCGTACGCCTTTTCTATTTTTATATTCTGCATCTTGCAAATTATATCACAGTAAAAAAGCGTGCCGGCGTAGCCGGCACGCTTTTAAGATACTAAAAGCTAGCCCAAGAGCCTCTCCACAACTTGCTTTACCAAAGCTCCATCTGCGGCACCGGCCGCCTTTTGCATAACACACGGCATAACCTTGGCAAAATCTTGCTTTCCACTTGCTCCACTGTCTGCTATACACTCTTTGGCCAAGTCTTCTATTTTTTCTTCAGAAAGCTGCTCCGGCAAAAATTCTTGAATTATCTCCGCCTCTTTTTCTTCTTTTTCCGCCAAGTCATCTCTTCCACCCGCTCTGAATTGCTCCGCTGCTTCTTTTCTTTGTTTCAAAGCTCTTTTTAGAACTTTAAGCGCCAAATCATCAGACACTTCCGCATCAGGCTTCTGACCTGAAGCTACAAGCTCATTTACAAAAGCCGCTGAAACCCCCCGTAAAGTATCAAGACGCAACTTATCTTTGGATTTCATCGCTTCTTTAATCTGATTCTTTATATCTCCTACTATGCTCATAGCCTCTATTCTACACGATTAAAGTTATCAAGCAAAATCATAAACAAAGTAACAATCGCAGCTATTACAAAAGCTACGCGAATATTTGCATGGAAATAATACATGGCAAGACCAACCACAAGAAGCATGGCTATGCGACCGACATTTACGGCCATCTCCTTTAAGGTGGTGTATTCATCTATATAAGTTCCACTATCTGCTGACTGCTCATAAGTTACAGCGTTGAAGGTAAGACCGTTAACGGTTCTACCCATCCTATGGTAAGTATCTACAAAAACTGCTTGCATCGGAGTGTATACAAAAACTTTTAAGAACCAACCGGTGGCAGAAAGCAATATTCCCGCCCAGAGCATTTTGTTTCGATTAAACTTATCTATCCACTTCCCTATGACATAACGCAATATCATTATGAAAACTATAGTTGCCGAGGTGATTGCACCCAAAAGTACAAATTGCTTGTCGGAAATCAAGAATATATAAAGAGGCCAGAAAAACAAGGTTGCGACATTCTGAGCTCCGCGAGCGGCCTGGGCTATAAAAAGCGGCCTGTTTTCAGGAGAAAACAGCTTCTTGAAAGTCTCCAAATGCCCCCAGGAATAGTACTCGTAAATATCGCTCATAAAAGCCAGCGGGAGTATGGAAAGTAGCATCAAAAATGCCGAGACCAAGAAGACTTGCTGAAAGCCTCCCAGACTGGCTATGGCAACACCTCCCAAGAAAGGCACAAAAACTACCAAAATATCCGAAATATTTGCCATGGTTGCAAGTTGTCTTCCTCTCTTGCTGTCATCCAGCTCATGCGTTAAATCAACGTGATATGGTACCCAGTAAAGAGCACGGTAAAATCCGGTGGAGATAACATATAGGAAAAGAGACAGCTCGGGATTGGACTCAAAGAAATATAAGGTAATGATAGATAGTGCCGCCATCAAAATGCCCGCCATCATCATTTTTCGCATCCCCCATCGGTGGAATAAAGAAGCGGCAAGGGGTGCTAAAAGCAAGTGTAAAGTATAAATACTTAGAAATATAAAAGTTACATAAAGTACCGCAATCTGACTGTTGAACGCCGGACGTATCTGTTGATAAAGAAATATCGGCAAAAATACGCCGAGAGCTCCAAGAGATACACGCATTAAAACGCGACTAATAAAAAGCAAGGCCAAATCTTTGCTGACCTTTGCATTACGCCTTACAGATTCCACAATCGGATCTATTGTAACCATGAAGCCATTATATCAAAATTTAAACTCCAAAGCCTTATTTTAATGTGGAAAACTTTTGAAATTCCACTAGTCAAAAATCTGAAACAACTCTTAAGATTGGTATCGTTATTGTGGCGGGCCCACTCCGACTCGAACGGAGAACGGCGGTTTTGGAGACCGCTGTTTTGCCAATTAAACTATAGGCCCAAAATAAATAATCTATAAAATATAGTAAATAAAATATATTATATATTTGTTAAAAGAACAAGGTTTATACTGAAAGCAACACAAAACAAAGGATGTGTTTATACTCAAACCCGACTCCGCACACAGTTTAACAAAAAACTTTCTTTTGTCCATAGCTCAACGCACACTAAATAAGCAATCAACTCTAAAACTTCGATTGAACTTTTAAGCTTAATAAGAATAAAATTGCTGATTGACTTTGTTAAAACAGCTTGCCAGACAGTATTGCAAATCAATAAAGCTTCTGCTTTAAAAACTCTAAAATTTTCTTGCTGTCTTTTGCGTCAAACCAGTTAATATCTTTGTTGCGACGCCAATAAGTGGCTTGACGTTTGGCGTATTGCCAAATTTTATTCTCAAGCACCCACAAGAACTCTGGCTCGTCGAGTTCGCCACAGAGCAAGCGCTTGCAGTATCTCATCTCAAGCCCAAGCTCTTCAAAGCGCTCCCAGCCCACACCTGAGTTATGCGCTTTTTGCACTTCATGGCACATTCCTTTCTCGAAGCGCTCTTTAAGGCGCAGCTTGATGCGTCTGCGAAGTGTTTCTTTGTCCCACTTGATACCTATCCAAATTGGCTTGAGTCCGTCTGGAAGGGGCGGCAGTCCGGCGCGGGCAGAGCCCGCGCCGGACTGCCGCCCACCCTCTTCTTCTCCTTCGGCTGACCCTTTGACTATCTCTATCGCTCTTATTAATCTTATCTTGTTTTGCTTATCTACACGCTCAGCACGCCGAACATCCAAGACTTGTAAAATATCAAAAAGCTCTTTCTCGGTCTTGCTTTCCAGCTCTTGCCTCAATACCTTGTCTACCGCGACATCATCCAGCTCTACCCTGCCGAGCATAACATCAATATAAAATCCGGTGCCACCAACTATTATCGGCAGTTTGCCTTTCTTCACTATCTCATTTAATGCTAGCCGTGCGTCTTTTGCAAAGTCATGCGCAGTATAGACCCCATCGGATACAGACAAGACATCCAGCATATAATGCGGAATGCCTTGCATCTCCTCCCTTGTTACTTTCCCGCTACATAAATCAAATTCTCTGTAAACTTGCCTAGAGTCTGCAGATATAATCTCGCCATCGAAAAGCTTTGCCAACTCAATAGAAAGACTTGTCTTACCGCTAGCGGTTTGCCCCACTATAACTACAAGAGGTGTTTTTTTCGTTTCTTGTATTTTTACCATGCTTATTTACCCTCCAAAATATCTATCTGCCTTTGGTATTTGTCTCTAAATTCCATCACTCCGTCTCCGTAAAAAGCGTAGGCTGGTTTACGAGCATTCTTCCAGCCCGCAAAGTAGCGAAGAGCGGCCAATCTTTCCGCCGCACGCGTTCCGGCGTCCGCGCCATTGTCTTTCATCAAAAGCGCCGTTGCAAAAAACGCCGTGCGAGGGTTCCACGGGTTAGGTGGGTTCTCACCTGTCACCTTCGCTATCCTGTCTTTGTATAACACCCATGTGGAAGGAATAAACTGAGCCGGACCCATGGCGCCACCCCATCCGTACCAGGGCTTTTTGGAGACAGGCATTTTATCCGGGTCAAAGCCGAGCTCAGCCATTAGCTTTTCAAATATAGGCCTGTCTTTAGGACGCATATCCACTCTCCAGTTACCAGTACCAACGTTTTTCCCAAGATTTGTTTCTTGAGTTAAGATGGCTAATATAAGTGCAGGTGAGACACCTGTCTTTGCACTTGCCTCCTTTGCATACTCATAAGCGGTACCAAAATTTATACCTTTGGTATCACGCAAAGCAAATAAAGCCGCTCGTATGTCTGCTGCTGTTCTTCGTTGATATTCAAGAACTTTTTTATACTCAGACTCTTTACCCTTTGTTATTGCAAGTATGTTCGCCTTTTCCTTCTTTCTTTTTACTATTTTTTCTTTCTCCAGAGCTTGCAGTTCTCTGAGCCGTCTTTCTTCGGCTTTTTTCTCTTCTAATTTCTTCTTTCTGGCTTCTATGTTTTCTTTCGTGTTGGCTATCTCTTTAAAGTGCAGTTTTAGGGAGCGGTTCAGGTCATTAATTTGGTTTAACTCCAAAAGGACTTCGTTAATTCTATTTTTGGCAAGTACTAGCTCTACCAAATTGTAATTATCCAGTTCATAAGTCTTTCTAAGAAGCGATGCTAAAAATTCTTTGCCGGAACTTAGTTTTTCATCCAGATTGCCGAGTTTTTTATTTAATTGCTTTATTTCTTCTTGAAGTTTGGCTATTGCGTAGTTTCTCTGTTTTATCGCGAGTTCAGATTTTCGAATCTTGGCATCTATAAGATTAATATCACGTTCCAGTGAACGACGCTGTCCGGATAGAGAATTTACCAATTTCTCCTGCTCTTTTATCTGGCTTTCTATTTTGGCCAATTCTGCCTGAAGTCTGGCACGCCGCTCTGCATCAGTCTCTGCGTTAACTGTCGTCAAAGCAAGGAATAAAAAGGCAAAAGCTGCTACAAATATAAAATTCCTAAGCATTGCATAATTATATCAAATCACTATTTAATAACAAGAAAAAGCCCTGCAGCTTAGCTGCAGGGCTTTTGTTTTCTGCACCAAACTTATTATTCTTCAGCACCCCCTTTCTCTACCTCTTCGGAGCCAGCCTCTGCCTCATCGGAGCTCTCTTCTACTACTGCTTCAGGTTCCTCCTTTTGCTCAGCAACAGATACTACAATCTCGTCAGCATCTGTTTTGGCCTCCACTCCTTCAGGAAGCGTTATGTCTGATACCTTGATAACGGAATCCAGATTCTCAAGACCTGACAAGTCCACTTCTATGCTTTGCGGAATATTACGCGGACGAGTCTCAACTTCTATCTCGTGCATAACCCTAACCACAATACCTCCCTGCTTTTCCGCAGGTGCCTCACCTGTAAACTCCAGTGGAACAGAAAGTTGCAAAGTCTTTCCGCGCTCTATAATGTAGAAATCGACATGTAGGGGAGTTTCTTTCACAGGGTGTGTTTGAACCTCCTTAATAAGCACCTCTTTGTCCTCGTCCAAACCCTTCAAGTCTACTATTGTAGACTCTCCGGCCTCTTTCCAAACACGCAAAAATTCATTTATTGGAAACTTTATATGAACTGGCTCATCTGCAGGACCGTAGGCTACCGCCGGCACATATCCGTCAGCACGCAACTTTGACAAATCCTCAGACAAGTCCCTTTTCTCTACTTTTAACTCTATTACCTTTGTCATAATGGCACACATCATACAGAAATTATATTAAAAAGTCAAACAAAAAAACTCACCGGGTACTTGGTCAAAACAAAGCTAAAAGCGCCCGGGCTAAAGCCGAGCGCTTTAGTTTGACTTTGCTATAACACTACATCATTCCCGGCATTCCACCGGCTGGCATGGATGGGGTCTCTTTCTCAGCTTCTGCATCTTCGGCTATGGCCGCCTCTGTTGTAAGAAGAGTAGCGGCAGCTGAAGCGGCATTTTGTATACCGGCTCTTTCCACTTTTACCGGGTCAATGATTCCTTCCTTGAACATATCAACTATCCTTGGCTCCTGTTCATCCGAGCTGGCATCAAATCCATGTTGCGCTCCGGCTTTTATCATTTCACGCATGATAACTTCAGCATCATCTCTTCCGGCATTTATTACTATTTGCTTAAACGGAGCCCTTAGAGCGTTTACCAATATGCGGTATCCTACTCCGAACTCATCTTTCTCGGTGGCTTCTTTTTTAGCAGACAATTTCTCGGCAACTTTCACCAGTGCGGTTCCTCCTCCCGGAACTATACCCTCCTCTATAGCCGCCTTTGTAGCATTTACCGCGTCTTCAATTTTATCTTTCAAGTATTTCATCTCTGTCTCGGTAGCGGCTCCAACTCTTATTACCGCCACACCTCCGGAGAGTTTGGCTATGCGCTCTTCAAGTTTCTCTCTGTCAAATTTGGAGTCTGTGTTCTCAGCTTGAGCCTTAAGTTGCGCTATGCGCTCTTGAATTGCGGATTTCTTACCCTTACCGTCTACTATGGTTGTCTTGTCCTTTGTTGCTACAATGCGTCCTGCAGAACCCAAGACCTCAAGACCTACGTCTTCCAGCTTCATTCCCAAATCCTCAGTCACTACGGTAGCACCAAGAACTGTTGCTATATCTCCAAGCAAGTCTTTCTTTCTGTCGCCAAAGCCCGGAGCTTTTATAGCCAGCACTGACAATGTGCCACGCAACTTGTTTACCACGAAAGTCGCCAGTGCCTCACCTTCTACATCATCTGCAATAATCACAAGCTCTTTCTTGCCGGTCTGTGCAAGCTTTTCAAGCAAAGGCAAGACTTCTTGTACAGAACTTATTTTTTTATCGGTTACAAGCACAGGGGCATCTTTCATAACCGCCTCCATCTTTTCTGTATTTGTAACCATATAAGGCGAAACGTATCCCTTGTCAAATTCAAGACCTTCAACTATTTCTGAAGATATTCCCATTGTTTGAGATTCCTCCACGGTTACCACTCCGTCCTTGCCCACCTTGTCAATAGTCTCCGCGATAGTCTTGCCCAATTCTTCAGACTCGGCGGAAATGCTTGCGACCGCCACAATATCTTCTGTATTTTTAACAGACTTGGCCATTTTCTTTAGCTCGTCCACCGCATCTTGAGCGGCTTTTTCGATTCCGCGCCTCACGACAGTGGCGTTTGCGCCCATAGCGGTCCTTTTAAACCCTTCCTCCACAATAGCGTGAGTCAATACCATAGCGGTCGTTGTACCATCACCTGCTATTTCATTTGTCTTGCTTGCCACCTCTTTGATAACCTGAGCACCCATGTTTTGGAATTTGTCTTGGAGCTCTATTTCTTTTGCTATGGACACTCCGTCATTTGTTATGCGAGGCCCACCAAAAGATTTGTCAAGCGCAACGTTGCGTCCGCGAGGACCTATAGTAACGCGCACGGCATTTGCAACCGTTGCCACTCCCGCTCCAAGTTCTTTTCTTACCTCGTTGTCAAATATTACTTTTTTTGCAGTCATATGCTTTAATTAATTATATTATTACTTATTAATTTTTTAAAACTAGGAATTTATTATGGCCAGAACTTTATTGTCCGGCATAACAAAGTACTCCTCTCCATCCAACTCTATCTTGTCATAGCCATACTCGGAAAAGAGCACCTTAGAGCCCACTTCAATATCCTTGTAAGCATCTGTAAGTGAGCCTACGGCTACCACCTCGCCCATGTTGGGCGTGTCCTTACTTGCCGACTCAGGCAAGATTATGCCTGAAGCGGTTTTTTCTTCTTCTTTTACCGGCTTGACTACTATTTTTGCACCTACCGGTTGTATTTTTACTTTACTCATATGCTTTATTTTTTATTAATTAATCACTAATTCTTCTTGTGGCTACATTGTATAACTTTGTGCTACAAAATCAATCTTGCATAAGCTTATATTTTGTTGTGGAATTGAAAACTCCGCACAGGACTCGCGCGCTTTTGCTAAGCAAAAGCGCGCGAGTCCTGTGTCATCTGTTATTTTTATTTCGTTTATTACCTATTATTTCTCATACATTATTTACTTTCGTTTGACTTTTATTTCTTTCCTTTTTCTTCTAAGTCCTTTGGTCTATCTTCCTCTCTCTTCAAGATTTTTAACACATCTATAG
>WFZM01000011.1 GCA_015489565.1 Patescibacteria group bacterium | reverse complement strand
TGGTATCTACATCTGAGTGTTGGTCTATAGAGCCTAAGCTTACAGAGCTCAAGCTTGTCCAAGCCGTGCCTGTGCCGGTGGAGCTTAAGATTTGGCCGGAGCTTCCGGCTGAATTGCCGGAGTCTTTCAGAGCACCTTCTACGCGGAGTGAGCCGGCAACGTGGAGTTTGTCTGTTGGCGTGTTTACCCCTATACCAATATTGCCACTAGATAAAGTGGTACCGATACCATCTATGCCTGTGCCAAATATAATGTTTCCTATATTTAATTGATTATCAGCTTGGTCATCTACTAAATCTATATCAGTACCTATGACTATGTTTCTATCTGAATTAGAAGATCCATTATCTCCAGCCCTATATCCTATGAAAATGTTGTTGGATCCACCTGCATTTCTACCGGCCTCTCTACCTATGGCTGTATTATTATCTCCATTATATAAATTGTACATCGCACTTTCGCCTAAAATAGTATTGGATGAACCATATTTCAAGGAGAAGCCAGCATTAGTACCTATGGCCGTATTATAAGCACCTGTGGTAACACGCGGCAAGGAACTCATACCAAAAGCGGTATTGTGTATTCCGTTGCTATCCAAATTAGATAATGCGGAGTAACCAAATGCCGTAGAGCCTTGACTACCAGAAGTAACACTCCTGTAACCAGCTAAGATAGAATCTCCACTAACCCAAACATCATTTAGATTATTTAACTCAGCATTTAGTGAGAATTCTGTCCCGTTAAGAGCTAGGCCGACCCCTGCTGTATACACAGTATCGTTATCATTACTTGGCACCCAATTGCTACCATCCCACTTTAGAGCTTGCCCATTGGCAGGTGCCGTTGTGCTAGTGTCAACATCAGTTAACAAGTCTATGTTGGCGTTTAAATAGAAGGTATTTGTACTAAGAGATAATCCTGTACCAGCTAAGTATGTTGTATCAACATCTGTGGAGCAAATAAAGGCTGAGCCATTCCATTGAAGCTTGTCACTTCCGTTACATGTGGGGGAGTTCACAGAAAAAGTAGTTCCTGAGAGAGAAAGACCGTTACCACTTGAATATGTAGTATCATCATCTCCATCATCTAAACCGGATGGCCTGTTTAGTATATTATTCCAGTCAAGTTGTAGACTTGAAAGATCTTGAGAGTTTCCTCCAGAAATGGAAAGGGAATTTCCGGATAGTGATAGGTTTTGATTGTCACCATCTGCTATGTCCGAAGGAATATTTTGTATATTGGACCAATCAGGGGTAATGATAACGTTGGATGCTGATGTTAATCTTCCTTGGGAATCCACGGTGAAGCTTGCACTTTGGGTGGCCGATCCGTAAGTACCCGGTGTTACCGGGGTGTCATTTAGACTTATGGTATCGCCAGATAGGACTATACCCGTTCCAGCAGTTAGATTAGTGTCATCTGAAATATCGATGCCGTTAAGAGTGATTTCTTGATTATTAAGACTAAGATAGCTGTGAGGCCCTGTTAGGCTGACCGGGTTATGTAAGTCAGTATCCAGTGCGTATTGTGAAAGAGAGACTGATTGTGAAGAACCATTTTCTATCCCTACTGTTAGAATATCTCCTAAGAGTGAGAGGTTTTGGATATTCTGGTCATCAGTATTATCCAAATACAGTGACAAGTCGATATTTGTTGTTACTCCATCTTCTGCCACGTAATCTAGAGAGTTGCCGTTTAAGGCAAGATCTGTAATCGTTTCGTTTATACCTGTTGTTGTATTGTCCTCATTCGTATAATCGGCAATCTTATGACCCGTCACTGTATTGGTTATATTTGTTGTAGTTTCCAAGTTGGGTATAGAGTTGGGAACCCAATTATTTCCATCCCAGGTGAGAACCTGGTTGTTTGTTGGAGCGTTTGTGCTGGTATCTACATCTGAGTGTTGATCGATAGAACCCAAGGTGACACTGGAGCTGTTTATCCATAAAGTTGAAGTGCCAGTGGAGCTTAGTATCTGACCCGGAGAGCCAAGAGTGCCCGTTGAGTCGTAAAGCGGGCCAGACAGACTTAGTTTTGAAACGTTTAAATCCTCTATGTTAAGAGTGATAAAGGTTCCGCGTCCGTCGTGAACAATTGGGCTGTATAGATCTACATTGTGTAGCTGATCTATTCTTTGAGATAAAGAGGTGTTATCGTTTTCTATGTAATTTTTAATTATAGTCGTATGCTCTTTGCGACTCAGTTCTGATATTTTTTTATCGAACTCTTTCCTAAGTTCTCTTATTGCAATAGCGGCCCAGGAGATGTTATCTTTGTATGTTGTTTCATTATTATCTCTTTGAGAAATATATCTGTTTATATACACCACCCTGGGAAAAATAGCTTGATGGTTAAAATTATCTTTGGTAACTTTAGTTTCTGCTTCTTCTTTACCTTGGTTTATAGCTAATTCCTTTATATTGAGCGCAACATAAGCGGTTTTGTATTTATCGTTGAATTGAGAATCATTTGCACTAAAGAATGACCATAGATACCCAATTAAAGAATCTAGAGCATCCCCGGTTTTCTCTGCGCTAGCCAGTACAAATTCCCTAACTATTTCATCTGAGTTATAATTCAAATTATTTTTTGCAAATGCTAAAACCGGTGTTAGCGCAGAAACACTTAATAAGGCCAGCCCCAGCAAAGTACTTGTAAACTTGCTTTTTAGTCCTTTGATTGAAACTATCATACTATATAAATTCATAATTGTTCCAAGATATTTTACCTTATTCACTTTAAAATTTCTTTAAAAATTAAAGCAGAAAGAACAGGAATTGTGGATAATTTATTTATCTCCCGTCAAAATTTTTGACATATCTTTCCATGTAGCTACAGGATCTTCAGTCTTAAATATTGCAGATCCCACTGCTAGTCGCCTCACCCCAGCTTCTAGCAGAAATTGCATATTATCTGATGACACGCCACCGTCTGCCGCCAGCTCTATTTTCGGGTATTTCTGTTTAAATTCTCTAATCCTATCCAAAACTCTTGGGTCAAAAGAAGAGCCTTGTACCCCTATTTTCGATATACTCATAAATTGCACATAATCCAGCAACTCTATATAGTTTGATAAAAGCTCCAGATTGGTCTCCATCATTATTGATGCGCCTACTAGCAAACCCCTATTTTTAAGGGTTTTAAGAGCTGTCTCTGCATCTCGAGATTCAATTTGTACAACCACTCTTTTTGCCAAATTCAGTAGCGCTGGGAATCTATCAATAAAATCCATATTTTCTTCCAGCATCAAATGAATTTCCAGCTCCGAAGATTTAAGAGAGCGAAAAAAACCAAATCGCTCCTTTAAACTGAGCCCGCAGTACGGATAAGATATCTTGTCTACCAATTTCCCATCCAAAACATCCAATTGTATTTCCGGCGCTATAGAATCGAACATTTCCATCTTCTTCCAAGCTTCAGCACTATTTTTCTCCAGTACTGCAGGTAGGATTCTGATTTCTCTCTCTTTACAATTATTCATACATTATCAATTTTAGATATACGTCTTGCATGGCGAGACTCATAACTAAAGTCTGTACCAAGAAATACCAACGCTGCCTTTTTTACGAATTCTTTAGAGATAAAACGAGCCCCGAAGCTTAAAACATTGGCATTATTATGCTCTCTGGCCAATCTCACTAAGTCGATGTTATCACAGGCTATAACCGCGGCACGCACTCCCTTGTATCTGTTAGCCACAATTGCCTCTCCCTGACCAGAGCCGCCAAATATAAATGCTCTTGTGTCAGAGTCTTTCAGGGAGCTGAGCTCCTGGGATAGCCGAGATATAAAGTCCGGATAATCATCCTCGCTATTGTACTCGTAAGCACCAAAATCTTGCAACTCAAAATCAGGGTACCTTTCACGCAAGAAGGCTTTTAGATACTCCTTATACTCAAAACCTGCATGATCTGTGGCCAGGAAAATTTTCATCATTGCTTTTTAAACTTAGCAGCTTCTAAAACATGCCTCAGCAAGGTATTGGCATAACCCATCTCATTGTCATACCAAGAGAGAACTTTTACCAAATTACCGTCTATAACCCGGGTCATGGCTAAATCTACTATGGATGCCTCCGTTCTGCCGACTATATCACTTGAAACCAAAGCTTCAGCGCTAACCGCCAATATCCCTTGCCAGCGCTCAGTCTCAGAAGCTTGCTTTAGTGTATCATTAACCTCTTTGACAGATGTATCTTTTTTAGACACGAAGGTTAAATCTATTATGGACCCGGCGATAGTAGGAACCCGCAAAGATATGCCGTCAAATTTATCTTCTAAGTAACTATGCACTTTCGCAGTGGCTTTAGCAGCGCCTGTGCTGGTAGGTATTATGTTAACGGCTGCCGCACGACCTCTTCGTGGGTCTTTGCTGTTTACAAGATCAACGGTTCTTTGAGTTGAGGTATAGCTATGCACAGTATTTAAAATAGCTTTTTCTATACCCAGCGTCTCGTTTAATACCGCCACCACTGGATTGAGCGCATTTGTAGTACATGAAGCGTTAGAGCTTATGTCACTGCTCATAAAATCCTCTGTATTTACCCCCATGAGAATAGTTTGAGCATCCTCAGATGGCGCTGAGATGACTACTCTTTTAGCTCCTGCGTATATATGAGCACGCGCCTGTTCTTTTTTTCTAAAGACCCCGGTGCTTTCTACAACTACATCAATGTCCATTTCTTTCCATGGCAGAACAGTTGGATCTTTTTCGTGTAAAATTTTAATTTCTTCTATACTGTCTGCATCTTTGAAAATACCTTGTGCTGAATCGTACTTAAGAAGGTATTTCAGGTTTTCTTTCTCACCCAAATCATTTATGGCTACTACATCAAGCTCCTTGTTGTGATAAGCCAAACGATAAAAAGCCCGGCCGATTCGACCAAAGCCATTTATTGCCACCCTAATCTTTTTGCTCATAAAAATGAAAAATACTTATCCTTATAATATTAGATAAGTAAATTATAACATTAAGACTCAGAAGAGCCCACCTGCCTGTGGATAAGTAAAAAACAGCTCTCTACCCAGCCTAAGAACTAGATGATACTCCCTAGAAAGCACTGTAGCTTCTATAAGGGAGATCAAATATTCCAAAGGACAAAAGATTTATGTATAAAAGTATCAATAACGATAAAAATATAAAAATTAAAGTTAGGTTACTTAAAAATAAATCAGCAACAAACAATGCGTCTATACTATGCTTTCTCCTGGCAGGAAACTTAGAATCCGCCGTATCTAGAAACGATTCCCTTTCTTGTGTTTTTTTGACCACGATAACAGATGCACTATTTTTGTGGACCTTTTCCTCAGTCAAATCTATCTCTAACTGCCTGTATACTACGTGTTTTTTTATTTTGTGGCCATATTGTTGTCTTTTAGCCTGTTTTATATTGACTTTTTTCCTGTTTATGAGATTATCTCGACTTGATGAGTTATCTAGGCTAGTATTTATAGAACTTTGCTCTGTAAGCAGCCCTTTTTTGGAGGAGACTGAAGTGGGTGATTTAGATGACGCTCTTCCAGTTTCCCCACCAAGGCTTGAGAGTATACTGTTTTTATCAGGACGCTCTTTCGCATCTGCCCCAAAAGCATCCGATTTTAACGCAATGGACCGCTGCATTTCCTCCCTTACGCGTTCGTTTATCGAATCATTGTGTATCTGTAGCTCACTGTCGGACCTTGCCACCCTTATAGGCACTTTTTGCTCGCGCTCTGTCAAATTAGGTAGTAATTCTTCTTGCTTCTCCGCTTCATAAGAAAAAAGAGCTTTCTTTTTCTCAGCTAAAGTCTCTGTTGATCTTATTGCAACACTAACTGCTTGCTCTGCTATTAGATCAGATCTTTTTTGACGCTGCATATGCTTTCTGAGTGATTCTTCTTCAAAAAACCAGACTTTGCCAATCTTTTTAGCTTTAATATCGCCAGAACGAGCAAGTTGTGTAAGATAATCTCGATTATACGAGCTTATTTTAGAGGCAGTATCACTGTCTACATAGTTTTTATCTGCTATAAAGAAAGAGCTCTCACCGGATAAGTTTTCGTTTAGCTGCACAAGCTCCCTTTCAATCTCGTATTTACTTAATTTGGCTTGCTTCTTCTGCCGCTTCAGATAGTTTTCCAGAGACCCTAAAGATATAAACCAAACCTTGGAAATTTGCCTGCAAGTCAGCAAGCCTTTTCGGCACATCTGCGTCAAATAGTCAGAGTGGTAGTTGCTATAGCGAGAAGCTGTAGATACTGCTAAAAAATTATTGTTCATAAAGTAATGCAATTTATGTCTCGATAATTCTAGCATTATTAGCATAACTCTGCAATACGAGTAATGTGGATAAATCACTGTCAGGCGAGATAAGCTTTAAAAATTAGTTGCAAAAGCACGCAAAATATAGAATATATTGATTTTAATATCTCAAGCGTTAAGCATACAGAGCAAAGAATTAGAGTACGCAATGGACATTTTAAAATAATTTCCCAAATCTTCATTTCCATATCTCTAAGCTTCTGTAGTGTATTCGTAAAAGCCGGCTTTGAAAATACTGAAGAGAAAGATTTTATTTCAAATCTTAATTACTGCGTCACACTAGCGATGGAAAAATTTGAGACAATTAGTCTTAAAAAGTAGCTGACAGCTCAATACAGCTACTTTAACTTGATTAAATATAAAAATCACGTCAACACGAGTTAGCGGCAGCTATGGAATTATACACAATAAGCTATTTCCCGGCTTCTCCCCAGCTACTGAAAATATTAACTAGCAAAGAGCACAGACAAATCGCTCAAGCTTGTACGAATCCTAAATAGATGTTGTGGTCATACGCGCATCAGCTATGTACAAGTTTTTAGCTTTTGGCAGACACTACAATAATAAGATCCTAACTTAGTTTTAGAGACCTCAAATACCTTTTCAAATTCTCAAGGCTTTTTGGCTTATTTAAAGATAGTTCTAATACCTCTTTACCTGTACAATCTTTCAAATCCCGCACTTTTTTATCAATATCGGATTGCTGAGCTAAATCCGTCTTAGTTAGTACTATGATTTCAGTTTTTTTAAGTAATTCTTTATCAAAATTAGCTAATTCATCTCGGATTACAGAGTACGCTCTGCACGGGTCTTCATTTTCTACTGAGATAAGATGCAGAAGAGCACCTGTTCTGCGGAGGTGTTTTAGAAACTTTATCCCTAGACCCTTTCCCTCGGCCGCACCTTTTATCAAACCCGGTATGTCGGCCAAGACAATGCTGTCAAAAACTCCCAGCTTGGGCTCTACTGTTGTGAAAGGGTAATCGCCCACTTTAGAACGTGAATTGCTCAAGGTATTTAGCAAGCTGGATTTTCCCGCGTTAGGCATACCTAAAAGACCTATGTCCGCTATAACTTGCAAGTCAATGTGAAGCTCTACGCAGCGAGCGGCTTGTCCGGGAGTGCTCTCTTTAGGTCTTACATTTCTTGAGCTTTTAAAATGGGTATTACCGTACCCCCCTCTTCCACCGTCAAGAATTTTGACTCTTTCCCCAACCTCTTTAAGGTCAATGGTTTTTCCGTCATATTTTATGACGGAACCTGCAGGAAGATAAATGGTCAGGTCCTCACCATTTAGACCTTTTTTGTTCTTACTTTGCCCAGGCTTGCCGTCTTGCGCCTTAAGCTCCCTGATGCCAGCGTATCTTCTTAATGCCTCTATATCTTTTACCGCCTCAAGATATACATTGCCACCTTTTCCACCGTCACCTCCGGCCGGACCCCCTTTGGGCATGTATTTTAGGTGTAACCATGAAACTATGCCGTCACCACCTTTGCCTGAACAAACTTTTAGTTTTAACTCATCTACCAGTTTCATATTTAGTCAATCATGTTAACTACTGTGTTTACCAAAGATAACAAAAGGGACAAAGTAAACGCAGCGAGAAAGCCGTCTACATTAAAGCCCTGGACAAAGCTGGATATGAAAAGAACTATTAAGGCATTTATCAAGAGACTAAAGAGCCCAAGAGTGATAATCTGTATGGGGAGTGTTAAAATGCTCAAAATAGGCTTTAAAGTTAGATTGAGTAATGCCCAAAGAATTGCCACTATGCTGGCAATATATAGATTCTCAACAGTAACCCCGGAGATAAAATATGGCGCCGTAAATATTAGCAGCACATTTAGTAAAAATTTAATTAACATACAGTGTTTATATTAACACAAGTTTTAGCAAGGGCAAAATAAAATTATACTTATTTTTGTACGGGATAAATTTTATACTTAGGCAAGGCTTAGCTTTAAAGTTTATAATAAACCATGAAAGGCTCTAGGCCGTTGGGTTGAGGGCTGCATCCATAAACCACTTTACTATGTATTAAGCTGTGAGCTGAAAGCTGTTTTATATCATGACTTAACTTCTCAGACTAGAGGGAGTGAGGCCATGTTTTATTTCATACGTCTCTGCTACGGCCCACAAGCAAAAAACGCAGCTGACGGCTGCGTTTTGAAGCTTTGAAGTTTTTAGCACTTTAAATATTTGCCCCACAGCACTTTTTGAATTTTTTGCCACTACCGCAAGGACAAGGGTCATTCCTGCCCGGCTTTTTAGCATTTTGAGCATCTTGTTGATTGACGCCCAGGGCCACTTTAGAGATCCTCTCGGAATTTTCTTGTGCTTTATTTAAGGCGGCTTGCTCTTTGGCCTTCATGTTTTCTTCTATTATCTGAGGTATAACTTGGCTTAGCCTATAAGCAAAATTATCTTGCAAATCTCTAAATAAACGAAGGGCCTCTTTTTTGTACTCCACCAGTGGATCTCGTTGTCCAAAGGCGCGTAGATTTACCGAGTTCCGCAGATGGTCCATAGTCTCTAGGTGGTCCACCCATGCAAGATCAATTAATTGCAAATATGCTCGTCTTAGCGCGTTTATAATTCTGGTATCTTCTTCTTTTTCCAATTTTTCATTCAAATCCTGTAGTTTTTTAAGCTCATCTCGGTTTACTGATTCATTTGAGGAGACCTCTTTTAGTACTATATCCATCACATCTTTATCCTCGGCGTTTAGCATTTCTTGACGTTTACGGTAAATAGCTTTTCGTTGCTTATTTAAAACATCGTCAAAGGCAAGGGTCTGTTTGCGAGCATCAAAATGCATTCCTTCTATCTTCTTTTGGGCAGACTCTAAAGTGCGAGTTATCATTTTGTGATTAATAGGCTCGTCCTCGGGAATACCAAACTTACCCATCATATTTTTTACAACATCACCCGCAAATACTCTCATTAGGGTATCTTCCAATGAAACATAAAACTGCGTCTCCCCGGGATCACCCTGCCTTCCCGCACGTCCCCGAAGCTGGTTATCTATACGACGCGCCTCATGCCGCTCGGTACCTATCACAAAAAGACCGCCGAGAGATCTTATTTCTTCTTGCTCTTCTTTACCGGCGTCCGAGCCTCCCAGTTTAATATCTACTCCACGCCCGGCCATGTTAGTGGCTACCGTTACCGCCCCTTTTCGTCCAGCCTCGGCTATAATCTCTCCTTCGCGCTCGTGATTCTTGGCATTTAAAATTTCATGCTTTATACCGGCTTGCTTAAGGTAACTGCTCAAAAGCTCATTCTTCTCTACAGATACAGTACCTATCAGTACCGGCTGTCCTTTTTCTTGCAATTCTTTTACTTTACGAGCCAGGGCTTTAAATTTACCCCTTTCTGTCTGAAAAATAAGATCGTTATGATCTATTCTCTTGCTTGGAACATTAGTAGGTATTATTACCGTATTTAGACCATAAACTTTAAAGAATTCTTCCGACGAGGTCTCGGCTGTACCGGTCATACCGGATAGTTTTTTGTAAAGACGGAAATAATTTTGATAAGTAACTGAGGCGTAAGTGCGCGATTCTTGCTTGATTTCAACGCCCTCTTTGGCCTCTATAGCCTGATGCAGGCCTTCGCTCCAGCGTCTGCCGGGCTGCATGCGTCCGGTAAACTCATCAACTATCACCACCTCGCCATCTCGGATTACATAGTCGCGATCTTTTTCATATAAAGCCTTTGCTTTAATGGCATTTTCCAAGTGGTGAACCATTTTTAGTCCGGCTTCAGTGTAAAGGTTAGAGATACCGAGACTTCTTTCCACTTTGGATATACCTTCGTCTGTTATTTGGACCGCGCGCATTTTCTCATCCACCTCATAATCCACGCCTTTTTGTAAAGTTCTGGCTATGGCGGCAAATTGAGTATAGAGCTTCTCGGCTTCCTGAGCCGGCGCGGAAATTATAAGTGGGGTTCTTGCCTCATCTATCAAAATAGAATCTATCTCATCAACAATAGCAAAATTGTGCTCTCTTTGCCTTAGCTCATACTTAGAGTAAGCGAGGTTATCTCTTAAATAATCAAAGCCGAATTCTTGATTGGTTCCGTAGGTTATGTCTGCCTCGTAAGCTTGCCTACGAGTTACAGGTTTTAAAAAGTCGTAGACAACCTTGTGGTAACCTTCTTTATCTCGTTCTTCGTCTTTTTCTTGGTGCTCAGGGTCATATAAAAAAGAGCTTTCGTGATTTATAATTCCAACACTTAGCCCCAAAAAATCATATATTTGCCCCATCCATACTGCATCACGCCTAGACAAATAATCGTTAACAGTCACCACATGCACACCTTTACCTTCAAGAGCGTTTAGATAAGCCGGTAAAGTTGCTACCAAGGTCTTACCCTCTCCTGTTTTCATTTCCGCTATATTTCCATAATGCAGTACAGCCCCTCCTATGAGCTGAACATCAAAATGACGCATATTTAGAGTGCGTTTTGCCGCTTCTCTTACCACCGCGAAAGCCTCTGGAAGCAGGTCATCTAGTGACTCCCCGTCGCTTAAGCGAGTTTTAAACTCATTTGTTTTCTCTTTTAATTCTTCATCACTCAAAGAAGATATTTTTTCTTCAAAAGCATTCACCTTGGGGACCACAGCCTGAGCTTGTCTAAAAGCTTTTCGGTTAGGGTCTACTAAATTTTGTATAGGTTTTAAAATATTTAACATAAGCTTAATTTGCACCCAATACAGAGGACGGGTGCGAGCTCCAAACGAAAATCTATATGAGTGCCGCCGCCCTCTGTATTAGGTGCAATGCAAGTTTAGTATAACACAAAGAGGAACTTATAGCCACTTTAAATTTTATGAAAAATGTGTTCTTCTTGTTATTACAAAGGTGTGGCAAAGCTTCGCTTTGCCACACCTTAAAAACAAAAAACCCCTCCGAAGGAGGTGTTTTTTGCGATTTTCGTTTTTACGCACCTTTGCGGCACGAGTGTATTATAACATATTATTTATCAATGTCCAAATTTTTAAAAATTAGCTCGTAGAGTTTAAATGCCTTTAGAAACTCCTCTCTTGGCCTTTTGTCTTCCATAAAGCTGTGCGCCAAAAGATTTCTGAACTTATGCGCCTCCCAGGCTTCTTCCAAGTATTTAAAATCTTTATCTTGAAGACTCTTGAGCATTTGACCTAAAGTGCCATTGGGCACTCCATGCTTTAGCAAAAGCTTCTTGAGTAAAAGATCTGCCTCAAAAATAGCGGTACGCCAATCCTCATATCTGTCTGAGTCTAAATATTTCTCCAGAGTTTTCAGGTGAGAGAGCAGTCCCGGCTCGCTATCTTTTGCTTCGTTCGTCGACTCTCTTGAGTCCTCGGCCAGCAAAATTTCTGCCAGCTCTGATCTTTTTTGGGACTTGTAAAATTTTTCTTCTATTTTCAGATGTTTTTTAAGTAGAATTTTCAAATACTGTAAAGCGGCATACAAAAGAAGCGAGGTAACAATAAAAATTATTAAAAATAAAAAATAAATATTCTGGATGAAGTCAAAAATATTGCTCAAATTAAAACTGGCGACTAAGGCCGCATTATCGCTCGGCAAGTCAGCAAATATTTCATTTGCCATATTTAAATTATCACTTGGCATAACTATATATTTGGATTATATACCAAAGCTACACCGCTTGCCAAGTTGACAATTTGAAGAATTGTATTTGTAGAGCTAAGTAAGTAGCTCCTTGAAAATTTTAGCCAAGACCCCCGGATTTGCACTTCCTTGTGTCGCTTTCATTCCCTGGCCTATAAAGTATTGCAGAAGTTTCTCCTCGCCTGCTTTGTATTGCTCCACCTGCTTAGGGTTATCTTTTATAATCTGCTCCGCTATATTTTTAAGCTCGCCTTCGTCTGACTTCTGAAGCAAATTTTTCTCATCTGCTATCTTGCGTGCCTGACCCCCCGCTTTGTAAAGCCCAAGCAAAATATCTTTGGCACCACGGCTTGATAACAAGCCTTCGGAAAGCATTTTTATAATCTCTGCCAATTCCTTGCCGGATACATTTTCTAAGCTCGCTTTTTCAGCATCTGCACTTTCACGAAGCTCACGCGGTGGATTCTTCTGAAAACCTGCCAGATCACTTGTAAGATAGTTTGATAGTTTTTTGTAATCATCCACACTTTCAAGTGCGACCACGCCCTCCTCAAAAAGTTCTTTAAACTCTGGGTTTTGCAAATAAAACTCAATGTCTTCTTCTTTAAGATTAAAATCTCTTAAAAAGCGCTCTCTTGTCTGCCATGGAAGCTCCGGCAACTCTTTTTCAAGCTCCTCACGAGAAAACTCCGGTAAATCCGAAAACTTATACTTTGGTATATCCGGGTCCGGGAAATAGCGATAATCATCTGCCGTCTCTTTACTCCTTTGACTGAAAGTCACGCCTTTGTTGTCGTCCCAGCCACGAGTCTCTTGAATGAGTTTTTCATCACTCTCGCCCTCTAAAATGGCAACTTGGCGCTTTAGTTCATATTCAATGGCTTTAGCCACCATTTTAAAGGAGCTCATGTTTTTTACTTCTGTTTTTGTGCCAAGTTTTGAAAAATCGCCATCAAAATAGCCGTGCTCAGATACGGAAACGTTTGCTTCAATACGCATTTCACCCTTCTCAAGCGAAGCACCGGATACTCCAAGTGTGCGAAGTAGAAGCTGAAGCTCTCTTGCAAATTTTACCGCAGTCTCTGCATCATGTATCACAGGACGAGTTACAAGCTCCATAAGCGGCACGCTTGAGCGATTAAAATCTACAAGTGAACGGTCGGCTTTGTGAATGCTTGTTGCCGTGTCCTCCTCCATGTGGATACGCTCAAGCTCCACACCCACAAGTGAGCCTCCTGAGACAAGTGGATATTGATACTGCGAAATCTGATACGCCTTGGGAATGTCCGGGTAAAAGTAATTCTTGCGGTCAAATTCAGAAAAGTCTGCCAAATCGCTACCCAGCGCTACTCCAACCATCATTACATTTTTCACCGCTTGTTTGTTTACAAATGGAAGTGCTCCGGGCTGGCCGGTGCAGACCGGGCAAATGTTGGTGTTTGGCTCACTATTAAATGGGTCATTTTTGCAACGGCAAAACATCTTTGTTTTTGTTTTCATCTCGGCATGAATCTCAAGACCGATTGTCGGATAGTAAGTTTTGCCTGTCTTTCTTCCTTTTATTTCCATAACTCAATAGTATATACTTAATTTTGTATTTATTCAATTTTTCTATTGCGCTACTTAATTTCTTGGTTTTTTAAAATAAGCAAACAGGTTAAAGCATTCAATGGTTTCTCTTTCTTTGTATCTGGTAATTTAAACTTTTCGGTTTCTTTTCAAAATTATTTTTTAATCTGAGCTGTAAATTCACTAAAATCAATCTTAAATAAGTGCTCAGTAAAGTCAACAGAAATATCCAGATGATATTTAAGCAGTGTATTCGTTGTACCCGTTGCTCGTATCGATATTCATCACTCTTGTTAATGCTCCCTGCTTATTTATATAAAGTTCCTGATTCAAATATAAAATAATATTGCGAATCATTTTTTTCGGTAGATAAAATGTATAACTGTAGCTCCTATAAGTGCTCCCGCAGCATATGTAAATAGCATGATTGACAAAAATAAACTTAGCTCCATAAAAGGCAACATTATTGTCAAAATCGGTATTATAATTCCTGCAACCAGCGATAAAGGAACACTTTGGAATAGTAAACGCTCCACGCGATGTATAGTAGCAACTTGCTTGTATTCAAACTCCTGGCTTTCACGCGCAATAAAAGTTTTTGTGTCATTTATCTTAGCATGATGCAAAGTCTGTCTTCTTATCAAAAAACGCTTAAAGAACTTATATATTATAACAAAAATGAGGACTGGGATTATAATTAAACTCATTAATGCACTCAGTAGAGATATTTGAAACCAGGAATATTCACCCGGCAAATTTGCATTTAAGTGATAAATCTCCATCACAATGATGTATAAACAAAAGTAGCATCAACCATTGCGGTGTTTTATGCGTTTTCTTTGTGTTATATTCAAGTCTTGAACTATTATGGTCCCAAATCATTATGTAAATAAACAAGAGTAGAACTATTATTGGCCCAATTAATCCAAATAGTGCTCCGAATGCTAATCCCATAACAATTTAATTTTAGACTTATAATTTCTCATTTAATACTTTCTTCGCCACATCAAAAAGCATATCGTCTTTCTCCGGCGCTGCCATAAATTGCGCGCCGACTGGGAGCCCTTCTTGTGTACTGCCCGCCGGGATTGATATAGCGCAGGCCTGTGCCGTGTTTGCGGTCACCGTAAAGATATCCATCAAGTATTCTGTAAGCGGATCTTCACCTAATGAGCCTATCTTTGGTGCAACCACAGGCGCGGTTGGTGTAAGGATAAAGTCATATTCTTCATAAAGCTTTGCAAGCTCGCTCTTTAATTCTTCACGCAAAGCCAGTGCTTTTTCATAATACTTGTCTGCATAGCCTGCAGAGAGTACATATGTTCCGAGCATTATGCGGCGCTTTACCTCGTCCCCCAAGCCTTCTCCGCGACTTTTGCGATATGTTTCCCATAAATCTTTGCCCTCCACCTTTGTACCATAGCGCAAGCCGTCATAGCGCGCCATATTTGAAGACACCTCCGCAGGAATAAGCACATAATAAATCGCCAAGACTTCTTTTAGTATTGGAATATCAACATCTTCTACTTCATGTCCTGCTGACTTTACTTTTTCTACAAAGTCATCAAATACAGCTTTTACTTCATCACTTGAGTCATTAACAAGTG
>WFZM01000010.1 GCA_015489565.1 Patescibacteria group bacterium | reverse complement strand
ATTATATATTATCTATTTTACTTTATGCTTCTTATATATCTTCATTATTTCTTCTTGCTCTTTTTCCTCTTTGCTTTGCTTACCTTTCTCGCCAAGCTCTTTAAGCTCAGCGTCTTGAAGTTTCATTAGCTCCTTGGCACGATTTTGCATATACTCTTCTGTATTTTTAGTCGGGTCTTCCAGAACTTCTTCCAGCAATGCATGTAAAATCCAGCCCATACGAGGTCCCGGTTTTTCACCCAGTTCCATAATCTTTGCGCCGTCTATCCTGAGCATTGAGACAGAGACCGGGTCTTTGAGTGCCTCGTCCACCATGGCTTTATATTTACGAAAACGAAAAGGTTGTTCTTTGGGGCGCCCCGAACCTATGCGGTCACACATACGCACACAAAGAAGCTCTTGTATATGCTCCTTACCGACATTGCGTATCATTCGACGCACCGCATGTAGTGTCACCTCATCCGGATCGGCAAAAAACATATGCCACCTTACAAGCTTAACGACCGTCTCTGTTAAATCCTTTGGCATATTGAGATTTTTCATTATTTTTGCGACCATGCGCGCACCGACCACTTCATGCCCGTAAAATGTATATCCAGCTCCTTTCTTACGCCTGGAGCGAGGCTTGCCTATGTCATGAAACAAAGCAGCAAGACGTATCTCGGTATTGAAATTTCTATTTGCCGCATGCTCAAGCGAATGAAGCAGGTGCTCAAAAACATCATATTTATGTGCCTTTTTGCCTTGCTCACAAGCCAAGCCTTCCTCAAGCTCCGGCACAATGTACTTTAAAAGTCCAAGTTTTTGAGATACAGCCAGTGCCATCATAGGCTGATCTGAATTTATAATTTTCAAAAACTCATCTCTTATACGCTCTTTTGAAATTTTAGACAACAAATCAGCATTGCGAGCTATGGCCATCATAGTATCTGATTCTATGGTAAAGCCCAACTGTGCAGATAATCGCACAGCGCGCAGCATGCGAAGCGCATCTTCTTCAAATCGTTTTTTGGCATCACCTACCGCCTTTAAAAGTCCTGCTTGTAAATCTTGATATCCTCCGTATAAATCCACAAGCTTTTCTTCCTCTAAATCATACGCTAGCGCATTTACCGTAAAATCTCGTCTTTGTAAATCGTCTTCCAGCTTGTCTGAAAATTTTACCTCATCGGGGTGACGCGCATTAGAGTATTTACCCTCTATGCGATACGGTGTGATTTCCACTATCTCGGTCTCCGGCACTTCCGGCTTCATTTGGCAATCTGATTCGTCTCCCTTGTCTTCAGTATCTGTGTTATCTTGACTTGTATTAGTTTGCTCTGTGCTTGCAGAGCTTTTGCTACGCAAAAGCGCCCTGTCCACCTTCACCCCCACCGTCCCAAAATCATTCTCATAAAAAGTCTCATCCTCATCAAAAAGCGCTTGAATTTCTTCAGGCTTGGCATTAGTGGTTAAATCCCAATCTTTCGGTTCTTTGCCGCGTAAAATATCGCGAACACAACCGCCCACCAGATAAGCTTCAAAGCCGGTTTTTTTTAATTTTCCCGATATCTCATTTATTACTGCAGGTATTTTTTCTTTATTTATTTTCATTTTTCTTAAATTTAGAAATGGTGCAATACAGTAAGGCCGATACCGTGGCACCCAAAATATCCAGCAGCATATCCTTTTGCGCATCCCAAACATCTCCTTGAGAGCCCAAAAACGCCTCCGCTTGTGTCCCGCCAAAACTCACGGCATAAAGCATCTCTATAATCTCGTAAAGCGCCGCCCAAAAACCTAGCAAGGCTACCGACAAAAAAGCCGCTAGCCATTTCTTTCTTATCCACCTTTTTACATAAAAGAGCTCCGTTGCAGGATAAGCAAAAACCCCCACCAGGAAATGCCCAAGTCTGTCAAAATTATTTCTTCCATCGGGAAAAAGAAAATCCCCCGGCAAAGCTTGCAAAAGCCCGTTAAAAAAATCAAAAGGTACTTTCTCAAAGGTGTAATGCCCACCTATAGTATGATACATTAAAAAGATTGCCATAAGAAAATACGAAATATTTGAAAAGCGAAAATACTTGTAAGTCGCAACTAAAACCACCACCGTTAAAAACACCGGGATATTCTCCGCCCACCAGTCCGCTCTATCTACGGGCGACACCGCTAAAACTACAAACTCTAGCAAATATAGCCCCAGTAAAAAATGCGGAAAATACTTTTTAAGTTTTTTATATAACATAGCGTAATATTAGCATAAAATTAGGGCTCAATCTAATATTAAAATTTGATTGTTTTATATTTACATCTAAAGAAGCTAATTAGATTATCAATGGCGTTTTGTTTAATAGTAACTGTCAAAAGACCGCTACACCTAATAATATAAAAGGCAAACAATATCTGATGAATAATTTGAGCTTTCCAGAATCCATATTAAACCCTAGCATTTTTAAATAAGGATATATAAAGACAAAATCTTGTTATTTTCCAAATTGCGCTTTATTCAAAATACAACCATTTACCAAAGCATATTGAATAGATAACACAATAACACCTAGGACAATTAGCTTCTAATTAAATAAAAATGGCGAAGAGTATGCTAAAACAATAAGAGTTAGATGCAACCAAAACACCAAGCCAAAATATTGAATATCATGTTTTTTATTTTTCTCATATTTCACCATGCAAAACAACTAAAACATCCATAAAAATAATATACTCATTACAAATCTAAGTGCGGCGGGTCACACCTCGCCGCCTTTCGCTTCGCTCAAGACATGGCTCCGGTGGTTCTCGCCTCACGCAAGCAAAGCAGGTTGCTTGCTCCGCGCCCACACTCCGCTTCGCTTCGTGTGCGCCCGGGAGGACTCGGTCACCCTCCCTATAAAACATAGTCGCACAAAGTGCTACTTGTTTTATAGGTCGCGACCCCGTCGCTGCTTCCACCACACCGCTAGCGGTGTGGTGGGCTTCGCGCGCAGCTCTTTTCTCGTCCTCCCGTGTGCAAGTATTTCTAAAAATCTCACTGCTTGTTCAGTAAGATTTAAGAAACACTAGTGCGCCCGGGAGGACTCGAACCCCCAACGGCTGGTCCGAAGCCAGCTGTGATATCCATTTCACCACAGGCGCATTGCCAACATGATACCCTCTTTTTATAATTTATCAACTTGAATTTGGCTGAATATTTGATATATTATTGCAAGTTCTGAACCAATGTGAGTATAGTTTAGTGGTAAAATGCGATTTGTCTTGTTGAGACGGCAAATTGTGTTACTGCCGATTCTCCCTACTTTAGGGAGAAAAAGTTCTTTAATTTTTGCGAGTATAGTTTAGTGGTAAAACGCGGCCTTGCCATGGCTGAGACGGGAGTTCGATTCTCCCTACTCGCACAGTAAAATAAAAACCATGTTAATTAAGAACATGGTTTTTATTTTGCTGTGTTGTATGGCCGGCATAAACGACCGATTTTTACCAGACACCAATTTCCCCTTTAATAAAATCACCACTGGGATTAAAGTTTTTATCACCAAAACCTTGCTCTTGTAAATAGTTTGAACATTTTAAGAAATTGGTGCCTGGCTCCCTACTCGCACAACAAACGCCCGACAGGGGCGTTTTTGACTGCGAGTAGAGCAAGAGCATCTGCTCTCTGGAAAGGTTTATTTTCTAGAAATGAGAGTAAGTTTATGTTTTAGTGCCACAGAGAGGATTTGAACCTCCACTCCCTTGCGGGAACTGCGCCCTGAACGCAGCGCGTCTACCAATTCCGCCACTGTGGCAGTTGGTATTATTTTAAAACAAGATTAATTTAAAGCAACTTCGCCTTGCTAGTATTTTTCTTAATCAAAATTATTTTGTGTTGGACTTGCGCTGTTTTTAGAATTTTCCTCTGTATTTTTGTTTAACTCTTCCGGTTTTTTCTTAATTATAACCGTAGCCATTGCAAGAAACATCAAAACAACAAGCCCTACTCCAAGCCATATAAGCCAAGGGTATTTCTCTAAAATTCTGCTTTCTTCTTTGTCGCAAGCATCTCCTATTCCGTCTCTATCAGAGTCTGTCTGAGCATAATTTGGTTCGCTCGGGCAGTTATCGCGACTGTTTATAACACCATCTTTGTCAAAATCATCACATGCATCTCCCCTGCCGTTTTGATTTAGGTCTTCCTGTTTCGGGTTTGGCAAATTTACGCAGTTGTCGTTTTTATCTAAAATGCCGTCATTATCGCTATCTAATTCTTTAAAAAACGGGTTTTCTTTAAATGCCGGCTTTATATCTAGTTTGATTACATCTTTATCGGAATACAAATCCGGCGCCTCGCTGTATTTAATTGGCTCATAGTAATCCTGAGCGGCAAAAATTCTGTAGCTGTTTCCGGGCTCTGCCAAAAAGCGCAGTCGTTTTTTGGCAAGCTCGCTTTTTTTAGATATTATCTCCAGCTCGGATATACGCAATGGCTGTATATGCTCAAAACGAATGGCAATCTGCCCTGTTTTAGTCTCTGGGAATTTTATTATATTGGACAGCTCAGGACTTCTTGCTAGTAAAGTTTGCGCATTGTTGGTATCGTAAATCAAAACATAGTTGGGCAAGCTTACGTTCTTATCCAAAATTATCTTGATAGCATCAAAACTGCTCTCCGGCTCAATGTTTAGAACTATCTCAGATTTCTGCATATTTTGCCCATCAGTATCAAAAGAAGAAAAACTTTGATAACTCTTGTCAGTTAAGGCTTCAGGGTTATCCCCTCCTCCGCTGAGAACTTGCAGCTTTGGCTCTTTGTAATCTTTAAATAGCAAGCTTGGGATAAAGCGCCCGTTACCCAAATCATAAACTGCAAAAGAATTATAAGGAGTCTTGCCCAAATCAAGCTCTACGACTGATGTGGACTTCATCAAGTTCTTATTTATGCTAATATCCGCATAGTTTCTAAAAGAATACCCCGGCTCTTGCCCGGCGCTTTGCGCCAAAACTATATTAAATACCAATAAAAAGAAAATTGTGAAACTTATTTTTATCTTTTTCATAAGGTTATTATAGCAAATTTTCTTAAATATTATTGAAAATAATATAGACAGCTTGCAAAAAATTAGGGCCTGTCTTTGGCGCAGCCAAAGACAGGCCCTAAAAGCAAGAGCTTAAATTTAACTCAAGATGCCCGGCTTGGAATTATTTTGATCCAAGTCGCTAGTGCCGGGCTCTGATTCGTGCTTGCTGTGAGAGTATCTGTAAGCTGTGCTTATAAGCGCAACTCCAACCGTAGCGAACACGGCAATCCTGCCTAAAATATCAAGCTCCCAAACATCTATAAGCAAAATTCTAATTATAACCCCTACCAGTATCGCAAGCCCGAGCTTATGTAGCAGCTCACGTTGCCTTTCGTGCCTGTTAAAGTACAGTAAAAGTCCGATTGTGGTATAAATAATTATGGATATATAAGTTGCCGTATCTCCATACGGAAGCAAAGCGTGCGGGATAAGCCAAATCAGCATCATCACCCAAAACGCCAAGAAGCCCCAAAGCGCTTTTAGCACCCCGAGCAACTCTTTATAATTTTGCACAAAATACCTTCGCAAAAATTCTGCAACTATTGCCAAGCTGGCCATAAATACATAAAGCGAAAGTGCCCACGGCCCCCAAATATCGGCTTGGTAGCCGCTAAAGCCCTCTATTGCGGCAAATGACAAAAACGAAGGAACAAGAAAAACAAGCGCTGCTCGCTTGCTCATCTTATAATCTTTAAGCAAAAAGCTTGTCGCTAAAACGGCTATCAATGCCTCAAGTGCAAAGGCCGCTAAAAGAGCTTCCATCTCCAGCTCGTTTATGGTTACAAATGCCAAAAATAGCATGGCGCTCGCACCAAAGACCATAAATGGTGCCGTTCTTTTAGCCAAAACAAAAGCGCTGAAACTCAAAACGAGCAAAACAAATGCCCAAGCCATAAACATAAAGCTGTAAAGATCCTTCGGCAAGCCCATCACCGTCCAAAGCGCTATAAAAATTGTATTGACTATGGCGATTGAAAGATAATGCCTTTTTGCGTCCTTGTCGTCCGGACGGACTCTCAAAAGAGCTACGAGTGATACCGCGGCAAAAAGCACGGCAAAAATATAAGCAAAGAAAGTCTCGCTCTCGGCTATATGAAATTGATTAAAGGCAATAAGACTGTAGGCAGAAGTCGCAATAAAAGACAGGGTTACAAGAAAATGCCACTTTCTAAAGTAAACAATAGACAGCGTTGCCACATTGATTAACAACAAGAAGGAGAAAAGCCCATAAAAACTAGGGTGTGGAGATTTTGTAAGCATCGGCATAAGTGCTGCAAAAACATAAGTTACCCCTGCCAACACAGGACTGCTGAAGCGAACTGCCGCAAAGCTTACAAAAGCCGTAACCATAAACATCAGCCCCAGGGCAATCTGCGCGTCAAACATGTCGTAAGCATATCTTGCGGCAAAGATAACCATAAGTATCATTATGTTACCCAACCCCAAAAGAGTAAGCCCTCTCTCGCGAAGCTTGTAGCTGTCAAAGAAGCCGTAAACGGTGACAGTCACCGAAAGCAATATACCAGAAAATATAAGCTCATGTGGGCCTATCCAGTTTTCACTGTAAGCGTAACTTACAAACCAAGAAAAGGCGGCCAACACAAAAAGCGCGCCGACTTTCATCAAAGGGTCTTTTTTTAGCCAAGCCAAAAAAGCTCCGGATATGCCTGAGCGCTTGGGTTTGGAACTTGCAGTAGTTGCCCCCCTAAAGTCTTGTCCGTGCCTAAGCCCGCGTGGCGCATTAGAAGCAGAGAGCGCATGAACGCCTTCCTTACTATTTTTACCTAAAACAGGCATTTCTTTGCTCTCTTTCTCTTGTGACTTAAGCCGAGAAGTGCTTATTTTATTTATTTCGCTTTTATTTCTAAGAGCAAGAATAATTGCCGCTAATGCCATTAAAAAAGTTATTAATTCCATAGATAAAAATATTTAACCAATAATACCTTTAACATGTTAGCATAAAATATGCTAGAATACAGACTATTAGCAGTTAATAAATAATCAATTATGCTTACGGTAATATATGCACAAATTTTAGGAATTTATTTATTCGTTGTTTCTTTAGGCTTGCTTATAAACCCGCAAAAAGCACGTGCGCTTATGGAAGAAGCTAAACATAGCAAGGCTTTAATATTTTTTGATGGGGCGATAGCTCTGTTTTTGGGATCTATTATCGTCTTGAGTCACAATGTGTGGAACAGCCCTTTTGAATCTGCCGTATCATTTCTGGGGTGGCTTATGTTCGTGGCCGGTGTTTTTGAAATAATCATGCCGCACAAGGTGGTTGTCAAAGTTTATTCAAAATTCCCTCAAAAGGCTGTGTCTGTTTTTAATGTTCTGTTTTTGATTCTTGCGATTTATATGCTGGTAAAAGCTTTTGGTATTGCTTAATCAGGAGTTTTTTATCCCTTATTATAAGACATCACAGCTTAAGCTGTGATGTCTTTCATTAAAACGGCAGGATGGAAAGAGAAGTGAAGGCTCCCTGATTAACAGCCTGTTGAAGGATCGGGTAAAGCTACAACCTTGTCGCAGACAAAACCAAATCAAGCGCAATCAAAAATCCAATTTCCTTTCTCTGTAGTTTAGCGCTTCTAAAATATGCTCTTGTGCTATATTTTCTTCCCCTTCTATATCTGCTATAGTTCGCGCAAGTTTTAAGACTTTATGATACGCTCTGCCCGACAAGCCCATTTTCTCTGCGCTCATATTTAAGATTTCTTTCACATCAGGACTCAAGTCTATGTATTTATTAATGGCCGGAGCGGACATCTTAGCGTTCAAATTGTTTCCCATGAAACGCTTTTTCTGGGTTTCACGTGCCTTTTTAATGATTTTTAGCGCATTATTGTGCTCTTTTGCTTCCCTTTTTTTGTTTTCAAGCAGTTTTTCATAGTCTATCTGATTTACTTCTATCCATATATCTATCCTGTCAGCTATGGGACCGGAAATCTTATTTTGATATCGCTGTATGGCGGAAGCCGAACATGAGCACTTATTAGTCCCAAAATAGCCGCACGGACAAGGGTTCAGAGCCACAATTAGCATAAAATCTGCCGGGAATGTCTCAGAACCCGTTGCACGTGAAACAGTAATCTGCTTTTCCTCCAGTGGCTCTCTTAGTGCGTTTATAACTCTTTTGTCAAATTCGGGAAATTCGTCCAAGAAAAGAACCCCCTTGTGTGCCAAACTTATCTCTCCCGGACTAATTTTTGCCCCTCCCCCAACAATAGATACATAACTGGAGCTGTGATGTGGCGCCCTAAGCGGTGGTCTTTTTATGTAAGAACCATGCAGAATCCCACTTGCAGAGTGAATGGTTGTGACCTCAAGCGCGTCTTTACGGCTCAGATCCGGCAAAAGCTCGGTAAAAACCTTGGCAAGCATTGATTTACCGGTCCCCGGCGGCCCATAAAGAGCAATATTGTGTCCACCAGCCGCCGCTATAATCAAGGCTCTTTTTGCCAGTTCTTGACCTTTGATATCATCTAAAAGCAACTTTGGAGGCTCTTTTCTATGCAAAAAATCAGGCTCTTTTTCCGGCTCCTTCCGAACTTCTCCACGCAAAATCTCTACTGCTTCCGAAAGACTGGAAATACCGTAAACTTCAATACCGTCTATAAGCGCGGCTTCTTTAGCATTGGCGCTAGGCAGGTAAATCGACTTAAAACCCTGATCTTTTGCCAACTTTGCCACTGAAATCGCTCCATTGATTGCTTGAACTCTACCATCAAGAGCCAGCTCACCTACGAAAATACTATCGTTTGGCAAGTAGTCCAGTTCTCCTGTCGCCTTAAGATAAGCCAAAGCTATAGGCAAATCAAAGAGTGGGCCACTCTTTTGTAAATTTGCAGGCGCAAGAGAAATTGTTATCTTGGACATTTTAGACTTTAAAGTTTTGAAATCCTCTGACTTTTCAAAATTTGAGTTCTCAAGAGCGGAAGAAACCCTGTCTTTTGACTCTTCCACTGCCTTGTCCGGCAGGCCTACTATGCTTAGTTGCGCTATGCCACTTGTTAAACTAATTTCTATCTCTACTAAACTCGCATAAGTAGCTGCAGTTTGCGCTGAATACAGCTTTGCGTACATACACAAGAATTATAACATTTTAAAATTAATGTATTAAAAATAAAAAATACTAAGGCTTGGCAAAAGAAATAAAAAATGGAAACTTTTTATTAAATAATATTTTTAGATTATTGGATATAATTTAAAACGGGCCTTTCTATCTTTTTTAGAGTATTCTACTGTAATAAGAACTAGCTTAAAATCATCAGGGTTTAAATTATGTAAAGAAATGTAGTGATTTATGGCCAGAACTAAGTTTTTAAGCTTCTTTTCATGCATATTATCTGCAGGATCAAATGTTTCCCGTGTAACTTTAGATGAAAATGTTTCACGTGAAACACTCTTCACCTCAAAAAAGCTTATTTTGCCAGATTTTTCCATTATCAAATCAATCTCTCCATGCTTTGAGTGAAAATTTCTATCTAATAACTTATAAGAGTGGCGTTTCAAATAAGACAGGGCCAGATCCTCTCCAAAACTACCTTTTTGGCTAGTATTTAGTTTCATGTAAAACATTTTAGCATATTTAAAAATAATGTTTCATGTAAAACATCTAAAAAGCGAGACTTCTTGAACTTTTAATTTTGCTAAAGCAAAATATTATCAAAAAATAGCTATGTTTCATGAGAAACTTTCTTATAAAAATGTTTCACGTGAAACATTTTAGATAAAAAGGCTTTATTTTTAAGTATAAAGGACAAAACAAGGGACAAAAGCCGTATGTCCTTTATACTTATCCACTTATCCCCAGACTTATCCACATAAACAAGGTTTAATTGAGGAAAAATGTCTTTTATAAATTTATAAAGGACATATAAAGGACATCTGTCCTTTATATAAAGGACAAAAAATGCTTATTTCTTAGGATTAAAACTGAAAATATCTCTCGGAACTCCTCTGTATAGCATTATTTAATTTAAGAAAAATTTTTACATAAGCCCATCCTTTAATATGTTCTTGAGAAAACTTCTTTTGATTAAATTCTTAACCGAGATTCAAAACTAATATCAAAATACGCTTTTCAAATCCATTTTCTTTTTACTCAGCGAAGACTCGTCTTAAAGATATGACAAAAACGCAGGCCTGTTTATGCTATAATATGCCCTATGAATAAAGTCATGCGTCCAAGAGTTCTGGCCTATATACTTTTTTCCATAATTCTTATAATTTCAAGCTACTTTTTTAAGCTCTATCTGGATAATAAGACAGTTAAAAATAGACCTGCTGAGGCTGAGAATAAAAATGTCATTTTACAGAAAAAACCGGGGCTTATATCTCTTGCTGAAAAAAAGCTGAAAAACACAGATTTAAACCCTGCGGCTCCAAAAGAAGGCTCGTCCGGCGTCAAGAAAGAATACAACATAACGGAAGAAACCGGCAAAGACTTGCTTCTGGCATATATAGCGGCAAAAGAGTCCGGCAAAAGCACCAAAGACATAGAGTCTCTGATAGAAAAGGAAATGAAAAAACTGATGAGTGTGGAATATCGCAAATACAAAAGAGAAGATTTGCGAATCACAAAAAACTTTAACTTGGATGATTACAAAAAACAAATGCGAAGAGCGCTTATGCCTCTTACCAAGATAAAAGAATACGAGCTGGATACGGTTGCCAAAATTATCGATCAAAATGACAAAAAATCTATTGAGATACTCAAGGAGGACGAGGCACTTTATACCGAGACTATTTCAAGATTATTACAAATACCGGTAAATGAAGACTTGCTTGTACCTCATCTCTCTCTTATCAACGCCTACAGTAAGTTTTTGGCTTCTTTACAGCTGATAGAACGCTCAAAAAATGATATAATTCTTGTGTATCCCGCATTGAAAATATTCCTTGAAGCAGATGCCGAAATTTACAGCGCTTTTGATGCATTAAAAATATATGTTGAGCTTAACGAAAAAGACAAATAAGAAAATTTACGGAGCTGAGCTTAGTCTCATCTTTTTAACCCTGGTCTTGTTGCTCTTTTTCTTGCCGACTGCAAAAATTCTTGCTCAACAGACAGATACAAATGACAATATTGAGAATATAGTAAATACGGACACAGACCCGAAAGAATTGCGCTATAGCGCGCGCGGACTTTACAACTGTGAAGGCGCCCAATATGCCAGGGTGGGGCTCCCCGGGCCAACCGGTCCTTTTGTTCCAGTTTTTGCGCAGGCCACCCACAGCCAGACCCAGCTTCTCACATACAAAGAGTGTGTCTTGGACAAAATAGCTAGCCACCAAGCGCGAGCAGTGCAGGCAGGGCTGGTGCAAACTTATATCAAATTTGTAAATGACCAAGACCTTATCATAAAAGACTATCCGGAATATTTAAAGAAAGAAGGTAGCTATAAAGCCATCAAGGAGTTCATGAAAATCTGTCCGGAGCTAAACAAGGATTATCCTGAAATATGCGCCCAAACAGCGGAAAACATGCTCAAATCCATAAACGAACCTTATGATGGACTAAAGTGCGATGTGCCGAAAGAAAAACTTGAAGCGTTTCAAAACTACACAGCTGATCCGGATACAATATACGAGATAATGTTCCAACCCGGATGCACGCCTTACGGAACCTATGCCGAGTCCAACTGGGTTCTAAGCAAAATCAACAACGAAAAGTTAATGAAAGCGGCCTACGAGGCCAAAGATGGCTTCAAGCCGGTAAAGAGCAAACAGAAAGTAAAAGTACTTGACCTTGATAAGTCTCGTCCGGGCGCGCTTGTATTTAAAGAAGAGGAAAAAGAGATAGTTGTTACTCCTGGCTCGGTTGTAGCCTCTCAGTTAAATAACACCTTGTCAAGCGGACTGCGAACAGTGGAAAACGCAGATGAGATAGACGAGATGGTTCAAACCCTTCTTGCCAACCTGGCAAACCGCGCGCTTGACGCGCAAAACTATGGAGTTTATGGAATGTCTCAAAACATAAACAGCAGTCCGTCCTACGTCGCGCGACTTGCCGAGCAAGAAAGAAATGTAGCCGCTCAGTTTAGAGCTTATGCCGGAGGAAGCTCGCTTGCAAACATGATAAACAATGAAAAACTCTTTCTGGAAGCAAAGCAATCAATGGTGGAGCATATAATAAACGCCATACACAATTTCCGAAACTACGAAAATGCCTGCTTTGAGCAAAAAATTGTAGCGGGAGCAAAGGCTGCGGCAGAAGAGGCGGCTCGTAATTTGGCATGTGAAAATTATATGCCGGGATCCCACAGTTCAAATGAAAACAGTGACGGTAACCTAACAAATCAAAACCCGTTTGAATGTCCGTATACCGCAAGCTCAAGTGTAGAGAAGCTGGCCAACTTCCTTGATATAACAGAAAAGCAAGAAGCCTCGAGTATAGAGCATGGAAGTCTTATCTTCAGCGGTAAGGCAGAATCCGGTGGCAATGCAACCCTAAGCATAATAAACCAAGAGAGTCTTGCCACAAGCACGAGTGTCACATTAAGCGAGAATTGGTCTGTAAACCTTGACTCAACGGAAATACCGGACGGCGAGCTGGAGGCCCGTATAACTTACCCAAACGGAGAGGAGTATAAAAACTCTTTCTACAAGAAAATTATCGCCAATATTGCCGTGCTTACTCTACCTATAGACAGATACAAACTTAAAATCACAGCTCAAAGCCAGGACAAAACTTATGAGCTAAGTCTTCTTAAAACTCGTAAATACTCTGATCTATATACCGGAAAAGACGGCGCTCTTACAAATCTTCTTATAGATACACTTCAAGACGTGGCCGAAACCACAAAAACCTTGGAACTTCTCTATAAAATAGCGGCCGAGGCTCAAGATAACCCAGAGCTTGCAAACTGGA
Organism: Patescibacteria group bacterium; assembly: GCA_015489565.1. Lineage (GTDB taxonomy): Bacteria > Patescibacteriota > Minisyncoccia > Phycocordibacterales > UBA2100 > S143-145. Next base: position 1,267 of record WFZM01000010.1, on the reverse strand, counting down.
AAGTTGACCAACTTATCGCACAAGAGCTTATACACACAGCCGAAGCCGTACGACAAGCCCAAAACGAAGCGGCAAACACACAAGGGAGATTGGAGGCTCTTGTGCAAGACACCGTACAGGACGAGTGGGAAAACAATGGCCAAGGCTGGTGTAATGAAGATAAGTGGGAAGAATTTAAAATATAAAATATGCGTAAAATATTTATAAACATATTCGTTTTGCTCATATTTCTGGCACCTGTTGCCGCGACTTTGAGCCATGGGCTTCATTTGGATATTTCTGTGGCACACGCTGCTGATGACGCACCCAGTTTTTGGAGTGATGCCGGGGCATGGTTAGGTTATTATATTAAATTGGGTATAACAAAAATATTATGGTTAGCCGTAGGACTGATTACTTGGCTAATATCCGCAATAGACGCACATTTATTTTCTGTAGCAATAGATCAGACACTGGTTCATTTAGGGCAGTTTTATCATGATAAATTTGGGGAGGCAGTAGATACCGCATGGCTTATTTCTCGCGACCTATCTAATCTGCTTATCATCTCCATGTTTGTTTATGCTGCAATAGGCACCATACTGCGCCTGTCCGACTACAATCTGGAAAAATTCATAGTAAAGATAATCATAGTTGCTCTTCTGGTTAACTTCTCTATGTTCTTTGCCAAATTTGCCATAGATGTAAGCAATGTTGTAGCCTACCAAATATACAAAGAAATGAAGAAGGCTACCAACATCAAGGAAGATGAGAGCATCAAAATCTCATCTGTAATAATGCAAAAAATAGGGACCAACAACCTGAAATCACAAAATGAGCTGACGAAACTGGCTGTAAAGAAAAATAAATTTTGGAAAGTAAACGGTGTTATATTCCCTCTAACCATTTTTGTCCTTGCTTTCCTGGCAGGAGTACTTGTATACGGCACCATTGTTATGTTTACACGTGTTCTTGGAATAATTCTTGTCATCGCCTTATCGGCTGTAGGCTTTGTTATGATGATAGTCCCTAAAGTGGGAGATAAATTCTTTGAGAAATGGTGGAACGCGCTTTTGCGTTATGCTATTTTTGCCCCGCTTTTTATGTTCATGCTTTTTATAAGCTTAACTGTTATAGATGCTCTGGGCGGACAGCAGAGCATGATGGTGTCCATGGCAAACGAAAAAGACTTGCTGACCGCACTTTTGTATCCCTTTATTATAATCGGTCTTCTTCTTGCCAGCATTAAAATATCAAACTCCTTGTCTATTGTGGGAAGCAATATGGC
>WFZM01000009.1 GCA_015489565.1 Patescibacteria group bacterium | reverse complement strand
GCTCTGGTCTTTGGGCAAATATTCTCTTTAATTTGCCTTTAGAATAATCTAGTAATTTTTTATAATTATTTTTAACTCTTTCTATGCTTTTTTGCCATTTATCACTTTTAAAAGCATCTAAGTTTCTTAGTTTCTCAAACTCATTTATAACTTCTTGCGCCGCTATTCGCATAGCTCTGTAGTACATAACCTGCTCTTCTTCATTTAACGAAAAGTCTTTGCCCATAGAAAAGAAATTAAGAAACTTCTCCAGACCTTTGCTGTGCCTGCTCAGCTCTTCATCAAGTGCAAAATCAAGACCGCGCTCGCAAATCAGCTGTCTTTTTAATTTTTCAATTTTTGATAAGTATTTCCTGAAAACTTTGTCTGTTATTTCCGATTTGGAGAATAGCTCTTCTACGGTCATTTTCTCTATACCTAAAGAATAGTAACGCATGGAAGTCTCCAAATCTTTTCCGCTTTCGTTTTCGTCAGCTTCTTCCGACTTTGCTTTATATGCTTTTTCTTGCCTTTTTAATTCTTCCTTTATTTTCTCAAAAAGACTCTTGCTAATTCTTCCTTCTTCTTTTAGTTTTTTAAGGTAATTTACCAGAGCAGCTGTCACTATTGAGTGTGCCTCTGTATTTTCTATTTCTTCCAGTTTGGAGAAGCGGTCAATTTTCAGATGTCTCATTAGAGGCTTAACCGTTAAAGCTTTTATAAAGAGGGTAAAATACATAGAAAATACGAGCAGTGTTAAAATAAAATCTTTTACACTTATTTCAAAAGGCCATCTCGCAATGCTTAAATTGTCCGGCAAAAGAAGCGCCATGGTAATAGCCAGAGCTCCGCGCAAAGATGCCCAGCCAAGCAGAATCTTCCAAGATTGCGGAACTTGCTCCTCTTTGTCTTTTATAATGCCAAGAGATAAGTAAACAGATACAAATCTTGCGATTACAACGACAAGTATCGCCAGTATAACAAGCGGATATATACTGATAAAATTACCCCAGACCTTTTCTATAAGAAAGCCGAGCAGAACAAAGACAAGCGAGTTGGCCAAAAACGCGGCATAATCCCAAAATGTATTTATATATTTTTGAAGCTTGGGCGACAGCTTGTGTTTTCCGTAATTTCCCATGGTTATTGACGCTACGGCGGTGGCTATAATTGCAGATATGCTCAAGTGTAGGCCCAGGTCTTCAAAAAACTTATTTATAAGTTCCGAAGAGAGAAAGCTTATATGCGCCAAAAGAAGCATAAGAGTGATGTGGAAGTTGTTGCTCTTTGCTAGACTAAGCGCTTTAGAGAAAATATAACCGCTAAAAATCCCGTATAAAATTCCAAGTGTTATCATAGATGAAAAAGACAGCAGACCCAAAAGACCGGCCTCTATAATGTTTTTATTCCCGGATTCAATAAGTGACAAGATTACAAAAAATAGCGCCACAGCCGTTCCATCATTAAACAGGCTTTCACCTTCAAATATTAAAGTCAATCTTTTTGGAGCCCCGTATTCTTTAAAGAGCGCGATAACGGCTACAGGGTCGGTTGCTGATATTATGGCACCAAAAAGCAGGCTAACATAAAGCGGAATATTAATATCAAAAATCAACAGAGCCAAATACTTAAGTACAGAAGCTATAAAAAATGACGAAATCAAAAGTCCTAGTATGGCCAAAGAGGATATTGGCTTGAGGTTTTCCACTAGTCTATTGAGCTTTATATTGTATCCCGCCTCAAAAAGCAATGTTGGCAAAAAGATGTAAAACAAAATCGCCGGGCTTAGCTCAAAGTGTTTTAAAAATGATATTTGCGGGAGGTATTTGCTAAGCAGGGCGATTAAAACACCCAATATAACCAGCCCCACGGTATAGGGAAAACTGAAGCGCTTAGTGATGACAAAAACAATACTGGCAAGCGCCGTTAAGGATAAAATGGAAATCAATGACAATGTAAATTCGTCCATAAAGCGTTTAGAGGGCAGATTTTATACCTCTCTTTTTAAAAGTCAAGCAGCTTTATTGTCTTGCAAAATATTTTTTTAGTCTTGTTATTTTTGTCTTAAGCGCGTAGAATATTAACACTTTATGAAAATGAGAGATTTCAAATATATAGACATACATAGCCACCCGCATTTTAGCGACTTTGATAAAGACAGAGAACAGCTTTTTGACAGGATGCGTGAGTTGGGCGTGGGAACAATAGCCATAGGCACCGGCAAAGCAACAAGCGCTAAAGTGCTTGAGCTTGCTCGCAAACATGAATTCATATGGGCAAGTATCGGTCAGCATCCAACGGAGCAGGAGGAATTTGACGAGAGTTTTTACAGAGAGATTTTGGAGAATGATAAAGAAAGGCAGATAGTAGCAATAGGGGAGTGTGGTCTTGATTATTTTAGGATGGATGCAAGAGACGAGAGCGAGCGCAAAAGGCAAAAGCGACTTTTTGAAAGCCAGATTGCGCTGGCTGTGGAATTCGGCCTACCGCTTATATTGCATATACGCTCATCGGCAAATAGAAGCGATGCGCATGATGACGCTTACGAAATTTTAAAGGAATGGAAAGGAAGGCACTCTGAGCTTCACTTGCACATGCATTTTTTTACAGGCGGAGTGGAGCTTGCAGAGAAATTTTTAGAACTTGATGCAAGTTTTGGAATTCCCGGGGTTGTAACATTTAAAAGCGCGCATGATTTGCATGGAGCGGTTACAATTATCCCGCGTGATAAAATTCTTCTTGAATCCGATGCGCCATATGCCGCGCCGGTGCCACACAGAGGTAAACGCAACGAGCCAACATTTGTCAGCTTTACACTGGAGAAAATAGCCGAACTGCGCGGTGACGACAAGGAGGCTTTAAGGAAGCAGATTTTAAAGAATAGTCAAAAATATTTCCAAATTTTTTAATTTTCCCATTTTTAGTTTGCTATAATGCTACTCATATAAGTAGTAGTATTAAAACGGGATATGATCTAGAGTTCGTTCTAGATGAATTATTTATAAGACATTTAATTCAGCTTTTACAAGAAAGTAATGAGGAGCTGCGCTATAAAGGGAAGGATTCAAGTCTTAAATCTTTGTTAAAATGTTACAGTGGAATATCAAGGGATTATGATTTAAACTTTCAGGAGCCCGGTGAAGATCTTGAAGCCATGAAATTATGGGCATTTGATGAAGATAGTGAACATTTTTATCTATTGTTAAATCCGCTTGACCTTAATACTCTTAGTAATGAGACCGGTACAGTCCTGAATGCCGGAGGTGATTTGTATTTCGTACTGCGCATTAAGCGTAAGTGGCAATTTAAGCAATTAATAAAGTCTGTTTTTGATAATAAGGATAATGATAATATCTATAATCTGTACAAAGACTATATAAGAATAGAGGGTGTTATACGCGAGACGAGTTTAGATGATGATGAAGTAAAAAGCTCTTTATCCTTATTTTTATCTAAAATAGAAGAGACAAGTAGAGGAACTTACCTCAACCTTGTTAGCAGTCAGAGCAGGGGCGATATAGATTACCCAGAGCTTTTGGCTGGCAGTTTTAAAACGAAGGCACAAGATTATCTAAATGATGGTAACTATGAAGCCTTTTTGACAGGTTTCCACAATGTATCAGGCATTAGTGCTGGTATAAAGAAGGTGTTGGAGAGTATATTAGATGGAATGGGAGGAGATATAAATGCACCGTGGATATTTAAAGAACTGACATTCAAGCCATTTATAGAGGAAAATAAAAAAGGTACAGAGGAAAATAAGATAGGCTTGTATGCCAACTTTAATCTTCTCAACTACTCAAGCAAAGGTGATACTAGTAAGGCCAAAACGTTTGTTGATGACGGTTTTAGCGGTCTTGGGTTAAACCTAACAGAAGGCTTAATACAAAATTTTGCTCTTAGCTATGTACATTATGAAATGAAAAAGAAGCTTGACGCAGAAGAGATAACAGCAGAATATTTTGATTCCATAGATTATTCTTTTCCTTTTGATGTCCCGCCGGAGTTTATTCAAGATTTATTTGATTTGAAAAAAAGTGTGCCTTTATCCAGCGAACCATATCTTAGAATCAAATCAATCAGTTTTGAAAAAGACGAACATAAATTTGAAGGATACGACGAAAAGAAAGATGCCGTGAAGATAACTGTAAAGGTCAAGGTGAAAGACAAGGATTTATTCTCCGAAGTTTTCGACTGGGTAGCCCCTACCACTTTCAAGATAAAGATATTCATAGGCTTTGACAATTCCGGTGATAAGCCAGAATTACTTATAAATATAAAAGAAAAAGCTTCCATTAAATTTATAACCCTCCTAGTCTCTATGTTATTAGGGTTAGCGATAGAAAGATCATACTATGGTGCTGCAGCCGGCTTGCTTGCGGGGATTGGATTAACGCTTCTAACCGAATATGTGGTTCAATTGAAGATTGAAGGCGCTACGGATGATAAGATTGAAGAGTTTAAAAATAATTTTAAATCAAACAATTATGGATTTGCTGTAGTAAAAAATAAGCGTTGGGACCCTCTATACTACACAAATCATAAGATAGGCAATAAACTTATCAAAGGGCATGTAAACGAGAAGGGTCAAATCAAG
>WFZM01000008.1 GCA_015489565.1 Patescibacteria group bacterium | reverse complement strand
CCGGATAATTTTATTAAAACTTTTTTTTCGTCTTTTTGCATAATTTATATATTTAAAGCTTTTAATATACTTTTATGCACCGTGTCTATATCTGGCTCTCCGTCAATCTCTATTATCTCCTTGCCGAATGAGCGGAACAAATCTAAAAGAGGGTAGACCTGATCTTTGTATTGCTCTATTCTCTTTTTTATACCTTCGGGTGTATCATCATTTCTACCTCGCCCTAAAAGACGCTTGGTAATTGACTCATCGGAGAGATTTATAAAAATAATCTCATAATCTTCGTGCTCAAAAAAATACATGGCCTCATGAAACGCTTGCGCCTGAACAGCGCTGCGCACTACTCCGTCCGCCAAAAGAGTCATTTCAGGCCTAAAATTTTCTATAAGAAAATCATACATAAAATAAACCGGGACTGTTCCGGGTAAAAATTGACCTTGGCTTATTATGCTATCTATTTTCCTGCCGGCGTATCTGCCTTCCTGAACCACTTCTCGCAGTCTGGCCCCCATATCCAACTTGACTATCTCTCTGTCACTCTTGCTTTTAAGGTAGTCCTCTAAAAGTTTTACTTGCGTCCCTTTGCCGGCGCCCGATGGTCCGAAAAATAAAAAGGAACGCGCTCTGTTTGTGTCATTATCGTTCATACCAGCAAATTATACACAAGCGCTTTTATTTTACAAGCAAAATCAAAACAATGGAGCTTGAAGCTCCATTGTTTGGTTTGGACTATGACTAAAATTAGTGTTATTATAGTCCCTATGACTAAGAAACTGTTTCCAAACGAAAACATAATTATAAGCGAGCATTTCGATGTTCATTAGGACTGGGAAGTACCAATTCCCGCCTTCTTCATTATAGCCAGCATACGAAAAATACAATCTATAGATGAATTTACGGATAATGAAGCTTTGGAATTTATTAATCTACTGCGTAAAATACGAAAAGGCATGCGAGAGCTCTTAAATATTGATGAAGTTTATTTGTTCCAAAATGAAGATACTGAGCACGGTTTTCATTTTTGGATATTTCCTCGATATGATTGGATGGATAAATTTGGCAGGAAAATTCAATCAGTTCGACCTATCATTGAATTTTCCAAAACAAATATGCTTGAAAGCTCAACAATCAAAGATGTAAAAGAGACTGCCCGAAAAATGAGGGACTACATGTCAAATTTTAAGAATTAAATTTAATCAGACTCACAAAATACCCGGTGGCTCTGCATTACATTTAAAGCTTGCTCTATACTTTCTTGCAATTTTCCTTCCTCGTTAACTATTTTGTAATCATAGAACTTACTATCTTCTTTTATTTCCCTTTTTGCTATCTTAAGTCTTTCTTCAAGCTCTTCTTTAGACATATTGTCATTTCTCTTTTGAATTCTTGATATAAGCGCTTCCTCGGTAGGAGGCATTATAAATATCAAAAGCGGATTAAAATTCTCCTTAAAAAATTTGGCTCCAACTATATCAACATCCGCTATAGGAATTTTATTCTCTTCTATCTTTTTTCTTAAATCCGGAAGGTAAGTACCGTAGTAATTTTTAGTCTCCGGAGTAAAGCGATACTCCGGTATCTCTCCGCTTTTTATCTTTTCTTTAAATTCATCTTCAGAAATAAAGTAATAATTAATACCATCTTTCTCTCCCGGTCTTGGCTTACGAGTTGTTGCCGAAACAAGTAGTGATGCTCGCGGACATCTTTTGAGCACGCCTTTTATTATACTGCTTTTACCGACGCCGCTAGGGCCTGAAATGACAATCATGTCTACTTTATTTTTAGTCTCTGACATAACCCTCTTTTCTTAAAATTTCCACAAGCCCATCAAAGGTTCTTGCAAACTCGTAGTCTGTATTCCAAACCACGTAATCATAAACTCCGGACTCTTCGGCTTCTTCTATCTCCTCTACGGCAGACTTTAATCGCTTGTTTACCTCCTCATCGCTTATGGACGGATCGCGCCTGTATAGCCTGTCTCGTATAACCTCCAAATCTTTTGGCTTGATAAAAATAGTGGTAGCGCCATAATTATCCTTGAAATATTTTGCACCTTTTGCGTCTGTATTAACTATTACCACCAAGCCCTTGGCCAGCTTCTCTTCAATGTCCGGCCTGTAGGCTCCATAGTAAGCGTCTCTGTTTTTAACATGAGTCCACTCCAGTATATCTCCACTGTCTACCTTATCAAAGAAAGTTTCCTTATCAAAGAAATAATAATCCACTCCATGCTTTTCATTTAATCTTGGTGGACGCGTTGTCGCAGAAACCGCTTTTGCAAAATAATCAAAACTCTCAAGAAGCTCTCTTGTAAAAGTACTCTCTCCTACTCCTGTAGGACCTGCTATTACCAAAACTTGTTTTCGCATGCGCATTATTATACAGTTTTTTTAGAAAATGCCAAAGAAAAAGAGCGCAGGCCTTCAGCCTGCGCTCTTTAAAAGAAAATCTTAATACTCACGAACGGACAATTGCGCCTCTATCTTTTTAATAACATCAAGAACAACCGATACGGCAATCAAAAGCGCGGTTCCTCCTATTGCAAAGTTGCTCATACCGGAAGCACTTTGAAGAATGCTTGGCAAAACGGCAATAAATCCCAAGAAAACAGCTCCGGCAAGCGTAGTCCTTGTAACAACGTTTGCCAAAAATTCCATTGTCTCTCTCCCTGGTCGTATTCCCGGTATGAAAGCTCCGGACTTTTGCAAGTTTTCAGCTACAGTTTTGGGCTCAAAAGTAATAGCGGTGTAAAAGAAGGTGAACACAAGCACCAAAGTAAAGTAAACCGGGACATAAATAAACGGATTGGCCACCACCGCATCCAGTTTAGCGGCTACTGAGGAAGCCCAAGAAATATTTGCGGCGGATAAGTATTGCATTAGCATTTGCGGGAAAAGCAATATGGATATCGCAAAAATGATAGGCATAACTCCCGCTTGATTTATACGTATAGGCAAATATGTGGACACATGCCCTGCACCTGAGCCCATGCGCGCTTGTTTTGAGTAAGTAATTGGGATTGGTCTTTCAGCTTCAGTTATGTAAACAACCAAAGCGGTAACCAGAGCACCCATGGCAAGAAGCAGTAGATAATTCGGCAAATCGCTTGGGTTATAGTTCAAATACGCCTGGTAGACTTTCTGTGGCAAGCTAGATACGATACCTGCAAAAATGATTATTGAAACTCCGTTACCTATGCCAAACTCTGTAGCGAGTTCTCCCAACCACATTAGCAAGACAGCCCCGGCGGTAACTACCGTTACCATAACCAGCGTGCCAAAAAAGTCCTGCGGTGCCAATATTCCTTGTTTTGTAAGCACGGTAACAAAACCGAAAGCTTGAAGCGCTGCAAGTGGCACAGTTAGATATCTTGCGTATTGTATAAACTGAGCTCTTCCGGCCTCTCCTTCCTCTTGATAGAGTTTTTTGAGTTTTGGAGATACAACGGTCAAAAGCTGCATTATAATAGATGCGGTAATAAAAGGCCCCACTCCAAGCATCACTATAGACAGCGCTGACAAACCACCTCCCGAGAAAATATTTAGAAAGCTAGCTAAATTATTATTGTTTAGATAATTTTGCAAAGCCGCTTCATTTACTCCGGGTACCGGAATTGCCGCCAAAACTCTAAATACAGCCAATATAAACAGAACAAAAAGCACGCGCTTTCTTATAGCCTTATCCTGAAAAACATGCTTGAGTTTTGTAAAAAATGCTGAAAGCATAAACTATATTACCTTACCGCCGGCTTTTTCTATAGCCTCTTTTGCCTTGGCTGAAATTGCCAAATTTTCTATATTCAAAGCTTTGCTTATTTCACCCTTTGCCAATATTTTAACCAAAGGCTTTTTTCCGTTTTTAGTTTCCACCACTTTATTTTCCAACAAAGAGTCAATATTTACAGTATCTCCTTTGTCAAAGACTTTCTCAAGCGCCGACAAATTCACTGCTACAGGTCTTTGCTTACTTGCGTTTACGGACTTTGCTCTGTTTTTTCCATGTCCGCGCAATTTAGGAAGCTTCTTTATTATATCACGCATCTCCGGGCGCAGTTTGTGTCCTGCGCGAGCTTTCTGTCCTTTCATTCCGCGACCGGAAGTTTTACCTCGCTTACCTCCACGACCAACACGACGTGACTTCTTGCCTTGATGCTTTTTATTTACTTTTATTTCGTGAATTTGCATAAGCTATTTTTCTAATTTCTTAAGTGCCTCTATAGTTGCACGTGCTATATTAAGCTGGTTCTTGCTACGTGTCCAAATCTTTGAAGTAACATCTGTAACGCCTGCAAAATCAAGTATTGCACGAACAGAAGCTCCTGCCACAAGCCCCCTTCCCGGAGCCGGACGAACCTCCACCTCACTTGAACCGTACTTGGCTTTTACCTCAAAAGGAATTGAGCCTTCCTCTGTTCTGTTAACTGTAATCATGTTTGCCTTTGCGTCACGAATAGCTTTTTCTATTGCCAAGGCCGTATCGTTGGACTTACCAAGACCTACTCCTACACGACCTTTCTTGTCTCCAAGAACCATTGTGACAGAAAAAGAAAACCTTCTACCTCCGGCTACCACACGAGTAACCCTCCTTAGGCTTATGATTTTCTGTTCAAATTCGGGCTTGAATTCTTCTCTACGCCTTTTGCTAAACTTGCGCTTCTTGGAAAAAGGTTTTCTTGAGCGAGCCGGTCTTTTTGATTTTTTGTCTCCGGCGGGATTGTCAGAATTTTTCTCTGACTTTTTATCAGTAGCATCTTGCTCTTTAGGCTCCGCCTTGGAATCTGCGCTCTGCTCAGCAATATTTTGCTCCTTCTCTTCTTGTTTTAGTTCTTGTTTCTTTTCTTCTGTCATAAACTAATATTTAAAATTAAAATTTAAGACCGGCCTTTCTTGCAGCTTCTGCAAAGGCTTTTATTTTTCCGGCGTAGCTACTTCCTCCTCTGTCAAAAACCACCTCTTTAACGCCGGCAGACTCAGCAAGCTTTACCAATTTTTCAGCTACAGCCTCCACTTTTTCAGTGTTATCTGCACCCTTGATATCCTTGTCTGTGCTTGTCGCGTAAGCTAGAGTTTTAGCTTCTTTGTCGTCTATAATCTGCGCTATTATTCTTGTGTTTGACTTATAAACACTTAGTCTTGGCAATCCATGTGCCGCTATCTTAATCTTTGCGCGAACGCGCCTTGCTCTTGCTTGTCTTTTTTCTTTATGTGTCTTTGTCATAGGCTATTTATTTCGTATTTTTAAGCAGTTGCGCGCTTACCTTCCTTGCGCAAAATGTGCTCACCTTCAAAGCGTATTCCCTTGCCCTTGTAAGGCTCCGGTTTCTTTATTTTGCGTATATCTGCAGCAAATTGACCCACTTTTTGCTTATCTATACCTGAAATTGTGATGGAGTTTTCTTTGGAGTCAACCTCGGCGCTTAAATCTTCCGGTACTTCCACCTCAACAGGGTGAGAGAATCCAATTTTCAATTCTATTTTATTTCCTTTTTGCTCAACGCGATAACCAACACCTTCTACCAAGAGTTTCTTGCTGTAGCCTTCGGTAACGCCGGTAATCATATTTTGCAAGTGAGAAGCGAAAGTTCCCCAAAGCGCATTGGCAAATTTACTGTCGTCTTTTGGCTCAACCTTGGCAGTATCTCCATCTATTTTTATGTCTACCAATTCATGCACCTTCATCCTCAACTCTCCTTTCGGACCCTTTACTGACAACACAGAGTCTTGGAACTTGACTTCAACCCCCGATGGAATTTTTATTTCTTTCTTACCTATTCTTGACATACGCTAATTAAAATACCTCAAATAAAATTTCACCTCCAACATTTTCTTTTCTCGCTTCTTCACCGCTTAAAACACCTTTTGGAGTACTAAGTACAGCCAGGCCCTTTCCGTGTCGCACGGGATAAATCTCTTTTACAGACTTATATATACGCCTACCGGGCTTTGATATGCGTTTGAAATACTCTATTTTTGGCAAAGAATTTTCGGTATATGCTATTTTGATATTTAAAGTCTTTTTTATACCCTTACCTTCCTTTTCAACTCCGGCGACAAATCCGGCTCGTAAAAGAGCATCTGCAATTGCAGCTTTCATTTTAGAATACGGAACGGATATCGCCTCTTTTTTAACCGCTCCTGCGTTTTTTATGCGAACTATAAAATCCGCTATTGGGTCTGTTGTAAATGTCATACTCTTAATTACCAACTAGATTTTTTAACTCCGGGTATATGCCCTTGCAAAGCCTCTTCTCTAAAGCAGATACGACATAGATCAAAATCTCTCATGTATCCGTGCGGGCGTCCACACTTAAAGCATCTGCGCACTTTGCGGGTTGAGAACTTAGGCTTCTTTTGTGATTTTGCAATCTGTGATTTTTTTGCCATATAAATATATAAAAATATAAGCGCCTAACGCGCTGCCATATATTAGCAAATTTTTTCAAATAGTCAAATTTTAGAGTACGCTCTATAAAGAATTACCCTCATTAACTTCGCGCTTTCTTTAAAATGGCTTTCTCCCAACGCACAGTAGCGTCTATAATAACTTCTGGTATGCGCATTAGATTTCGTGAGTCTTCTACGATTTTTTTGACCGGAGCTTCATCAAGAGTCCTTCCTTCCAGTATGCCTCCGGGGCTAAACGGTAAAGTGTAGGTGGATTTTGAACATTTTTGTCCGCTTATTGTCGCAGGCTGCAAAGACAACTCATCTCTAACATCAAAAAGAAGTGGTACTACTACAGGTGGGTAATCCAAACTGTGCTTGGAGCTATCTATGGCTGGAGAAATAGCGCAACAAGCAAGAGCGTGCTCTCCCGAGTGCTCTTTGGTATTATAATTTGTAAGACCCATGATATCTCCTGTCAAACTCAAACTGCGAAATTTGTCACTCTTTACTTTACAAAGCTCAATGTCAAAAAGTTCTATTGCAGCCGGATAGTATCTATCATAAGGAACCACTTTAATTTTAGTAAAAACTTGACTTTTGCCAGAGTTTATCCATTTTTGTAGCGTGCGAGCCACAACGCTGGCTCGCAAACTGCAAATCTCTCCGTGTCCTTGTCTTACATAAAAATACAGAATATTTTCATCAGACTCTTCGTTACGTTTCCATTTTGATATTTCTTTAATATTTTTGTTTTTTTCTTTATGGTCCAGTGGTGGATATGTTTCATCATCAAACCTTTCAAAATTTACAAAATAATCTATCAGGACTTTCATTTGCTCCTCAAGACTGAGCTGCTCCCATTTTAAATTCGTCTTTTGGATTTGGCTTATAGCTTCTCTAATTTGCATATCCAAATAATCAACATCTCCATCATAATCTTCATAAACTGCCAGAGCTATTGTTAGAGTGTGAGCATGCCTGTACAGACGAGCACGTGAAAGAACTATGCGAAGAGTATTTTCTGCAGATATTGCTTTACTGCTAAGATTCAGGCCTTCTCTTTCAAGTACACAACGTAAATCTTTTAAATCTGCAGATGACAATGCTTCTCTGGCTATATCATATGCAAAATTGGACTTGTTCAGCAATGCGGTATCGGCAAGATATTTTAAGTTTTCAAGTTTGGCAGTTTTCAGTACTGATGATACTGCCGGGTCGCTAAAATTGCCAGCATCTACCCAACGCAAAACAGTGAGTAAATATTTTAAATTTTCCGGCTTTGCAGTCTCTAAAACTTTATGCACCCTTTCGTTGCTAAGAAAACTATCTTTATTCACAAAACCCTTATCGACCAAAAGTATGAGCTTCTCAGACTTAATATCTCTCAACAACCACATCATTCTATCCTCTTTTATATTATTCGCGTCTAGCCAGCTTCTTTCAAGTAAATATTGCAAAGTGCCAGGTTCCGCATTTTCTAAAATGTAGGCTATTTTATAATCATATATATCTTCCTTTCTTAAAAACCCGGCTCTCAAAAGCTGGTGGAGGTTCTCCACTCTGGAAAGTCGCAAAACGCGTCTGACGCTCTCATCTTTCAGATCGTTGTTATTTAAAAAACCGCACTCTAAAAGCAGGTGTGCATTGAGCCTAAAATTTGAAGACGCCTCTGTAACGGAAGATTTATCGAAATATACTCTTTGTTTTTTCGACTCAGGCATAGCAATAAAATATATAGCCAATATAGCACATAAAGCACAATAATAAAATAACTTTTAATGCTTCCTCTCAAGGATCACACTCTATCTTTAATTATCCTCTCTATTGCTTCGGCAAGTTTTTTTGAGTCGTGCCTGAGGAAAGATCTTTTTGAAGAAAGCTTGTCCCCTTTTTCTTTTTTATACTTCTTTCTGCTTAAAAGCTCGGCAAATATTATTTTTAACCCGGGGAAGGCTTGTTTAAATTTTGAGATATCACAAGTTACCATCGCACCTTTTCCTTCTTTTCTTATGTATTTATCCGCTAATTTTTTTGGTATTTTTTCACTGTTCACAAGAATATAATCAAATTCAATACCGGAATATTTTTTGATTTCGCTCAGATAATCAGACACCGTAAAATAATCCGTCTGCCCTTTTTTATTTGTTAGATTTGCTATAAAGATTTTTTTGGCTTTGCTTTTGAACATGGCAGTTTTCATGCCATTTACAAGAAAGTTGGGTAAAATACTGCCATACAAATCTCCCGGGCCGACCACTACATAATCGGCTTTTAAAATGGCTTCTTTGGCACTCTTGCCCAGGCGCGCCGGTTTTTTAAGGCTTATTTTTTTAAGTCCAACTTTGCGCAAGTCTTTACTGTCATCTAAAGTACTTTCACCCAAAAGGACTCTTCCATCTTTAAGTTCTAGCTGGAGTCGCATGTCTCCCTTGCTAACCGGCAAGACTTCTCCTTTTAAATTAAACAATTTCTTAATACTCAAAAGTGCTTCGTCCAAATCTTTAAACACCTTTTCAGATGCTGAAATGAAAAGGTTGCCCAGAGTATGGCCTTTAAGATTTTTGTTATAAAAACGAAAAGCAAAAATGTCACGTAAATCCTTTTCGTCGCCGGACAAGGCTATTATGCACTTTCTTAAATCTGATGGAGGCAAAACCCCGAGCTCGTCTCGCAAAATTCCGGTGGTCCCACCATCGTCTGCCATCGAAACTATAGCTTTAATGTCAAAATCTTTTTCTTTAAGCCCCTTTAGCAGAGTATATTGCCCCGTCCCACCGCCTACGGTCGCTACTTTTATCTTTTTTTCTGTGTCAGCCTCACTTTTATTTAAATCCGTTATAGTATTGTTTTTTAAAGTGCTTTGAATAATAAAAATTCTATCTTTTAAAACCTCAAAGCTGTTGACCGAGCAATTATCTATACTTAAATTTTCATATATTTTCAAAAGCTCTTCTGCCTTAAAGTTCTTACCAAAGAGCACTCGACTCATAAAAGCCTTTATGAAAAACTCATGCGATACAAACGCAGAGTCCTTATCCAAAGACAAAACAAAGTTATAAAATTCCTCGATACGATTTTTAAATTCTTCAAAACTTTCCAAATTTTCAAGAGCTTCACCGTTTAACCATTTTTTCTTGTATTCTTTATATATTGCGTCTGCACTTTTATTTTTGCGCTTTTTCCCACGTATTTTTTCCGGGTATTCAATCTCGCGTATAAGGTCCAACCTCTTAGGTCGACTGTCTAAATATTTAGTTAGCAATTTAGCCGTTTCTATTGCTCGTTGCTGAGTGGAGCCGTAAAAGTCAACACTTTTAAATTCGGGCAAGGTTTTTAAAAAGGAGCCTAAGCTTTCCGCTTGCCTTTTACCCAAGTCACTAATACCCAAATCCGCCCGGTCAAATATTCCCCTCTCCTGCGCCAAAGAATTAGCGTGTCTTATAAAATAAATTCTCATATTTCTTGATTATAACACCAAAGCACAATATACAAATCCACATAAGGTGAGATTTTATATGTGGTTTAGACGGGAAGGCACAACGCTTGCCAGTATGGATCTACAACAGTAGAAATTTTATATGTGGTTTAGACCTGGCTGGTTTTGTCGCCAGACGGTTATCTACAACAGTAGAAATTTTATATGTGGTTTAGACAGACACAGACGACCAGGCAGCCGGCAATCTACAACAGTAGAAATTTTATATGTGGTTTAGACCCTTGTATATATGTAGATAATATTTTATCTACAACAGTAGAAATTTTATATGTGGTTTAGACAAACATCATAACTAATCCCACGCTTTTCATCTACAACAGTAGAAATTTTATATGTGGTTTAGACATACTCAAAACACGAAGAAGCCAACAAATCTACAACAGTAGAAATTTTATATGTGGTTTAGACATTGGCGAGGTCGCTTCACCCGTCGCCATCTACAAC
>WFZM01000007.1 GCA_015489565.1 Patescibacteria group bacterium | reverse complement strand
AGACAGCGAAAGCACTCCCATAGCATCAAAAGAACTCCAATCCAAACTCTCTCCAAAGAAAAACACTCAAACTCCACAATCCAAGAGTCTGATAGACAAAGCCAGCCAAGGACTGCAGAATATCTTTGATTCTTTGTTGGGGGTTTTGGGGCTGCGCTAAGCATTTGCAAGCGCGAGCAGGCTAACCCTGCATTTCTTGCAAGATTTTTTAATAGCCTTTTTGGCTTCTTTTAGTGTAGCTCCGCTGGTTACTATGTCATCAAGAACAATTATGTGACTGTCGTGCTCTGGCGAGCCTTTTGATGCAAAAGCATCTTTCATATTTTCATGTCGCTCTTTTTTGTTCAGATTCTTTTGATCGCGAGTTCTTTTTATGCGATACAGAATGTCTTTGCGATAAATTATTCCCAAATCTTGCAGTTCATATTTTATCCGCTCAAGTATGAGCTCGTTTTGATTAAAGCCTCGCTTTTTGTGTTTGCTTTTGTGCAGAGCCACGGGGCAGATATATACTTTTTCTTTCCGCCACAGTTTATTTTCCGCTTGAGTTTCTTTTAGATAATCAAGTAATGCAAGAGCAAAGTAGTCTGCAATTTCTTGAATGCCTCGCAACTTTAACTCTACAAGAGCCCTGGCGACTTTCTTATTTTGGTATCTAAAAAGTGTATCTATTTCCTCTTTGAATCTTGTAACTTGTAGAACTTCAGCTTTTATTTCTTTCAATTCTTTTATTTTATTTTCTTCTGTGGGAAATAAGATTCTGAAGAATAATAAAAATGTATAGCTTAACGAGCTATAAAGCTTTTGAATGGCAGACTTTTCATTTAGCATTAAGTAAATTTTAACATTTTCTTTATTATATATGATATAATTCATCATCATGGGCTTATTGGACACAATTAAAGACAGTATTTCTTCCATCGTACCTGTGACCGTCGGATCACGCAGTGCTGTGGGCTTGGATATTGGTACTTCCAGTATAAAAGTTGTTCAACTACGCAAAGAAAAAGGCAAAGCGTTACTTGAGACTTATGGGGAGATAGCCATAGGACCGTATGCTTCCGTAGAAAGCGGTAGGGCGACTCACCCGAGTGCAGAGTCTGCCGTGCCGGCCATCAAAGATCTTTTAAGGGAAGCAAATGTCGCCGCTCTTGATGCGGGGGTATCGATACCTTTTTCAGCGGCCATGACAAGAGTAATCAAAGTTCCAAGGCTCGGCAAAGAACAACTATCCAAAATAATACCTATAGAAGCAAGAAAATTTATCCCCATGCCTCTTAACGAGGTGGTACTCAACTGGTTTATAATCCCTGAGCGCCCGGGGTCTCAGGCGCAAGAGTCCAACCGAAGCTTAAATGTATTTAATAAAGACAAAAATATAGATTTTCAAGATGCGCTGATAGTGGCTATTCACAAAGATGCAGTGGCGAATATGCAGTCTATAGCCAGGCAGACGGATTTGCAAGTTTCTTTTTTTGAGTTGGAGACTTTCTCGGCAATACGCTCGTCCGTGGAATATGAGCTAAGCAGCACCATGCTACTTGATATCGGAGCTACGAGTAGCAAAGTATATGTGGTAGAAGCGGGTGTTTTACATTTTTCTCACCTTATAAATTTGGGAGCTCAAAATATTACAGAGAATATAATGCGAAGTTTTACATGGCCGTTTGAAAAAGCAGAGAGGGTAAAGAAAGAGATAGGTCTTAACAAGAACTCAGCCATGTCGGTCTTTGACGAAAAGGATCGCTTGATGTTTGAGCAGGTAGTTGAAAATGCAGTAAACCGTATTTTTACGGAGGTAAACAGAGTGATGATAGGCTACGAGAAAAAAAATAACAAACCGATATCAAGAGTCGTACTTTCAGGCGGTGGCGCAAATATGCATGGAATATTGGATTTTGCCGTGAAAAAGTTGTCTGTAGATGTGCTAAAAGCCGACCCTTTTGCTAAAGTTCATGCTCCCGCGTTTTTAAATGATGTACTAAAAGGTATCGGACCGGACTTTGCCGTGGCCACCGGGCTGGCATTAAGGAGGCTGGAGTCCAGCTAGGTTCATCTAGTAGACTGAAATTTTAAGATTAAGTTTGAGCTGGCAACACTACTTTTTCCACATTTTGAATTTTTGGGCTTAGCCTTGTGCTATAATATACACATGCCTACAATGCAAGATGCATCAACCTTAATCCCCGACAGCAGTATTACGCCGCCTAAGGATTCGGGAGGAACAGGCAAAAGTAATGGAATAGCCGATGTGCTAATGCTGGTGGCTATTATTATGCTTGCTTCTTCACTTGCGATATCTGTCGGTGTCTTTTTATATGCTAAGCTTACCAGTACAAAGTTAAAAAGCCAAAAAGATTCACTGGATAAAGTGAAAAACTCATTTGATGACACCACAATCTCCGAGCTTAAATTATTGAGCAGACGCTTGACCGTAGGGAAAGAGGTAATAGAAAAACACATAGCTCCTTCTGAGATATTCAGGATACTTGAAGGCATTACTTTGAAATCCGTGCAATTTGTTGAGTTTAAGTTCCAAAGCGCACCTCCTGATGTATTAAAAATAAATCTTAAGGGCAAGGCCTTGTCTGTAAACGCAGTCGCTGCGCAGTCTAAAGCCTTTGCCGCAAATAACGACAAGTTCGCCAATGTTATATTTTCAGATTTGGGCTTTGAAAAAGACGGAACCATAAGCTTTAGAGTGACAGCAGATGTTGATCCAGAATTTATCAATTTTCAAAACTTGATATTGCGCCAAAATGAAAGACCTAATAACAATCCGGGCAATCAGAATCTGGATTTCAATACGAACAATTTTAATGCTCCGATAAATCAAGCGGGACAAGGAGCTTTTAACAGTGGCGGGCAAAATATGCAATACAACCAAGGCCAGGGCAATAGCGCTGCCGGGAACAATCCTGCGCCGGAGACCGATGAGTTCGGTATTATAATAGACAATTAGTTTATGCTTAAAATAATATTATCAATTTTATTCTTCATCATCTCTGTATCTTCTTTTGTTTATTATGTGAAGCCAACCTATGCGCGCATAAGCGCGGATAAGCAAATGATAGCCAGAAACGAGGCCTCTTTGCAAAAGGCTAATCTTGTTCAACGGAAGATAAATGAATTGATAGATAAGCGCAAAGAAATGAACAAAGATGCTCTCAACAGGCTGGCAAAGCTTGTGCCTGCAAATAACGTGGACAATATACAGTTGATTTTGGACATAGAAGGTATCACCAAGCAATATGACATGAAATTGCAAAAAGTGAATATCTCGAAAACTGCCGAAAAGAAAAAACGTGACAATCCCGGACAGCCTCGCATAAACGTGGGGGTCAAGTCAGATGATTACTTAAAGAGTCTTACGCTTTCCTTTGAAGTGGTCTCAAGCTATGATGAATTCATAAAGTTTATAATAGACCTGGAGCACAGTTTACGCATAGTAGATATAGTAGATATACAAGTATCGCCAAAGAAAGAACAAGACAGGGCGAGTGTCTTTGAGTCGGGCTTACTTGAAGAATTTGATGATAATGCAAGTACTACAGATATCAACATAGTAGACGCCCCAAAATATACTTTCTCGGTGGTCATACGTACCTATTGGATAAATGTTAATTAGTCTATGCAGAATAGAAAATACAAAAATACTGGCAATACAAAAGTGATAGTTATAGTATCCGTTCTTATCATCCTTGCTTTATCTTGGTTCACTTTTTCAAAACCTAAGACTCAAGATGACGAGTTGATGCAGTATGATGACGCTAAGCTGAGTGCTACAGACAAAAAGATATTAGAGACTCTAAGCAGTGTGGGAGAAATAGATATAGACCCGCAGGTACTCAATGACCCGGCATTTAACTCCTTACAAGATCGCTCAAGACAAATAACGGAAGAGCCTATAGGTCGTGCAAATCCTTTTGCGCCGATAGACCCTAATGCTATCTATGAAGCACAGCAAAATGAGCTGACAGATACACAAAATACAGAAACAGAAGGCGCCGGGGTTAATCTTCAGCCTAGAGTAGAAAATTAAAATTATGGATGATTTATTGAAAGACTTGGTCTCCAAAAAATTAATATCGGAGGCTGATGTAAAAGATATCCTTAAAAAAGCCAGCGACAGAGCTGTCGAGGTGACTGAGATTTTGCCCGAGTATGGAGTGCCGCAAGAGGCTATTTTGGAGTCACGAGCCAGCAGATACAATGTGCCGGTCAAAATTCTAGATAAAAATTTCCGTGTCCCTTACAATGTTTTGGAGTACATTCCGGAGGAGTCCGCGCGCAACTATAAATTTGTGCCATTGGGTATCAAAGACGGCGTATTGGAAATCGGCATGGTGGACCCATCCAACCTTGAAGCATTAGACGCCTTGAATTTCATAATGCGCAAAGTTGCGATGCCGCATAAGATATACTTGATTTCAGAAACAGACCTAAACAAAGTTTTGGAAATGTATCACTCCTTGTCCGGTGAGGTAGACGAGGCTCTAACAGAGCTGGAGACGGAACTGGGCGAGGAGGAAAAAAAGATTCAAGAGGCCATAAATGAGCAAGAAAAAGGCGCTGGGGATTTTATTAAAGAAGATGCGCCAGTTATTAAAATAGTGGCGACACTTTTGCGTTATGCCGTAGATGGACGCGCGTCAGATATTCACATAGAGAGAGTGGAGAAAAACGTAAAAGTGCGCTTCCGTGTGGACGGTACTTTGCATACCTCTTTAACTTTGCCGGGTAAAATTCACAATGCTGTAGTTGCTCGCATAAAAGTGCTCTCTTCTATGCGACTTGACGAGAGGCGCAAGCCACAGGACGGTCGTTTCTCGGCAACAATATCCGGGCGAAAGATAGACTTTCGTGTATCTACTTTGCCGACTTACTTTGGAGAAAAGATAGTGATGCGTATTTTGGATAGGGCGCGCGGATTTATACCGATGGACAGCTTGGGTCTTTCCGATATGCACATGAAAATGCTAAAGGCCGCCATACAAAGACCCTACGGACTGATTCTTATTACAGGTCCTACAGGTTCCGGTAAGTCCACAACACTTTATTCTGTTTTGAATGAGTTAGACAGGGAAACTAAAAATATAATGTCTCTTGAGGATCCGGTGGAATTTTATATGGACGGTATAAACCAGTCTCAGATTCGCGCGGACATAGGTTATACCTTTGCAAACGCTCTTAGAACCGCCATGCGCCAGGACCCGGATATTATAATGGTAGGTGAGATTCGCGATGGAGAGACTGCAAAATTGGCGGTGCAAGCCGCTCTTACCGGTCACTTGGTGCTCTCCACTTTGCACACCAACTCGGCGGTAGGCGCCATACCGCGTTTGGTTGATATGGGCGTAGACCCCTATCTTATCGCGCCGACACTTACCCTAGCCATTGCCCAGCGTTTGGTAAAGAAGCTTTGTGAGAATGCCGGAGAGAAGCGTCCGCTTACGGAAAGTGAGCGAGCTTTGATAGAGAAAGGTTTTCAGGATTTGCCCGTACAATTCAGACCTCAAATACCGAACGAAGTTCTTGAGGCAAAGCCGACCCCCCAGTGTCCTACCGGTACAAAAGGTCGCTTGGCCGTATTTGAGATGCTTGCCGTTGATGCAGAAATTCAGCACATCATTCTAAATGACCCTACTGAGGAAAAAATTTATGCAAGCGTAAGGCAAAGAGGCATGCTCACCATGAAAGAAGACGCTTATGTTAAGGCGTTCAAAGGGCTTACACCGTTCTCTGAAGCAAAGGCACTCGGTGGTCGTCTGCTTGCAGAATCTTTCTCAATTTCTCAAGAAACTTAGTGTGATTTTTCAAATTTCGATGTGCTATAATTAGAATCATGGACGAGAATAAGACTGAAGGAAAAAAATACAAGATACTTTTTTTAGATGACGACCCGTTTATTTTGGATATGTATAGCACTAAGTTTGCTTCTACGGAGCACGATGTTTACTTTGTGCCTTCTGCCGATGAAGCTAAAAAAGTATTAAAGAGCGGATTTAAGCCTGATGCCATAGTTTTTGATTTGATTATGCCGGGGACTCAAGGTTTTGATTTTGTATCGGATATTAAAAAAGAGCATTTGGATGACGGCGCTGTTTTAATTGCTCTTACAAATCAGAATGAATATGAAGATTATGAAAGGGCTGAGAATTTGCATATAGATGAATATATCGTGAAGGCCAATTACATACCATCGGAAGTAATAGCTATTATAGAAAACACAATTAAAAATAAAAAGAATAAAAATTAAAGTCTATGGAAAACGAAAAACAAGCGCAAAGATTATATTCACTTTTTGATTCCTTAATAGCGGAAGGCGCATCCGACTTGCACTTGTCGGTCGGAGTAAAGCCCGTTATACGTATAGACGGTTCCCTCGCGCCGGTTTTAAAAGAAGAGCCGTTGACTAATGAAGACGTTGCGGATTTTTTGAAAACAATGGTATCTTCTGACAAGTGGGAACATTTTATCAAGGAAAAGGAACTTGATTTTTCTTATGCTTATAAAAACGGAAATCGTTTTCGCGGAAATGCCTTTGTGCAGCAAGGGACGATAAGTATCGCTCTTCGTTTGATCCCAAAGCAAATAAGAACCATTCAAGAGCTTGGCTTGCCGAATATATTGGAAGAATTTGCCAGAAAAGAACAAGGCTTCTTTCTCGTTGTGGGGCCGGTAGGGCAAGGAAAAACTACAACCCTTGCTGCGTTGGTGGAGCTTATAAACCAAGAAAGAGCTGCGCACATTGTTACCATAGAGGACCCAATAGAGTATATTTTTGAGCCAAAACAATCCTTGATAGCGCAAAGAGAAGTTAGAACAGATACAAAAGATTTTGAAACTGCACTCAAGAGTGTGTTCAGGGAAGATATAGATGTTTTGCTAGTGGGAGAGATGCGCGGAAGAGAGACCATGCGAGCGGCGGTCTCCGCAGCGGAGACCGGTCACTTGGTTTTTTCAACTTTGCATACAAACGATGCTGCGCAAACAGTGAACCGTATTATTGACTCTTTTCCTGCAGAGCAGCAAGACCAGATAAGATTACAGCTTGCATCCGCTTTGGCCGGAATTTTCTCTCAGCGTTTGGTTCCGCGTATTGGCGGAGGGCTGGTGCCTGTCTATGAGCTTCTTATTGCCAACAAAGCGGTGGCCAACCTTATACGCGAGAAGCGCTCTCACGAGATAAACACCGTAATAGAAACCGGTATGAAAGAGGGTATGATAGATATGAATCGTGTTCTGGCGGAGCTGGTTGCACGCGGAGAAATCTCTGTAGAAAATGCTTATAGATTTGCCACAAACCCTAAAGCGCTGGAGCGTATGTTATAAGATAATTTAATATAAGTTATGGCACTTTTTAAATATAAAGCAATAGCTCAAAACGGTATTCAAAAGGAGGGTACCATAGATGCTGCAAATATGGAGCTTGCCATCGCGGCGATACAAAGGCGTGGCCTAACTCTAGTGGATATTCAATCTGCCGAGAAAAAAGATCTTCTTCACATGGAGTTCAAGTTCTTTGAGCGTGTGAAGATGAAGGAAATAGTTGTGCTATCAAGGCAGATTTCCACTTTATTTGAAGCGCAAATTTCCGCTGTTAACGCTTTTAAGCTTTTGGCTTCTGAGGCGGAAAATCCATTACTGCAGAGATATCTTGTAGAAATTGCTGATGACATCCAGGCCGGCTCTACCATAGCCGAGGCATTGTCCAAGCATCCAAAACTTTTCAGCAAATTCTATGTTGCCATGGTGCGCTCAGGAGAGGAGTCCGGACGACTGGACGAGGTCTTCTTATTTTTGGCGGATTACCTTGATCAAACCTATGCCGTAACAAGCAAGGCAAAAAACGCTTTGATATACCCGGCATTTATTGTCTTTACTTTTATATCTGTTATGGTACTTATGCTTACAACAGTGATACCAAAATTGGCAGATGTGCTGGTAGAATCCGGACAGGAAATACCTATATATACCGCAGCTATCATAAACTTAAGTAATTTCTTGGTAGATTATTTCTGGTTTATAGGTATTGTTGTGGTTCTCTCGGTAGTAGCTCTTGTACGCTACGCGCGTACACCGGAGGGAAACGACAGAATCGCCAGAGCCAGAATGGCTATTCCATATATCGGAACGCTTTACAAATTTTTGTATTTATCACGTGTGGCGGACAGCTTAAGCACCACTTTGCGCTCGGGCATAAGGCTTGTCCGCGGCCTTGAGATAAGCTCGGATGTGGTAGGTGACCCGGTGTACAGCAAAATTCTAAAGGAAACGGCTGCGGAAGTACAGACAGGAAAGTCTGTGTCTGAGACTTTGCGCAAGTATCCTGAGCAGTTCCCGGGCATTATGATAGCCATGATTAAGGTCGGAGAGGAATCCGGAGACATGAGCAAGATGCTTGACGTTATGGCCAAGTTCTACAGGCGTGAAGTTACCGGCGCTGTAGATACGCTTGTCTCTATGATAGAGCCTTTGATGATTGTTATGCTGGCTCTTGGCGTTGGTGTGTTGCTCATGTCTGTACTTGTTCCTATCTACAACATATCCGGAGCGGTATAAAGTTATCCACAATTTTCCCCGAAGAAATACTGCAAAAATGAACAAAATATAGTATCCTTAAGGGGTCTAAGTTAATAAAAAGGTCGAAGATTTATTAGCTTAAAAAATTATCAGTTTAATTAGAGTTATTTAAATAATAATAATTATGAAAACAAATAAAGGTTTTACACTTATCGAGCTTTTGGTTGTTATCGCAATCATTGGTCTTTTGGCTACAGTGGTGATGACATCACTTAACTCAGCAAGACAAAAAGGACGTGACGCACGTCGCGTAGAGGATGTTAACCAAATCAAGACAGCTCTAGAGTTGTACTATGACTCAAACGGAAGCTATCCATCAACAGCTTCAGGAACAGCTGCACTTCAAACAGCAGGATTTATGTCAGCTATTCCTACAGATCCGCAAGGAAATGCTTACGGTTACAGGGGTTCAAGCACATCTTACGTGCTTTACACAACTCTTGAGGATACAAACCACAGGGCATTGCAATCAGACACAGATGGTTCTGTTAACGTAGACGGAACAGCAGTAGACTGTACAGATCCTGTATACTGTGTACAGCCGTAGTTTTAAGTTTTGGCTAAAAACGCGCGTTTTTAAAAACGCGCGTTTTTAATTTGTTATAATGTCTTCGTATGATTTATTTTGTTAAAAACAAAGCGTTTTCTTTAATTGAATTATTAATAGTTATAGCCATTATAGGACTCCTTGCCAGTGCCGTCATAGCATCTATGACTCGAGCACATGTAAGAGCTCAAGATGCTCGCCGGCTGGAGGATATAGCCTCTATCAAAAAGGCGTTGGAGCTCTATTCGGTTGAGCACTCCAGATTTCCGGATAGTCTGTCTGATTTGCTTGGCGCTCCGCAGCATCTTATGTCTGCATTGCCGAAAGACCCTGCAGATAAGAGTGACTATGAATACGTGGTATCACCCAGCAAAAATGACTTTGTTTTGAAGGCTAAGTTACGTAGTAAAAACAGAGCACTTGATGCTGATTATGACAATGATTTGTACGGAGTGGTCTGCAGTGGAGATGATTCGGCGCTTCTTGGTCCTTATGATTATTGTGTCAAACCTTAAGTATTTAAAATATGTTATTTGAATTTTATGCAGCTTTGGTTTTTATTTTGGGCTTAATAATAGGAAGCTATCTGAATGTTTATATATTAAGACTAAATACCGGCAAAGATACCAAGGGCAGAAGTGCCTGCGCATCTTGCGGAAAGCAACTTGAGCCGTATGAGCTGCTTCCGCTCCTGTCCTTTTTTCTCTTGAAAGGCAGATGCTCAAAATGTAAAACACGTATTTCGTGGCAATACCCCATAGTAGAGTTGTCTAATGCCTTGGCGTACTTTTTGATTTTTTATTTCATTGAAAATAAATTTTTAGCTATAGTTTTTATGCCTTTGGCTTCCGTTTCTTTGCTGATTACGATATATGACATCAGGCATCAAATGATTCCTCAAAAATTAATAAATTTCTTATTTGTGAATGCCTTTACAATCTTTCTTTTAACTGGGTACTTGCAAGGTTCCCTATTTAATTTGCAGACTTATCTAGACTTAGCTTTGTCGGAGCTTCTTTTTGCCGGAGTCATATTGTTTCTCTGGTTTATAACAAAAGGGAAAGCTATGGGCTACGGTGATGTAAAGCTGGCGGCAGCCCTCTCTTTTTTACTGAAGCCTGCAAGTGCTTGGCTTGCTTTAACATTAAGCTTTGTCTTCGGCGCGCTCTTTTCTCTGGGCTTTATATTTTTTGATAGAATCTTTTTAAAAAACAAATTTGGTATACAAATGAAAAGCGCCATAGCTTTTGGTCCCTTTATACTTTTGTCATTTTGGCTTGTGCTTTTAGCGCAGCTTTCCGTATATGATATAATATACCTGTTATGAGCGGGCAAAACAGGGCTTTCACTTTAATAGAAGTATTGGTATCCTTGGCGCTTTTTTCTACTGTCATGCTGGTGGGAGTAGGTGCCTTGCTTACGGTTATAGATGCAAATGCAAAAGCACAAGCCACGCAGTCAGTTATGAATAACTTGAATATTGCGATAGACGGAATGATGCGTTCGGTCCGCATGGGCTCCAAATATCGTTGCGGAGTCTTAACTGCCGGTGACGGGCTTGACTGTGCCAACCCCTCAAACAGAATGAGCTTTATTACACACGAGGGAAATCTGCAAGCATACTACTTAAATGGTACTCAAATATACAGGCGCGCCTGCGCAAACGGAACGAGTGACTGTACGGACTTACCCATTACCGCCGCTGACATAGATATAACTCGTTTTGACATTTACGTAGCGGGGTCAGAACGTACTTATTCCAGCTTGCCAAAAGATGTTGTTCAGCCGGTGGCTGTCTTTGTGATAGAAGGCACTGCCGGAAGCGAGCGTCTCTCAAGTAGTCTTTACGGCAAAAAAAAGAAAATTCGTACAGAATTTAAGCTGCAGACGGTGGCAACCCAGCGCTTGCTTGACCTATAGAGCTTATGAGAAAAATGAAAAATAAAAATAAGGGATTTACTTTGATAGAACTTCTAACGGTGATAGCCATTTTTGCCGTGGTTACCGCAACGGTTATGGCAAACTACAAGGGATTTGGAGACAGGACTATGTTGAAAAACTTGGCTTATAACATAGGCCTGGCCATAAGGGAGGCGCAAGTTAGCGGACTTACAGGGCGAAATGTCGATATTAGCGGTGGGGACTACTATGCTACATACGGCACTTATTTTAACCTTAATAATCCCAAAAGAGTGGTCATGTTTAAAGATAGATCAACTCTGGGGACTCAGTTTAGGTATGATGATGTAACGGAAGATGTGCCGGGTTCAAGCTTTGATATACTGGGGGGTAACAAGATAACTAGTCTTTGTGTATACACGGCGGTGACCGGGAACTGTAGTCCCGTAAATGAATTACATATAAGTTTTAAGCGCCCTCAGCCTGATGCGTATATATACAGCGATGTCGGAGGTCCGTATCCTCGCGCCTCCATTGAAGTTAGCTCTCGTGAAAACAACAAGTTTTATATCGTGGTGGAAGCTGCGGGGCAAATCTCGGTTCAAGCCAGCCCATAAATTTTAAGGTCTATGAGAAAAATATTTAAAAAATACAAAGATAATATAAAAGCCTTCACGTTGGTTGAGACTTTAGTGGCGATAACAGTTCTTATCACCTCAGTGGTGGCGCCACTTAGTATAGCTGCAAGCAGTATGTTCCAGGCAAGATATTCACGAGATCAGATAGTGGCCACCTATCTGGCGCAGGAGTCGGTGGAGATGCTGCGCTACGTGCGTGATCGCAATATGATGAACACTCTTTCAGGTAAAACTGCAGATTGGCTTGAGTTTATACCGCGTGAGAGATGGTTCTCTCCAGATTGGAGCACGGCACAAGACGGAAACTTTCAGCTCTGTACAAATCCGCAAGATTCAGACTCATGTCCTTATTTAAAGTATAATGGGGCTTACGGTTTATCCAATGGAGACAATACGCCTTTTAAACGAGCGGTTAGAGTATCCGTAAACCCAAATATGCAAGATGAAATCATAGTTGAGTCCGTGGTATCATGGTCCTCCGGAGCACACAGCCAAAGGTCGGTGGAGCTTAAAACCAGGCTTTATAACTGGGCAGTTGTGGAAAATTAAAATCAATTTAGCTATGTTTAATTTTATTAAAATAAAATTCTATAATCTGAGTAAAGCAAAAAGTCAAAAAGCGTTTGCTCTGCTTTATACTGCGCTTATATCATCACTTCTTTTATCTCTTGCCATGTCAATAAGTGTTATAGTTATGAAAGATATTCGGCTTTCATCCATATCAAGGGAGTCGCAGAAGGCTTTTTATGCGGCTGACTCAGCGGCAGAATGTGCGCTTTACTGGTCTTTTAGAAAGGATAAATTTGCGACAAGTACGGCCGTTACAAGCGGTGTAATTTGTGATGATCAAGATATTGCTGATCCAACCCACGAGCTGCCCGGACTTGATTCAGACGGGGTCCAAGGAGTAGGTGGTACAAATCTTACAAAGTATCGCTATGAGATAGATGGTAAGTACTGCGCAGTGGTATTTGTATATAAGAATAATACAGCGCCCAAAACCGTGATAGAGGCGCGTGGCTATAATACAAGATGTGATTCTCCAAGTCGCATTAAACTGGAAAGGGCTGTGCGTTTGCAATATTAATATTTCTTAGCGAGCTTTATTCTGTTATAATCAGCAATTATGAATTCCGTTAAAGAGCGCATAGAAAAGTTACGTGAACTGCTAAGAAAGCATAACTATCTATATTACGTAAAGGATGCTCCGGAGATTTCCGATGCTCAATATGACTCTCTAATGAAAGAGTTAATATCTCTTGAAAAAGCCCACCCTGAATATTATGACCCTAACTCACCCAGCCAAAGGGTCGGAGGTCAAGTGCAAGATAAATTTAAGAAAGTTAAGCACAAAGTTGCCCAGTGGTCGTTTGATGATGTTTTCACCAAAGAAGAGTTTTTGGAGTTTGACGCTCGAGTAAGACGCCAGCTCTCCAAGTTGGGGCTTGGCAAGGAAGATTTGGACTATTGTGTGGAGCTAAAAATAGACGGCCTAAAAATAGTTTTAGACTATGAAAATGGCGAGTTTTTGCGCGCCGCAACCCGAGGGGACGGAAAAGAAGGGGAAGATGTAAGTGCTAACGCTCGTACAATAAAAAGTATACCTCTTAAATTGCAAGAGGATATCACTTGCACCGTAGAGGGTGAAGTTTATATGTCCAAGCAGCAATTTGAAAAACTAAATAAAGAGAAAGAACAAGAAGGAGAAACGCCTTATGCCAATCCTCGCAACGCTGCCGCAGGAGCACTAAGACAACTGGATCCAAAAGAAACAGCTAAAAGAAATCTGGACTCATTTATTTACGAGCTGGCCCTCGGGTCAATCCCCAATACACAGTGTCAAGAATTAAACGAACTTTCAAAACTCGGATTTAAAGTAAATCCTTATTTTGAAAATTGCGAGAGTGCAGATTGTGTAATAAAACTTTGGGAAAAGTGGCAGAAGAAAAAAGACACACTTGACTATATGCTTGACGGAATAGTCATAAAAGTGAACTCAAGAAAGCTTCAAGAAGCTCTGGGCTATACCTCTAAAGCTCCTCGCTGGGCTATCGCTTTTAAATTCCCTGAGGAGGAAGCCGTTACCGTTGTGAAGGATATAGTTTTTCAAGTCGGTCGCACCGGGGTAATTACGCCGGTTGCCGAGCTTGAGCCTGTGGTAGTTGCCGGATCTACGGTATCTCGAGCCACGCTACACAACGAAGATGAAATAAGGCGACTTGATGTACGAGTGGGAGATACGGTAGTTATCAAAAAAGCCGGAGATATAATACCTGATATAGTAAGGGTAATCAAAGAGCTTCGCCCAAAAGACTCCAAGCCTTTTGTCTGGCCCAAGAAAATAGCAGACTGTGGTGGAGATGGAACAATATTTAGAAAAAGTGGCGAGGCGGCATGGCGTTGCAAAAGTAAGGACTCATTTGTTCAGAACCTGCGCAGACTCTCTTATTTTGCTTCAAAAAAAGCGGCAAACATAGAAGGTCTGTCCGATAAGATAGTGGAAAAATTAATGGATGCGGGCTTGGTCTCGCATTTGGCGGATTTTTATAAACTAAAAAAAGGAGACCTGCTTGAGCTTGAGGGCTTTAAAGAAAAGAGTGCAGATAATTTATTAAAAGCCATAGAAAAGTCTAAAGAGATTAGCTTGTCAAAACTTTTGACCGGGCTTTCCATTCCGCAGGTGGGAGAAGAGACGGCT
This sequence comes from Patescibacteria group bacterium, assembly GCA_015489565.1. Classification (GTDB taxonomy): domain Bacteria; phylum Patescibacteriota; class Minisyncoccia; order Phycocordibacterales; family UBA2100; genus S143-145. Next base: position 3,235 of record WFZM01000007.1, on the reverse strand, counting down.
ATTGTTCTGGCCAGGCATTTTAAAAATTTACAAGAGTTGATGAAAGCAAAGGAAGACGAGCTAAAGCAGATAGAAGGCATAGGCGAAATAGTAACCTCGGAAATCATTTCTTATTTTAAGGATGAAAAAAACAGGAAAGAAATTAAGGATTTACTCAAATATATTCACATAAGCAATCCGGAATATCTTCAGTCTGAAGATATGAAGGACCTGCCTTTCCGGGGAAAAACATTTGTTTTAACGGGAAGCTTGAAAAGCATGACCCGGGATGAGGCTAAGGAGCTTATACGTAAGCTTGGCGCCAGGGTGGCCGGCTCTGTTAGTAAAAAGACCGACTTCGTCCTTGCAGGAGAGAATGCCGGCTCCAAGCTAAAAAAAGCAAAAGAGCTAGGAATTAAAATTTTGAGCGAGGAGGAATTTAAGTCTATGCTGGCTTAAATTTTTTGATTTTTTCTCAAGGGGTGCTAGTATATAAGCATTATGAGTAAAGCAAAAATAGACAAAGAGCAAGTAAAGCATCTGGCAGATTTGGCACAGCTTGAGCTGACAGAAGAGGAGATTGATAAGTTTAGCGAGCAGCTCTCAGGTATACTCGGATACATTGACCGCATTAAAGATGTTGAGTTGAGCAAGGATGTAAAACGCAACTTTAAAAACCTAAACAGCTTCCGCGAAGACGAGAATCCGTTTGAATCCGGCGAACACCGCGAAGCGATACTTGAAGAAATGCCGGAGACAGAAAACAACATGCTTGTTGTGAAGAAAATTTTGAATAAATAAAAGAAAATCTTGCTCATAATTCCGCTTCCCATTCTTTATAAAACTCTTCTAAAAATTTCTCCATAAATTTGTGCCTGCGCTTAGCTATTTGCCTTGCTGTTTTTGTATTCATGCTGTCTTTTAGTAAAAGAAGTTTTTCATAGAAGTGGTTTATAGTCGGAGACTTGCTATTTTTGTATTCTTCTTTGCTTATTTTACTATTGGCTTTTATTGCGGGGTCATAAATTGCCCTTGACTTGTGGCCACCGTAATTAAAAGTTCTGGCTATGCCTATGGCTCCCATTGCATCCAGTCTGTCTGCGTCCTGCACCACACAGAATTCCGGGCTTTTAAATTTGCGTGTATCATTGGATTTATCAAGACTGTGACGATAAGATATATTGGCAACTATATTTACAACATGCTCTATAATATCTTGCTCAAGATTGAGCGATTCTAAAAATGCTTTTGTTTTCTGTGGCCCTATCGTTTCATCACCATCGTGAAATTTTGCATCTGCGATATCATGCAAGAGCGCTGAAAGCTCCACCACAAGCATATCTGCCGCACCTTCTTCTTTTGCAATATGCCTTGCCAGCTTCCATATGCGATATGCATGCCACCAATCGTGCCCGCCCTCTGCACCTGACAACGCCTCTTTTACAAAAGCAATAGTTTTGTCTATAAACACTCTGTCGCTTGTGTTTTCTGCAGATTCCATACTCGTTTGTTCTCAAAGTATACCACAATGCAGATAAAATGGTATAATACGCCGGTAAGATAAAGATATGAAAAAGTTTGATGAGTGGAACAATCTAAAAAAAGATACGCATAAAAAAGAAAGAAATATTTTGCCCAAAATTAGAGAAATTTGGTGGTGTAGTGTCGGTGTAAATATAGGGGTGGAGGAAGACGGTAAGAATAAGCATTTTGAAAGACCGGTTCTTGTACTCAAGGTGTTTTCAAGAAAAAGTTTTTTAGGTATTCCGCTGACGAGTGCAGGCAAAAGTGAATCAAAATTCTACTTTAAGATAATCTACAATAACAAGGAATATTTTGTTATACTCTCACAAGTGCGATTGTTTAGCACAAAGCGTTTGTTAAGAAAGATAACAAGAATTGATACGGACACGTTTTCAAATATTAAAAGTGCTTCTGCCAAGCTTTTCGGTTTATAAAAACGAAAACCCCTTGCGGGGTTCTCTCGGCCGTTTGGCAAACCAAACATTTATGTGTATAGTATATAACACACTTTCCAAAAAGCAAGCGGTATAAATTTATTCACCCTTTTTATTTGCCAACAACCCGAGTCCTACAACAACCAATATAAGTGGCCAGATGTATTTCCAGTTGATTGTTATTCCCGGCAAATCTACAAAATTACCCAAGAAAAACACAATACCCAAAGCTATTAGTGCTATACCCCAAAAATTTCTCTTTTTAATCATATGCCCTTTATTAAAACTTGTAACGAGTTCATTATAAAGAAAAATAATAAATTTGCAATGGAAAAAACTCTAAAATCGTGTATACTAACAGGCATCATGATAGATTTAGAAAACTTAACAATTAAAAAAGCGCATGTGGCGCTTGAGAAGGGTGAGTATAGCGTGCGAGAACTTGTGGACGCATACTTGGCGGAAATTGAAAAGAAAAATGATGAGCTAAATGCATATTTGCATCTTTTTGATGATATTGACGAGCGTGTGGAGATTGCTCAAAGAATGTTTGACGAAGGCAAGGCAACGCTTCTAACAGGTATCCCGATGGGTCTCAAGGCAATAATTGCAAAGAAAGGGCAAGTGACAAATGCGTCAAGTAAGATTTTGGAAAACTACAAGGCAGTCTATTCTGCAACTGTTGTGGAGCGACTTGAAGAGCAAGGTGTGATTTTTTTGGGCTCAACAAACACAGATGAGTTTGCCATGGGTGGCTCAACAGAAAACTCTGCTTTTGGTGTGACAAAAAATCCGCGCGACACAGAGCGTGTTGCCGGCGGTTCTTCAGGAGGGTCAATTGCGGCGGTGGCCGCAAATATGGCCCTTGCTGCGCTCGGCACAGACACAGGTGGTTCAATCCGCGAGCCGGCAAGTTTTTGCGGAGTTGTTGGCTATAAACCGACATATGGCGCGGTTTCTCGCTACGGAGCATATGCCATGGGTTCAAGTTTTGACCAAATCTCACCAACTGCAAAGACGGTAGAAGATGCGCAGATTGTCTTTGAAGCGATGCGCGGCGCGGACGATTATGACATGACGGCTTTACCTAACGAAACATGGAGCAAAGACAACACAAAAGACAAATACAAAATAGCAATTCCGCGCGCACTTGTTAATGACTCAAGTGATGAAGTAAAAGCTGTATTTGATGACTTTGTAGAAAAAGTAAAGTCAGCAGGACATGAAGTAGAAGATGTTGATATTCCAATACTAAAAGAAGTCTTGGCGATTTATTATGTGCTTATTCCTGCGGAGGT
>WFZM01000006.1 GCA_015489565.1 Patescibacteria group bacterium | reverse complement strand
CCGCTTCGCAAAGACGATGGAAGCGTAGAGATTCTAAACGCTTACCGGGTTCAATACAATAACGCTCTTGGACCTACAAAGGGCGGTATAAGGTACCACGAAGCTGTGAACCTGGAAGAGGTTAAAACCCTGGCTTTTTTAATGAGCCTTAAAACAGCGCTTTTGAATCTACCTTTTGGAGGTGCAAAGGGAGGTGTCGCAGTTGATGCTAAAAAACTATCAAAGCCAGAAAAAGAAAGGTTGACCAGGAGCTATGTGCGTGCTCTTTACAAATCCATAGGTCCCAGGACGGATATTCCCGCCCCGGATATAAATACAGACGCAGAGTCCATGGCGTGGTTTGTAGACGAATACGCGCGCCTTACTGGTGAGTACCAGCCAGCAGTTGTAACAGGAAAGCCAATAGAGCTAGGTGGCTCAAAGGGCCGAGAAGAGGCAACTGCGCTTGGCGGAGCATATGTTTTGCGTGAATTTGTAAAAGATTTTCTTGGGAAAGATATAAAAGAGGCTACCGTGGCAATCCAGGGCTTTGGAAATGTAGGAAGCCACATTGCACGTATTCTCCACAGCTGGGGCGCAAAAGTTGTAGCACTATCAGACATTTCTTGGGGATACAAAAATAAAGAGGGTCTTGATATAGATGCATTGTTTGAGCTCAAAAAACAAGGAAGGGCAGAAGAGTTTGAAGGAGAAAGAATAGACCCACAGGAAATTTTATTTGAAGAAGCAGATATTCTCATTCCTGCTGCAATAGGTGGGGTAATTAAAGCTCGGAATACAGACAAAATAAAAGCTAAGGCTATCCTTGAGATGGCAAACGCGCCTGTCGAGCCGGAAGCCGAAGAGCCGTTTAAAGAAAAAGGTGTGTTGATTATTCCGGACATTTTGGCAAACGCAGGTGGGGTTATTGTCTCATATTTTGAATGGGTTCAAAACTTCAGCAACGATTACTGGGATAAAGAACAAGTCTACAAAAAACTAGAAGAGCGTATAGTGCCTGAATACAAAGAAATAAGAGATTTTGCAAATGAGCAGAATCTTTCCTTGCGCGATGCAAGCTATATACTAGCTGCAAAAAGGATTATAAGAGCGGAGAAGCTAAGAGGGAATTTGTAGGAAAAATTTTTCTAAGCCCCGCCGGCTACGCCGGCGGAGCTTTTGCTTTCTTTCTTTTTATTGTAATATTTAGTTATGAGAATTTTAAATATAGAGAGCACTTGTGATGAGACTGCTATTTCCATTACAGAGACAAATGAATCTGATTGGGGAGGAGCACAGTTTTCAAAAATAAAAATTTTGGGGGATACGCTGAATTCTCAGGCGGCTTTGCATGCTGAATTTGGCGGAGTGTACCCAAGTCTGGCTAAACGCGAACACATCAAAAATTTAGTGCCGGCACTTGAGTTTGCGCTTGCGCAAGCAAGAATGCTGTACCGAATAAGTCCCGAGCAAAAAATAGAAAAAGAAAAAATAGCGGAACTAGCAAAAATTTTAGAGCGCGAGAAAGAGCTGTTTGCGCGCCTTATTTTGTTTTTTGCTCAATACGGAAGACCAAACATAGACGCGATATCTATAGTCTCAGGCCCCGGACTTGCGCCTGCGCTTTGGGTTGGGGTGAATTTTGCGCGCGCTTTGGCCATGGCTTGGGATTTGCCAATTTTAGAAGTGAACCACATGGAAGGGCATATTTACTCATCTTTCTTCCCTGATTTTGATATAGACAGTGCTATAAAAAACGAAGAAGAAGTTACTTTGAATAAAATACAGTACCCCGCCCTGACTCTTCTTTTGTCCGGCGGGCATACAGAGATAGTCTATATAAAAGAGCCTCTTAATTATAAAAAACTTGGACAGACTCTAGATGACGCGGTGGGAGAAGCGTACGATAAAGTGGCTAGGCTCCTAGGGCTTTCTTATCCGGGAGGCCCTGAGATTTCGCGCCTTTCAGATAACTTTGAGAAAAGCGGAAGAAAAAAACCTGAAGACATAAAACTGCCAAGGCCTAAAATACAAGATTATGACCTGGATTTTTCATTTTCGGGTCTCAAGACGGCTGTTTTAAGGCTAGCGCAGAAGCTTGAAGAAGAAAAGCGCTTGGAAAAAGAAAAAGAGGCTGTGGCTTACGAATTTGAGCTTGCTGTGCAAGATGTGATTTTGACTAAGCTTAAAAAAGCTTTGGAAGCTTTGGAGGAGCCGGCAAAGAGCTTGCTCTTTGCCGGTGGGGTATCTGCAAATAGAAGATTAAGAGATGCTTTAGAAAAATTTGCCAAGGAAAATAAGCTGAGTTTTTTCAAGCCGCCCCTTAAGCTCTCCGGAGATAATGCGCTAATGTCTGCTCTGGCGGCGCATATACGTCTTAAAGTACTAAACAGTAAAGCCTACAGAAATATTGAGGATATAGAAGCAAGAAGCAATTGGGCACTGGGAGAAGATTAAAATTTTTTAATGCTCGCTATTCTCGCTGGCTTTTAAACAAAAATGGTAAGGATATAAAAGTCAAGGTGCCAAATATTATTGCAGAAGCCAGAAATGCCGTCTGCAAATCGTAAATATCTGCAAAGTATCCCACAAGGGGTGAGAGTAGCACAAAGGCAGAGCGAGAAAAGAGGCTATAGACTGAGAGCACACTGGCTCTTTTTGAAGAGTCGATTTCCCTGTTTACGTAGTCTTGGAGAATTGGGACAGAAAGACCATGTGCTCCGAAATAAAAAAATATAAATACCAACACCCAAATAGAATTAAAATTAGCCAATACAATATGCGCTATAGTAGGAAGGCTGGCAAGTAGTAAGAGGGTTTTTCTAAGGCCAAGTTTTTCTTCCAAGATTGGAGCAAAGAGAGCAAAAAAAGCTCCGCTAAGATTGAGAGTTGCCCATAAAATACCAAAATAGGTTACAGGGATTTGAATAACTTTAAAATAAGGCTGAAGCATCCATACAGCAACCAGAGTGCTTGCGCTAAGAGTCGAGCCGTAGATAATGAGCCATTTTATTCTTTTGTTACTATGTATTGCAAATTTTATTATAGCTACGAGTTCTTTTAAGTGATTTGAGTGCCTTGATATTTTATCACGAGGGGGCTCCTTGATGCTCAAAGCCAAAGGAAGAGTCAATATGATAAGAAAAGCGGATAGGAAAAAAGTAGAAGCCATAGACCAAGCAACAGCAAGAGCGGCTCCGGATACGGCAGCGAGAGCTTCCGAAACTTTGGACATGGCAAATATTCGAGAAGCGTATTTTTTATGCTCTGATTCTTTCCCGGCTATTTTTAAGCTATCGTAAAGCAAAGCTGAGTAAGCTCCGGACATAAAAGAGCTTGCCAGAGCAAGAACAAGTTCGGCTAGCAGCATAGACCAAAAGCCGTACGCAAAAGCATATATAAAATCTCCCAGAGCGGCAAAAATGATAGCCAGTATAATGCTTGTTTTTCTCTCAAACAGGTCTGCCAAATAGCCACTTGGTATTTCCAGAAGCACTATTGTTACAGAAAATATAGATTGCAGAAGCATTATTTCAGTCATGGAAAGACCGCGCTCTTGAAAAAACAAAGTTATAATCGGCATCATAAACATTGCCGCGCGCGCTATTTTTATAAAATAAAGCTTCCAAATATTCGCAATGTAAATTTTCGCATCATTGTGCATTTTGATATAATAGCAAAGATGCAGATAAAAGAAAATGTGAATTTAGCAGAGTTTACAACTTTTAAAATAGGCGGGCCGGCGAGCTTTTTTGCTGAAATGAAGAGTGAAGAAGACTTAAAAGAAGCGCTAAGTTTTGCAAAAAAGAATAATTTAAAATATTTTTTTCTCTCGGGAGGTTCAAATGTGCTATTTAGCGATGAGGGCTTTGACGGGCTCGTAATCTTAAATAAAATAAACAAAAAAATAGAAAGCAGAAAAAAGTGGCTGGGAAAAACTAGGGTAAGGGTGGACGGCGGTGTTAGTCTAAAGCATTTTTTGGAGTTTTTGGCAATGTCAGAGCTTAGTGGCTTTGAGAACTTATATGGAATACCCGGCTCTGTATCTGGCGCTGTGCGTGGCAATGCGGGAGCTTTTGGTGTTGAGACTAAAGATAATTTAGTATCAGTGCGAGTCTTTGATTTTAAAAGCGCCAAGCTTTTTGATTTAAAAAAGAGAGATTTAAAGTTTGGATATAGGCATTCAATATTTAAAGAAAGCCCCGACTGGTTTATAGTTTCAGCCGAGTTTGTCTTTAACAATGGTCAGAATCGTGAAATACTGTCAAAAATGCAAAACATTTTGGCAGAACGGGAAAAAAGACAACTGCAAAATATAAAATCTGCCGGCTCATTTTTTAAAAATCCTGTAGCACCAAAGTGGGTACAAGAAGAGTTTGAAAAAGAAAAAGGTGTGCCGGCACGCGCTTCGCGCGTGCCGGCCGGATGGCTTATAGAAAAAGTGGGCCTTAAAGGCGCCCTGATAAAATCCAACCTAAAATTAGGCGAAAATAGCGCAAATTACATTATTAATTTAGGTGGCGCCAGGGCCTCTGATTTACTGGAAGCCAGGGATTTAATAAAGGAAAAGGTCAAAAAACAATTTAATATTGATCTGGAAGAAGAGGTACAAATAGTTCCCCCAGCTTGACTCCTTGCCGAATACTATGTATAGTTAAAACATGTTTGAAAAAAGCAAGCATGCACTTTGGGCCAGATATCTGGCTTATTTAAATAATGAGCAAGAAAGGCGAGCGCTAGGAGCGCTAGAGAAGGCCAACCCTAAAGAGCTTTCTTTTCTAAGAGAGAAAGTGCACAGCTATTTGCCCACCTTAAAGGATTCTAAGTACGAAAGATTAATATACGGCATGGCTATAATGTGCAAGCTTGACCCTATCGATACGGCAATAAACGCGCATTATTGGATGCAGACTCTTGGAAGGGAGAATGTGCAATCCAAGCTTCTATTGCCATGGAGGCGCAGAGATATTTTTATAGCTTCTCAGGGGGCAAGAATGAGTCAGCGCTTTCTTTTTATGGATAAGATTGGATTTATAAAAAGAAAGGTTCTTAATCACAATGAAAATTTGCAAAAAATTGGAGACTGGTTTAAAAGGCGCGAGAGCCTGGCAAGCTTGGCAAATAAGCCACTTATGATAGTTTCTAATCATTCCGGTTGGCAGAACCTACCGTATATTTTAGCTCTTGTTCAGGAATCTCTAGGCTGCTCATTGTCCAGAATAACTACGGTAATAGGCCCGGCTGTGGCAAATTTGCAAGCAGCTCGCGAAGTTGCCGGCATGGGAAATCTGATAAATGTAGTGCCATCTACCGGACACGGTAAACTACCCGACGCTTTGAGTCAAATAGAAAAGGAAATAAATAAACAAGCCTGGGATAAACTCAAAGAGATGGCTCAAAAACCCGGCCCGGCAGGTCCAAACATAGTCATAATGTGCCCTTTCGGTACTACAGATAAAAAAGATGGGAAAGCTCAGGTAATTTTGGACAACAAAAAGGGGGCGATAACGGCGCTGAGTATGGCCATGTTCTCAGGATTTAATATTTTACCCATATCTACCTACGAGCAAGGCGTATTAAGTGGCACAAGCCTGGGGCGCAAGGGACGTGTAAATATAGAATTAGGTGAAATTTATACACATCAAGGACTTAAAGGTAAGGTGCGAAAAGAGCTTGCGGAAAAAATCCTAGAGGATATAAGGGCGGGCATTAAAGATAGTGAAGGAAGAGAGCTAGCGCAATTTGCAGATTAGTTATGTTATAATGCACGCATGCTTAAAAGAAGTGTAGCGGTGCTAAGAGGAGGGCCGTCTTTGGAATACGATATGTCGCTTATAAGCGGGCAGGCTGTGATAGACGCCATAGATGAGTCAAAATATTCCATAGTGGACATATTTGTAGATAAAGAGGCCGCTTGGTACCACAAGGGTCTGCCGACAAATCCCGCAGACATACTCAGTAAAGTGGACATGGTATTTAATTGTCTACATGGTACTTACGGGGAAGATGGGCAAGTTCAAAACATACTTGAAGCGTCTGCTGTGCCTTTTACAGGCCCTAAGGCTTTTGAGGCGGCTATAAGCTTTCACAAAGCTCTGTCTTTGCAGGAATTAAGTAAAGCCAAGATAGAAAATTTAAAAATACAAGGGCAATTTTTTATAAACAGTATCAGCTTGGTGGACAAAGGCGCTTTGGAGCTTAGTGATGAAGTCTTTCAGAAAATGGCGCCGCCTTATATTTTAAAGCCGGTAAAATCCGGATCTTCTTTTGGGGTTGTGCTTGTAAATACAAGAGACGAGCTGGCTAATGCAATAGAAAAACTTGTTCTGGAGTTTGAAGAGATAGTAGTTGAAGAGTTTATTCTTGGAACGGAGCTTACAGTGAGCGCAGTAGAGCAAATGCGCGGCGAGGATATATACGTAGCGCCTGCTCTTGAGATACTCAAAAAAGATAAAAAGATATTTGATGCTGAAGCGAAGTACTTGGAAGCCAGTGAAGAGACTGTGCGTATGCCGGCGCAGATAAGCTCGGAACTAAAAGACAAGCTAACGCAGGTATCCAAAGATATATTTAGAAGGCTCGGCGCAAGGCATTATGCGCGAATAGATTTTATAGTAGCCAGAGACAAAGATATATATTTTCTTGAATTAAATGCGCTTCCGGGACTTGGACCCAATTCATTGCTGCCCAAGACTCTTGAGGCTGTGGGTATAGATTTCCCGCAATTTGTTGAACACATCATAAATATTACCCTGGAAAACTAGCCATTTTTTCATATTAATTTGCGGAAGTTTAATGCGGGGTATTACACAAATCCTTGCTGAGCCTTGTGTAATAGCAAACTAAGCTTTAAGGCAGATAAAAACTAACAGTGTCGTTGCTCTTTGGATATGCATTTATCAATTCTGCAAAAGACAGAAAAATGGAGCTTGAAGCTCCATTTTTAGAAGAGCAAAGTAAAGAATATGTTTATTTAACTGTTGCGGTTTTTAGCTTGTCTGGTACCCGGGCTGGCAGATAAGCCTTAGTTGTGCTTTTCACACAACAGTTGTTATAACTAAATTATTGCCGTTATGTACTTTTGGTCACATATCGTCAAATCTTGCTCGTTTATTATTCAATGTCTTGTCTTAGTGCCCGAGCTTGCCCGGGACAGCAGATGAGCTATATTAAGTTGTGCAAAAGCACAACTTAATCAATATAACAGTTGTTAAAATTGGTATAGAAAATAAGTAGATGTAATCAGAACTAAAATCTGAGATTTATCATTATAACTTCATCTTGCTGCCCGGGCTTGCAAAGACTGAAAAATAGTGTAAAATACTGCTCAGTTGGGCCCGTAGCTCAGTTGGCTAGAGTGCCGGTTTTGCACTCCGGAGGTCGGGGGTTCAAGTCCCCCCGGGTCCACAAAAACTTAACCCCCCAAAGCAACTCTTTGGGGTTTTAGTCTTTTAGGTTCTTGTGAGTATATTCAAAATGTAGGTTGGGGGAGCAAGCATGCCCGGGCACAAAGTTTGTGTCTCGGGTCCCCCCGGGTCCACAAAAACTTATAACCCCAAAACAAGGCTTTGGGGTCTTTATAATTTCCCGCCAATTATACTAAATCTTAAAATAAAATGTTATAATGCAAATTATGAAAGCTGTATTTTTGGCGGCGGGCAAGGGGCAGCGTATGCAGCCTCTAACTTACCATCTTCCCAAGGCGTTGCTTAAAATTGCCGGCAAGACTCTTCTTGAGCATAATATTGATAAATTACCCGATTCGGTAGATGAGCTTATTATAGTGGTGGGGCATTTAAAAGAGCAGATAATAAATTACTTTGGCTCCAGATTTCATGGGCGCCCAGTTAAATATGTGGAGCAGAAAAAAGCTCTGGGGACAGGTCACGCCGTATCTTTGTGTTCCAAGTTTGTGCAAGGAGATTTTTTGGTGCTCATGGCAGATGATTTATACGGAAAAGAAGATATTGCAAATATAGCAAATCATAAAAACAGCGCATTGCTAGTTAAGCGTTTACGCTCAAAATTCAGAGGCGGAAAGATTATAATCGACCCTCACAGCAATGCCTTACTTGTAATCAAAGAAGGGGTTCATGAATCCGGTCTGGTAAACGCGGCGCTTTATAAATTATCTTCGGATTTTTTTAACTATCCTTTGGTTAAGATTCCCGGAACTAAAGAGTATGGACTTCCGCAACAGCTCCTGGCTTATGCCAAAGAGCATAAAGTGGACAGTATCGAAGCCAAAGAATGGATTCAGATTTCAGACCTGAAAGATGCGGCACGTGTAGAGAAGAAAATTTGCAGAGAGGGGAACTGCCAAGACCAATCTTTTATAGAATATTTTAAATCTTGAGTTACTTGACACTATAAAAGACCTATTTTATAAATAAAATCTATCATAAGTGAAAAAATCTTTATAAAGGACACAAAATCGTAAATAAGCCTTATTTTATAGCAAAAAATGTCCTTTATACCAAAAAACAGCTCTTAAGCCAGAATGCTTCGGAAATAATAGAAAAAACACGCGCTAAAAATCTTGACAAGGATGCAATTTGGATATATTTTGAGCCTTATTATTAATAGTGCGCATTAAAAGTAATTTATAGTTTTGAGTATGAAAAAAGTATTGAGTATTGCCTTATTTCTTGCAATGGCAAACATGCCGTTTATCAACACCGCTTCGGCCAGCACTGAGCTTCACTGTGCCGGCTACACCGTAAAGTTGCAAGAGTCGTCAGCTGGCTTGATCGCAAGTAACAATCTAAATTTGGACAGTCCTCAGGTGGTTGCCATGGATACAGATAACTCTTGTGCGGTTGTGGTTTGGAATACTGACAAGTTGTCTACTTCACAGGTTGTATTTGCCAAAGAAGGAGAAAGTCGAAGTCTGGACATATTAGACTCTAATGAGAAGACTTTTTGGGGTTATAGCCAGGGTTCGGCACAAAACAATAGCGCTCAAATTCACCATGTAATGATTATAAACAATCTGGAAAAAGACTCAAAGTACTATCTCAGGGCGGTGTCCAGGCCGCACAGCACAGCCTTACCTTTTGTAAGTAAAGAAATAAAGTTTAAATTTGAAGACGCTCGAGTTTCAGAGTCGGGAGATAGAGACAATACTCAAGACCAAAGCACGGTATTAGCAAATGTGGCAAACACAAATACAGGTGCAGGAGCTAGAAACAGTAGCTATTCACAAATTGACCTGGCAAATAGCATAAACAGGTACTATGCTCCGGCTCACAGTGAAGGCAAAATGATGGGGGTTACAGAAGGCACAGAAGCTAAAAAACAAGAATCCCAAGCCCTTAAAGAAGAATCTCAGCAAGGCGAGCAAAACTTGACGGAGGCCGGTGATGCTGCTACGGGCGAAAGCAATGCAAGCTCAACTGTTTACAATGAAGGAGAAGACAATATAGTTGATTTGGTTGGAGCAGCTAATGCTGGAGATTCTCTAAGTCCGCTATGGGAAAAAATTAAAGATTTCTTTGCGCGCCTTTTTGAGTCTAAAGAATCCGATAGTGAAGAAGCTGTGAAGCAGGACTCTGCAGACGAAGAGCAAGTACCTGCCAACGAAAGCGAAGAGAATGCAAGCACAAGTGCAAACTTAAAATCAGATGGCGACACAGAAGTACTTGCCAGCAGCTCTGTTGTGGTGAGCATAAAAAGTGTGGGTTCTGACGGTGATGCTAGCGAAGCTGAGGCTTTGCAGGAGGAAGAAGGACTTTCCGCTAATTCCGTAAGTCTTGAAGAGGGTATGGATACTCTTGCCAAGTCATCTGTTGCGGCGGCCTCTAGCGCTAAAAGTAGCTTCTTTAAACTTGGTATATTAGCTCTTATCTTGCCCGTAGTTTTGCTACTTGCCGTTTTGTATGTACTGCAATATGTTCTGTCTAAGAATTATGAGTGGATACAAGGCAAGGGCTTAGCGTTTTGGATGATTTCTTTTGCGGTTATATCTCTTGCCTTTGCATTGCTTAAAAATACCGCTCTTGCTCTTAGCTTCTTGGCTTTCTTCTTGATTAGCCTTGCTTGGCACCTCTTTAATATAGCCGTGTCTGACATGGAAGAAGGAGCTGAACCCGAATCGGTAGATAGAGTTTCTGTTGACAAAGCTTAGGCTTATTTGCTTATAAGTAACTTAACTTGAAAAAGCTCTTGGCTTGGTATATTATATTGCAGCTTTTATGGGAGAGCACGGAATACATATAGCACTCAGCGCAGAGAAACTTTTTGATTTTCTGTCCTTTCCTGTGAGCAATACTCTTATTGCAAGCTATCTTTCCATATCTACTCTGCTTGTGATTGCTTTTCTCTTACGTAAAAATTTAAAAGAGCTTCCGGGGCGCTTTCAAGCGCTCGTGGAGGCTCTTTTTGAGTATGTACTGTCGTACATGGAAGAGGTATTGGAAGACAGAAAGCTGGCCAGAAAATTATTTCCTATAATCATGACCATATTCCTTTTCATTTTGGTATCCAACTGGGCTGAACACCTGCCTATTTTTGAGACAATATTCACAAAGGCGGGCGAAGGGCACGAATATGTAGCCTTGCTTAAATCCGCCAACACAGACCTGAATACAACTTTGGCACTTGCGATTATATCCTTTTTCACTGTGGAAATCCTTGGGGTTGTTACTGTCGGATTTTGGAAGTATATGGGTAAGTTTTTCAATTTCTCCTCCCCTCTTAATTTTGCGATAGGGATTATAGAATTTGTGTCCGAGCTGGCGCGCTTGATAGCTTTTTCATTTCGTCTCTTTGGAAATATTTTGGCGGGAGAGGTTTTGATTTTGGTGGTAAAGTACTTTGTGCCGTATTTCTTGCCGGTGCCGCTCATGGCTTTTGAGCTTTTTGTCGGTTTTATTCAGGCGGCGATATTTGCTTTGCTTACTTTGTTCTTTGTAAAAATCGCGATAGCGGAAGTGGAGCACTAGCTTTGTGTGCACGTTTTTTGCCGAAGGCAAAAAACGTGCACACAGGACTCGTGCGGTCCTGATTTATTAGCAATTAATAATTTTTAAGTAATATGGAATTAGAAGCAGCAAAAACAATTGCAATGGCTATAGCCGTGGGTCTTGGTGTATTTGGTCCGGGACTTGGTATAGGTCTTATTGCGTCAAAGGCTCTTGAAGCCATGGGGCGCAACCCAGAGATGGCCGGCAAGATACAAGCGACCATGTTCATTGGTATCGCCTTTACCGAGGCTTTGGCTATTTTCGCGCTTGTGGTTGGATTTATCGTAAAGTTCGTATAAGTTTATGGGAGAAATCTTTGCCATATTTGGGGTCGATTGGAAGGTGCTTTTTGTAAACATCTTCAATTTTGGCGTTTTGGTCATAGCTCTTAGTTATCTGCTCTATGGGCCTGTTATAAAGCTTATAGACGAGCGTAGACGAAAAATAGAAAAAGGGCTTCGTGATGCTCAAAAAGCAAAAGAGGAGCTTGAAAGCATAAAGGCATCGGAAAAGAAAATCCTGGCGAAGGCGCAAGCTGAAGCCCAGGAGAAATTACTTAATGCCGAAGAGTTGGCCAAAAAAGAACGCGAAGAAATATTGCAAGAAGCTCAAAGCAAGGCTTTGACAACTATAGCTTCCGCAAAGCGTCAAGCTGAGGAAGAGAAAAAAGCCATCATGCAAGAGGCCAAAGACGAAATCGCAAAAGAAGCCGTACTTGCAGCCAAGAAGATTTTAGCATCTAGTTAATTAATATGCATAAAAAATACGCAAAAGCATTCTTTGATTTGATAAAGGATAAAAGTGAAGCAGAAGTTGAAAAGACTTTTGAGGAATTTTTGCGTTACTTGGACGAGAAGAAAAAAAGCAAGCTTCTTCCCAAAATAGTGGCTGAGCTTGAAAAGCTTTACCAGAAGGCTGCAAAAAGCGCTCCAAAGCTTTATATTGCAAAAGAAGAAGACGCTGAAAAAGTTGCCAAAAAAGCCGAAGCCTTTGCTCTTGCGAAAACTGAAATAGTAAAAGACCCCGAAATAATAGGCGGCTTTAAAATAAAAACTAAGGATTTTATCTTTGATGCTTCCTTCAAAAGATATCTTTTGGACCTCTACGAAACCTTAAGAAAGTAATTTATGTGGCAAGATTATTTAGTGGCAGTTTCTCAGATAATATTGGCAGTGTCTTTGCTTCCAACTGTTTTTTCAAAGAATGAAAAACCGCCACTTGCAACATCTTTGCCAACATCGCTTGCGCTGTTTATGATGGCTTATGCCCTCTTTTTTCTTAAAGTTTATATCAGCGCAGTTTTAACGTTCTTTAACGCAACGCTGTGGTTACTCATCGCGTATCAAAGTTATTTATTAAATAAGCTTATTGGAAAAAAATAATTATAAATTCAGTCTATGGACAAAGGAATCATTGAAAAAATTAAAAAGGAGATACAAAACTTTGCTCCTTCTGCAAAAAAAGAAGGAGCGGGAATTGTGTCTTTTGTAGGAGATGGAGTGGCAGAAATAGAAGGTCTGCAAGATTTAAAACTTGGAGAAATGCTTATCTTTGACACGGCATCAGACAAGGCACTCGAAGATGCGCTTGATTCAGAGCCTGTTTACGGACTGGCTCTTAATCTGGAGGAAGAGTCCGTAAAGGCCGTGATTTTGGGAGAGGCCAGCGCGGTTAAAGAGGGTATGACAGTAAAACCGGCCGGTAAGCTTCTATCTGTTCCGGCCGGCGAGGCGCTTCTTGGTCGCGTTGTTGATACTTTAGGGAACCCTATAGACGGCAAGGGGCCTATAAAGTCGGATACTTTTATGGCTCTTGAACGCGATGCCTATCCGGTGCTTGATAGACAATCTGTGAATGAGCCACTTCATACAGGTATAAAAGCCATAGACGCGATGATTCCTATAGGACGCGGTCAGCGCGAGCTTATCATCGGTGACCGCTTCACAGGTAAGACAACCATAGCCATAGACACTATAATTAACCAAAAGTACGAGGCTGAATCTAAAAGACCCGTTTGTATCTATGTTGCAGTTGGCCAAAAAGAGTCAAAGACCGCACGAATAGTTGCCAAACTGCAGGAGGAAGGAGCCATGGACTATACAATCGTAGTTTCCGCTCCGGCCTCAGCATCTGCCACTTTGCAGTACTTGGCGCCTTACGCCGGGGTCGCAATGGCCGAGTATTTTATGGACAGAGGGCAAGATGCTCTCATCATCTATGATGATTTGTCCAAGCAAGCTGTGGCATACAGGCAGGTGTCTCTTTTGCTTCGTCGCCCTCCGGGACGCGAGGCTTACCCGGGAGATATTTTCTATCTACACTCAAGGCTTCTTGAGCGAGCAGCTAAATTGTCAGAAAAAAAAGGCGGGGGTTCTATTACCGCGCTTCCTATCATTGAGACTCAAGAAGGCGATGTTTCGGCATATATTCCTACAAACGTTATCTCCATAACAGACGGTCAGATTTTCCTTGATGCTTCACTCTTTAACAAAGGATTGCGCCCGGCCATTGATGTGGGTAACTCGGTATCTCGCGTAGGGTCAAGTGCTCAGACAAAGGCAATGAAAAAAGTTGGAGGTTCCGTGCGTATAGAACTTGCGCAGTTCCGTGAGCTTGAGGCTTTCGCGCAGTTTGCGCAAGACCTTGATGAAGCAACCAAGGAGCGCTTGGATAGAGGGGCACGTATGGCAGAGCTTTTGAAGCAAAACAAGAATGAGCCAATGCCGTTTTATCTGCAGGCTATAGTTATGTTTGCCGGTAACGAAGGACTCTTTTTGACGCTTGAGCTTGACAAAGTAAGCTTGGCCGAGAAAAAATGGTTGCAATTTGTAGAGGCTAACTACAACAAAACTCTAGAGAGAATAAAGGAGGAGAAAGCTATAAGTGAAACAAGCGAAGAGGAGCTAAAGCAAGCCATGGAAGATTTCAAGGCTGCAAATGCCGATCTTTTTGAATAAGAAAGTGTATGGCAAACTTAAAGCAATTAAAATTAAAAAGGCAGTCAGTCGACAAAACTCGCAAAGTAACGCGGGCCATGGAGGCTGTTTCTGCAGTTAAGATGCGAAAGAGTCAGGAGCTGGCTCTTTCTGGGAGGTCTTTTGCTCTGGTAGCTCTTAGAATTCTTAATGCCATAGCTAGTGATTGGGATAGTGTTAAGCACCCGTTGGTGGCAAGTAAAAACGATGGCGCGCGTGGGCTATTACTTGTCACATCTGACAAAGGTCTGGCAGGATCTTTAAATTCGGCGGTGCTTAAAAAGGCACAAGCGTTTCTTGATGAGCATGCAAATGACAAGATTGTAGCCGTAGCTATAGGAAGGCGTGCCAGGGAATTTTTAAAAGCGCGGTCTGTGGATATTTTGCTTGAGATGGATAACAACAAAGACGCGGTAGATTTAAGCGATACTGAAAAAATAAGTGAAATCATAAGTAAGGTTCAAACAAATGCCGAGACCTCTACTTGGACGGTAGCTTATATGAATTTTGTATCCACCTTTGAACAGAATCCGGTTCTAAGACAAATACTGCCGTTGGAAAAGGCCGAACTTGAAAACCTGGCATTTGAAATAGCACCAACGAAGGGTAAGTTTTCAGACGAGGCGGTTAAGCAAGAAGATATAAAACGTCGTTCTTATCTTATAGAAGCGGATAGCGAGAGTATCTTGAACGATTTGATATTTGAGCTTTTGAATATTTTTGTTCATCACACCCTTTTGGAATCCAAGGCATCAGAGCACTCCGCGCGCATGGTTGCCATGAAGGCGGCGACAGACAAGGCTGGCGAGATGTCTCATGAGCTTTTGTTGAAATTTAACAAGGCTCGTCAGGCAGCCATTACCAGAGAGGTTAGCGAAATCACAAGTGGTGTAGAAGCGATGAAAGAATAATTTTATAGGTTTATTAGTTTAATTGTATATGAAAAACGTAGGAAAAATAGCACAAGTTATAGGAACGGTTGTAGATGTTAAGTTTGGTACCGATTCAGTCCCTGCCATATTAAACGCGCTTGAGGTGCAAGGAGAAAATGGCAAGGTGGTACTTGAGGTGGCTCAGCATATCGGGCTTGATACTGCGCGTTGTATTGCAATGCAAGACACGCAGGGGCTTGTCCGTGGTATGGAGGTTGTGGATACCGGAGCGCCTATCCAAGCGGTGGTAGGTAAGGATGCGCTCGGCAGAATGTTTAATGTTCTGGGCGAGCCGATAGATGAAAAGCCGATAAGCGATAGCGCAGATAGGCTTCCTATCCACCGCGATGCTCCGGAGTTTAAAGAGCAGTCCACAAAGGCGGAAGTCTTTGAGACCGGTATTAAAGCTATTGACCTTATGACTCCGTTTATAAAAGGAGGTAAGGTGGGGCTATTCGGTGGTGCCGGCGTAGGTAAGACCGTGCTTATCCAAGAGCTTATCCGCAACGTGGCGTCAGAGCACGGTGGCTACTCTGTTTTTGCCGGTGTTGGAGAGCGTGTGCGTGAGGGTAATGACCTTTACTACGAGATGGAAGAATCGGGAGTGCTTAATAAAACAGCCTTGGTTTTCGGACAGATGAATGAGGTGCCGGGAGCGCGTGCTCGCGTGGCGCTTACAGGTCTTACCATGGCAGAGGCATTTCGTGATGAAGAAGGTGGTAAAGATGTGCTATTTTTCATGGACAATGTTTTCCGCTTTGTGCAGGCGGGCTCTGAGGTGTCTTCACTTCTGGGGCGCATTTCATCCGCCGTTGGATACCAGCCTACGCTTGCAGAAGAGATGGGTAAGCTTCAAGAGCGTATTACATCTACCAAGCACGGCTCCATTACATCCGTGCAGGCTGTTTACGTGCCGGCTGACGACCTTACAGACCCGGCTCCTGCTACTACTTTCGCTCACCTTGACTCTCAGGTAGTGCTCTCTCGTGCACTTGCACAGCTTGCAATTTATCCTGCAATTGACCCGCTTGAGTCAGGGTCTACCGCCCTTGACCCGGAGATAGTCGGAGATGAGCACTATAAGGTTGCCAACGAGACAAAGCGTGTTCTTCAAAGATATAAAGATTTACAAGACATTATTGCCATTTTGGGTATTGAAGAGCTTTCAGAGGAAGATAAAAAGCTCGTCTATCGCGCCCGCAAGATACAGCGCTTCTTGTCACAGCCGTTCTTTGTGGGAGAGGTCTTTACGGGAAAGCCGGGCAAATACGTAACGCTTCAAGAGACAGTGGAAGGCTTTAATGAAATTTTGGAAGGAAAGCTTGACGACAAAGACGAACAAGACTTCTATATGAAAGGGGGTATTAGCGAGGTTTTGAAGGCTTAATTTAACTTTATATCCAAAATGAATACATTTAAACTTACAATAGCCAGGTTGGACAAGGAGCTCTTTAGTGGAGATATTGTATCTTTAACAGTGCCATCTGAGGGTGGAGAAATGACACTGCTTGCAAAACACGAGCCTATAATTGCCAAATTAAAGTCCGGAAAAATAGTTTTCAAAGATGCGCAAGGTAATAAGCAAGATTTTGATCTCAAGAAAGGTATTCTTGAGATGTCTGAAAACCAGGCGTATATTTTAGTTAGCTAGAGTACAGGATGAATAGAGCCAAATTGAGTAAAATAAGACCGAGTGTCTCCTCGGTCTTTGTCTATGTTTGGTTTTTATGTAAAATATAGTTATGTGGCGAACTAAGACTTTGTATTGTAAATGTGGGTTGAAGTTGCTTGACTATAGGAAGCGCGGACCGGGAAGGTGGATAAAAGTGCATCGCTCGCGTATTTCTAAAGATTATAGCACTTTGTTTGAGCAAAAATTAGCCAAAGGGGAAAGTATATATTGTCCAAATTGTGGCGAACGCTTGGCTACCGTGCAAAACGTTTCCGGTAAGTGGGTATTTAAACTCAATCAAGGCGCAATAGGTAAAATAAAAGGCAGGGCATGAGCAGAGCTAAAACAGAAGCAATCAAAAAAGAACTCAGTAAATTCGCAGATAAAAAACACGCGCAGGTATCCCAAGGCTTTTTTAAGACAGGAAAGGGTGAGTATGGAGAAGGCGATGTTTTTATTGGGGTGAAGGTACCTGTGTTGCGTAAATTGGCTCGGAGGTTTAGAGATGATTTGGAATTAGCTGAGGTGAAGGAGTTTTTACACTCTAAAATTCATGAAGAGCGGATGCTCGCTCTTTTGGTACTTGTTTATAAATTCCAAAAAGTTGACGAAAAAGAAAGAGCGAAAATCTACACGCTCTATTTAAAAAATACAAAGTATATAAACAACTGGGATTTGGTTGATGTGACGGCTCCACATATTGTGGGTACTTGGCTTTTTGAGCAAAATTTTAGTGAAAGAAAGATGGTCTTGCTTAAGCTTGCAAAATCTGATTACCTTTGGGAACGGCGAATTGCTATAGTTGCTACACATTATTTTATAAAACGTGGCAGATTTAAAGAGACCCTTATATTGGCTGAGCTTTTACTTCAAGACGGGCATGACTTGATACAAAAAGCTGTTGGTTGGATGCTGCGAGAAGTGGGCAAGCGCGAGCAAAGTGTGCTTGAGAACTTTCTTAAAAAGCACTATAAAAAGATGCCTCGCACAATGCTCCGCTACGCAATTGAGCGTTTATCCGAAGAAAGACGCTTGCAATATCTGAAGGGTTTAATTTAGTATATTTACTTAGCTCTAAGGCAAATTAAGCAAAGCAGCCCGGCAGGCCTTAGGCCTGCCGGGCTGCTTTGCTTAAACACCAGCCTTGCTACCTGCAACGTTATAATGTCAATCGACATTATAACGTAAATGTTTTTTGTTTTGAAAATTATGCTAAGATATTCTTTGTGATGCAAGTAAAAGTTAAAAAATTTCAAAAAAGAAAAGAAGACTTTGTTTGTGAGAATTGCGGGGAAAAAGTAAAAGGCTCCGGATATACCAACCACTGTCCAAATTGTCTTTGGAGTAAGCATGTGGATATCTTTCCGGGTGATAGACTGGAAGACTGCGCCGGCTTGATGGAGCCCATAGATGTGGAAACAAAAAAAGGCGGAACTTTTGTAATAGTGCACAAATGTATTAAATGTGGCGAGATAAGTAGAGTTGGAATGAGCGGGGAAGATAATATGCAAAAGGCGCTTGAAATATCTAGAAAAGCGGCTGAGAAAAAGTTTGATGATTTGCTTCAATGATTTACAAAGTTTATAAAAAAATAGGGGAAACCTCACTGCAGGCACTAGAGCGTTTAAGAGCCAAGGAGGGCTTGGACAAAGAAAAGCTCACATTTGCAGGCAGACTTGACCCGATGGCCGAAGGGTTAATCTTGATTCTTGCCGGTAATGAAAGGTTCAAGAAAGACAAGTTTAATGTGATGGACAAGGAATATGAATTTGAATTACTCTTGGGTCTTGAAAGTGACAGTGCCGACCAGCTGGGAATTGTAAGCAGCTACAGACCCAAAACGAAGATAGAACTGCAAAACCTGGACAGTGTTTTGCAGGAATTTCAAGGAGTACATAAGTGGCGTTATCCATGCTTTAGCTCCAAAACACACAAAGGCAAGTCGCTATTTAAGTGGAGTATAGAAGAAGGCTGTCCAAAAGAGCGCCCCGAGTACCAAGCGGAGATTTATGATTTAAAGTTAATATCCACCAGAAAGATAAAAGCGGCCGATTTGCAAGAGAGGGTGTTTAAGAATTTAAGGCTTCTTGGTAGATCCTCAATTACCGAATCTTACAATGATTTTAGAAAAGCCGAGGTCAAAAAATCTTGGAACAGATTTTTTAAAGAGCTGGAATCAGGGCAAGAATTTATTTTATTGCGCTTGAGTACAAAAGTCTCCAAGTCTCTTTACATAAGAAGCCTGGCTCAGAGATTGGCTGTAAGGCTGGGTACAAGGGGTATAGCTTTATCTATTAAACGTAGGAGCTTTGGAAAAGTTTATAAAATCAATTTGTTTGGCAAAAAATGGCATTTTTACAAAAAACACTACACAATATAATATCCATATGTCAATATTGTAAAAAAATACGAAATTGATAATATATGCTCAGTTCTTAAGAGGCACTGCAAGCGAAGGATTGCAGATAGCGTTGAGCTCAGCTTCGGCTGAGCTCAACGCTGCAAACAATCCTTTTTGGCTTGTTCGCAGCGTTGGAAAGTTGCTTCGGCGACTTTCCAACGGTGCCAGCAAGCTTGCTTGCAGGCACCATCGAGCCCACGCTTCGGCGTTGGCTCGATGGTGCAAGTGAGCCTCGGCTCGCGAGCACCATGCAGTTTTCACTTCGGTGAAAACTGCATGGTGCTCAGACTCAGCTTGCTGAGTCGGGTCACCAATGAAAAAGCCACCGCGTCTTCGGACAAGGTGGCTTTTTCATTG
>WFZM01000005.1 GCA_015489565.1 Patescibacteria group bacterium | reverse complement strand
GATAAATTCCCCGGCTATAAACTTATATCCGAAAATAAAGAAAAATCAGAGTTGACAATCGTTAAAAGGGAAAAAGTAAAAGTTCTTTGGCTTATCCCCGCTTACTATGAGGAGCACCTTACGCTGGACAGACGCTCTCTTATAGTTAAAGATAAAAAAACTCCTTGGTGGTCTTGGCTTATATTTTAGAATCGCATTTTTTAAAAACTTGCCTGCCAAGCCTTTTCGTGTAAAATAAAGTCATGATAAATATAGTGCCGAAATTGGGGATAGACTTGGGAACTACCTATACACTCGTTTATGTGCCGGGCAAAGGTGTGGTACTAAGAGAGCCGTCCGTGGTTGCTGTTTCTGTTCAGGAAAATAAAATTCTTGCGGTCGGTGATGAGGCAAAAGAAATGATAGGGCGAACCCCGGATGATATTGTAGCTTACCGTCCCATGAAGGATGGAGTTATAGCAGACTACAAGGTTACGGAAGTGATGCTGAAGTACTATATGCGCAAGGCTCTTCCGCGTTACAGCTTTTTAAAGCCGGACGTTTTGATTTCCGTGCCTGCAGGCATTACTTCAACGGAAAGGCGCGCAGTGCTTGAGGCGGCAACAAAAGCCGGTGCCAAGACAGCGCAGGTTATGAAAGAGCCGATTCTTGCGGCGATAGGTGCCGGAATTCCAATACACGAGGCACAAGGGCATATGATAGTTGACATAGGAGGAGGCACAACGGACGTAGCCGCGATATCTTTGGGTGGAATAGTTGCCAGCACTTCTGTGAAAGTTGCCGGTAATAAAGTTGATCAGGCCATAGTTGATTATGTTAAAAAAACATACAACCTGGCAATAGGAGATAAGACAGCCGAGGACATAAAGATTAACATTGGCTCTTCCATGCCTCTTGAAGATGAGCTGACAATGACCGTGAAAGGGCGCGATTATATAAGCGGATTGCCCCGTTCGGTTGAGATAAGTAGTAATGAAATTGTGCGTGCCATCTCAAGGGAGCTCAAAGAAATCGTTGCGGCGATAAAATATGTTTTGCAAAACACTCCGCCGGAGCTGGCTTCAGATATAATAGACAACGGGATTATTATGTCCGGTGGTACAAGCCAGCTGCGTAAACTGCCTGAGCTTATTTACAGGAGAACAGGTGTCAAAGCCGAGCTTGCAGATGACGCGCTTTACTCTGTAGCTAAGGGAACGGGTCTTGCCTTGAAGCACTTGGACACTTATAAAAAGGCGATAATAAGCAAATCCTAAATATGCAAATAAAAATCCCCGGAGGGAACACTTTTTTGCTAAATGCGGGTCAAGAAGACCCTAAATCTTTGCTGGCTCGTTTTTTTCCGAGCCTTGAAGCTTTTGAGACTTACATCATAAAGAAGGATTTTTTGCAGATAGAAGATGTAAGGTATTTGCAAAATTTAAGCTTGCAAAGTACAGTTAAAGAAAAAAGCATTATATTTTTGACTTTTCATAAAATAGGTCTGGAAGCGCAAAATGCTTTGCTCAAAGTACTGGAAGAGCTACCTGAGAAAAAGATTATATTTTTAAATACCGGGCAAGAAGATACTTTGCTTGACACCTTGCGTTCACGCCTGCAAGCTATTAATTTACCAGCCAAGCCCCAAAAGGATACTTCGGCAGCCAGGGACTTTCTTGACTTAAATATAGATAAACGTCTGGATTTTCTGGACAATTTGCGTAAAAAAGACAAAGAGAAATTAGCTGATTTTTTGGACTCATTTGAATATTACTTGACGAAAAATCTGAATAAACCCGGAGCAAGAAAGACTTTGGAAAATCTTTTGAGTTTTAGGCGCGCCGATAATCTTGGAGCGCAACCACACAAAGCTTTGCTTGAGAGTCTTGCTTTTGTGGAGCTTTGATATAAAATTAATATGTAAGAACTTAAAAACTTATTAATTAATATAAAAAATATGAATTACGATTTTACAAATTTTAAAAAGAGACTTGAGGAAATACAAGATTGGCTGAAAAAAGAGCTGAAAAATATACGCACCGGTCGCGCCACTCCGGATATTTTAGACGGTATAAAGGCCCTTAATTACGGAGCTTTAAGTCCTTTGAATCAGATGGCAAATATTTCAGTGGAAGATGCAAGAACACTGCGGGTTACACCTTTTGATCCCAACTCGGCAAAAGAAATTGAACGCGCAATTACCGAGGCCAACTTGGGGCTTTCTATAATTGTTGACGAGAAGGGCTTGAGAGTAATATTCCCGGAGCTTACCGGCGAGAGGAGACAAGAGTTGGTAAAGATGGCGAAAGACAAACTGGAAGAAGCAAGGGTCTCTGTCCGTAAAGAGCGCGATGAAGTCTGGAGTGATATTCAGCAAAAAGAAAGAGAAAAAGAAATGACAGAAGATGAGAAATTTATGGCTAAAGAAGAGATGGAAAAACTTGTTAAAGAGGCTAACGAGAAGCTGGAGCAAATATTTGAAGACAAAGAGAAGGAAATACTTGACAACTAATTTGACAGAGTAAAAGCCGCCACGCGTAGCGCGGCGGCTTTTGCAATTTCTCTTTAAATTGTTATCATTAGCGCCATGACAGTTTTAATTTTTTTGGGAGTTTTATTGTTGCTTATATTGGTTCATGAGTTGGGGCATTTTATTTTTGCCAAGCTCTTTAAAGTGCGAGTAGATGAATTTGGCATAGGTTATCCTCCAAAGGCCATACGAATAGCAAAAATAGGCGAGACAGAGTATACTTTAAACTGGCTACCTTTCGGAGGCTTTGTACGGCTTTTTGGAGAAGAACGAGAAGATGAGAAATTAAGCCCCGAGCAAAAAGAACGCTCTCTTAACCACAAAGAGCCATGGAAGCAGATACTTATCTTGCTGGCAGGTGCATTATTTAATTTCCTTTTGGGTTGGTTTTTGTTTGCCGGCGTGTATTATT
This sequence comes from Patescibacteria group bacterium, assembly GCA_015489565.1. Taxonomy (GTDB): domain Bacteria; phylum Patescibacteriota; class Minisyncoccia; order Phycocordibacterales; family UBA2100; genus S143-145. The sequence goes on along the minus strand of WFZM01000005.1, from coordinate 12,604 downwards.
CCGGAGCCCCACTTTTTTGGGATAAAAATTATGTCGAGAATTCCACGCTGATGATAGCCGGAACAAAGGTGGGCTCTCCCGCTCAAGTTGCCGGTCTGTCAATAGGGGATACTATAAGCGAAGTATACCTAAAGGATAAAAAAGATGAGAAACCCACACTTTTATCTCCGGACATGGTGGCGGAATTTATTGCCAAGCATCCCGGAGAATCCTTAGAATTTAAGATTATCAAAAAAACAGGTCAGACGGAAGTTGTAGAACTCAATCCGGCTCAAGGTATTATAGAAGACGACCCGTCAAGAGCGGCAGTTGGTATTAGCATGACTTTGGTGTCAAAAGAGCGTTTTGGAATTCTTAAATCTTTATACTTGGGACTTAAAAGCTCCATAAATGTTACAAAAGATGTACTGCAAGGTTTGGTCTCATTGCTTAAAGGGGCTTTCAGTATGTCGCTTGATCTTAAGCATGTTGCCGGACCGGTGGGTATAGCTTCAATGGTTGGTGAGGCTGCGCAAGTGGGCATGGCTTACTTGGCGTATTTTATGGCTCTTATTTCCATTAACTTGGCTGTAATAAACCTTCTGCCGATTCCGGCGCTGGATGGTGGACGCATAGTATTTGTGCTTTACGAGTGGATTTTCCGGCGCAAAGCTCCGGCTTGGCTTGAAAATTCTGTCAACTTTATAGGTTTTGGGCTCCTGATACTGCTTATGCTTGCTATTACCTACAACGATATTTTAAGGCTGATATATAGATAGGAGAGCTATGCAAAGAAAAAGCAAGGACCCAAAAATAAATTTCAAAATTGTCCAAGAAACTAAGCTAAAAGACTTAAAGTCCAAACTTATAGAATATCGTCACAAAAGCGGCGCTCAGATATTTTGGCTTAAAAATAAAGACAAGGAAAAATTTTTCGGCTTGAGTTTGATTACCAGACCTTATGATGATATGGGTCTTCCCCACATAACGGAACATTCGGTTTTGCACGGCTCAAAAAAATATCCGTTTTTCGGGGCGGATCCTTTTTATATTCTTTTGCGTAGAAAGCAGGCCTTGCAATTAAATGCTACCACATATCCGGAGCAAACATCTTATTATTTTTCAGCTCTAAATCACGGGGACTTTTTAAGTACAATGGATATTTATTTGGATGGCATTTTTAATCCTAATATTTTGTGGGAGGAAAATATACTAAGGCAAGAGGGCAAAAGATATGATAAAAACTCAAAAGGGGAACTGGTCTACAACGGTGTGGTTTTGCAGGAGATGATTTCTTATTATGGTAATCCAGATGTGACTCTTGAAAATATGATTTTAAAGTCCATGCTTAAGGACGGGGCATATAAATTTGACAGTGGTGGCGACCCGAACAAGATAGTGGATCTAAGCTTTGAGGATTTCAAGACTTTTTACAAAAAATACTATGCTACAAAGAATGTAAAAATCTTTCTTTATGGCGACATAAAAGAAAGCGAAGTTCTCGGGCTTTTAGATGAGTATTTAAGCTCGGCCCGCAAGTCCAGAAGCTTTAAAGTTATTCAAGGTAAGGAGACTGCTAAGAAAAGTGTCAAGCAATATTTTAATTTGCCTAAAGATGATTCGCGTCTTGCGCTTGTCTATTACGCAGAGAAGGCCGAGCGTTTGAAAGACAATATTATATTGGAAATCATTTTTGATTCCCTGAGCCGCTTTGAAAGTGATTTTCTGAAAACTTATTTGAAGAAAAGCGGATTATCCAGAGATGTCAATTTTTACTTTGAAGCTGATACATCTGTTAATTTAATGCATATTCATTTCGACGGCATCGGCGCCGAGAAATTCAAAGAAGCGCAAGCTTTAGTGCAAAAATCCATTAAACAGATAGCTCAAGATGGCTTAAATAAAGAAAGGATTAAAGATGAAATAGAAAATGCCAAGTATCGCATAAAAAAATGGCCAATGCTTGAGTCAAAGGCCAAAACCGTTTTCCAACATACTTTAAGTTTGTGGAATTACATAAATCCGGCCGAAGCGTTAAATAGTTCAGAGCTCCTAAAAGAGATAGAAGAAGATTTTAAAAAGGATGAAACTGTATTTGATGTTTACTTTAGAAAGTATTTTCTGGAATCCGAGGATTACGGCATTTTCAAACTTGAGGCCAAGGAGTCTTTTGATAATTTAAAAGAATTCAAGGCTAAGCAGGCAACTCTTAAAAAGGTATCTAAGGTCCGCAAAAGAGAAATAGAAAAGCAAATAGAGGAATTTAAGAATTTTAAAAAACAAGAAGATGATTTGAGTCTTATAAGTCCCAGCTCTTTTAAAGACCTTAAAGCCGGCAAAAGGAAAATTTTCAATATTGAAAAGAAAATTTCAGCCGGAGGCAGGAGCTACCTGCGTAAAAACAAATCGGGTATTTATAAGCTGGATCTTTATTTCAACTTGTCTCATTTAGATTTAGAGGAGCTCAGGCGCTTGCAGGTCTTGCTTGACTTATTTAAAAAAGCTTCCAGCAAAGGGCGGAGTCGCCAAGAAATAGACAGACTCAAATCTTCTTTACAGTCTTTTGATTTTAATCTGGTGTTATTGCCAAACAGAAAGAAAGAGCCCGAAATTAAACTGCACTTTCAAGCCGAGAGCTGGGTAAAAAAGTCTGCTGAGATTTTTGCCTTGCTCGAGATTTATACGCAGGAACTACTTTTTGATGAAAATATTTTAACAGAAAGTCTGAAAGAAATGCTTTCCAGATATCAGATGCAAACACAGGACTGGCGCACGCACATATCTTTTACAGATAAACTTGCGCTATCTGGACTGAGCAAGAGTCACTACATTCAAGAGCAAATATCAGCCTATACCTTTATAGATTTTCTTAAATCAGAACTTAAAAAAGAGCCAGCAGAGCTAATATACTCTTACAAAGAACTTTATCGGAAAGTCTTTACAAAAAGAGGTCTTTTTATAGCGGAATTCTCTCCAAAAGAAATGGTCGCGCAAAACTTGGACTTTCTAAGCTCTAGAATGTATAAAAAAGTTGATATTGATTTTGAAAAAAGCTATGAAAACAGCTTTTTAAAAAATAATTTTCTTCCGGCAAATCAAAATGCCTTGACTTTTGAGGCCGGGGCGGATTTTTACAAAATGCTGCTGGCTCAAAATCTGTTGAGCTTTGGCTACCTTACAGACGAGATAAGAGTCAAAAGAGGCGCTTACGGAGTATATTTTATGCCAATATATCCTGGGCTGGCACTTTTTAGGTCTTTTAATGACCCGAACGTCTCAAGCAGCTTTGAGATTTTTGAGAAGGCTTTTTATGAAGCAGAGTTTGATGAGGCGGATTTTCAAGGGGCTATTGCCAGGGTCCTGCTGTACTTTGACAGGCCGCAGTCTGAAACAGAAGCAGCCCACAGAGCGCTTATAATGGATTTCAAAGGAGAGACTGAAGATTTTCTCGAGAAAAAACGCGAAGAGATTTTAAGCGCAACACGCTTTGATATGGAAAAATTATTCGCGCGACTTGCTAGGGATTTAGAAAAAGGCAATGTAAAGCTAAGCGTAGGCGCAGAACTTAAAAAAGAAGATGCTAAACTTTTTGATAAAATAAATGAAGCTTAATTCCTCGAGCATGCATATTGCCGACCATATGGTTTTCAAAACTTCTTTAAGAGCTTAAATCTCCGGAATATTAAGTTTTGCAAGTCTGCAATTGTAAGGACTAATAAGCCTTGGACTCTGCAGAAATAATTATGTTAAAATAGCCAATATGAAAATCATAATTGGCAATTGGAAAACTTATTTGGATTCCCCAAAAGAAGCAAAGAATCTTTTTGAAAAATACAAAATCTTATCTAAAAAGAAAAATGTGGCACTCATGCTTGCACCTTCACACATTCATCTTTTGTCGCTTAGAAGCTCTTACAAAGGGAAGTCCCTTAGCTTCGTGGCGCAGAGCCTGGGCTTTTCCGGCGCGCATACAGGCTGCATCAGCGCAAGGCAAATAAAAGAGGCTAAAGTGGACATGGCGCTTGTGGGGCACTCCGAGGAGCGTGCTCGCGGGCTTGACGATGAAGGAGTTGCGAAAAAAGTTCAGGAGGCATACAAGAATAAAATTTTACCTATAATCATAGTTGGAGAGCACAAGCGCGACAGCGAGGCTGAGCATTACAAATTTGTCCGCAAGCAAATACAAAGTGCCTTAAAGTATTATCCGGCAAATAAGCCACTTAAGTTTATTATAGCGTATGAACCTGTCTGGGCGGTAGGGGCCGCAAAACCACCCAGTGCTCGTGATATAGAAATGATGATGATTTATATTCGCAAAACTCTGGTAAAACTTTTTGGTGACAGGAAAGGGCGCGCAGTACCTCTTATTTATGGTGGGTCTGTTAATTCTTTAAGCGCCGCGAGTATTCTATCTTTGCAGGAAGTATCCGGAGTTTTGCTGGGCAGGGCAAGTGTTGATGCCAAAGAGCTTGAAGCTATAATTTCTAAAATAAAATGAGATACTTATCAAAGCATTTGGAAGATATAAAAGATAAGAAAGTGCTGCTCCGCGCGTCTTTAAATGTGCCCATAGATAAAGAAGGTAAAGTCCTAGACGATTTTAGGATTAAGAAAGCTTTGCCAAGTATAAGAAAAATCAAAAAATATGCACGAGCTCTTTATATAGTAGCTCATATAGGCAAGGACGCCACACAGAGTCTTGAGTCGGTATATCTGGAGCTTAAAAAACATATAAAAGATTTACAATTTGTACGAAAAGAAGATTATTTTAAAAAGCGTCTTGATGGTGTTTTTCTTTTTGAGAATTTGCGCGCTTTTAAAGAGGAAAAGAATGCAGACATGGGATTTGCAAGAAGTTTGGCATCTATGGCTGATGTTTTTGTTCAAGATGCCTTTGCGGTTTTACACAGAGAGCATGCGTCGGTAGTACTTTTGCCAAGACTTTTACCAAGCTTGGCAGGTCTTCTGGTAGAAAAAGAGCTCAGGGCTTTAAACAGGGCACTGCACCCTAAGGGCTTTGCAGCTTTTGTGCTGGGTGGTGATAAGTTTTCCACAAAAGAGCCGTTGGTAAAGAAAATGCTTGAAAGGTACCAGAAAGTTTTGCTTGCGGGAGCCTTGGCAAATGACGCCTTACTTGCGCGAGGCTATAGCGTGGGAGACTCAAAGGTTGAAGATGGATATATAGACCCGGAAGTTTTAAATCACCCGCATTTATTTTTGCCGGAAAAATATACTGTGCTTATGAAAAACAGCACACGCAAAAGTGACGGCTTTGACATTAAAGAAGGGGAGATTATAGTTGACGCTTTCCCACCACTTGACTTTTTGTATGGAGTGGATTTTCTTTTGTGGAATGGGCCGCTTGGCTGGTATGAGAGAGGTTTTAGCCAAGGTTCGGCCGCCCTTATAAATCAAATAGAAATATTCAAGCCCAAGACCTACGTAGGGGGCGGGGATAGTAATGCGATTATAGACGAGCTTCAAAAGGGAGATTTATTTAGCTTTCGCTCTAGTGGTGGAGGTGCCATGCTTAAGTATTTAGAATCAGAAACCCTGCCAGGCCTTGAGGCTCTAAGCAGATAAAAGGCGCTGTAGTGTCGGCTCTATGATTTGGAAAAGGGCGGCTTTTTTGTTATGATGTGCTTGTATGAAAATGAGTCAACTGTTTACAAGAACACGTAAGGAAGCGCCAGCTGACGAGCAATCCAAAAATGCTCAACTACTTATACGCGCAGGATATGTTTACAAAGAAATGGCGGGAGTCTATACTTTTTTGCCGCTTGGCTTGAGGGTTATAGATAAGATTTCTTCCATAATAAAAAGCGAGATGGACCGTATTGGCGGGGTTCAAATGAAAAACTCAGTATTGCAAAAAAAAGATGCTTGGGAAAAGACGGGTAGATGGGATGATGAGATTGTAGATGTTTGGTTCAAAACAAAACTCCAAAACGGCACAGAGCTGAGGCTGGCCTTCACACACGAGGAGGCAGTCACAAATTTAATGAAAGATTTTATTTCTTCTTATAAAGATTTGCCTGCCTACCCATATGACATTCGCACCATGTTTAGAAATGAGACTCGTGCAAAGTCCGGACTTATGCGCGGGAGAGAATTTTATTGGAAAGCGCTATATTCCTTCTCAAAGGACGAAGAAGAGCATAATGCTTTTTATGAAAAAATAAAGCAGGCATATATAAACATATTTGAACGTGTGGGTCTGGGGGATAAAACCTTCTTGACCTTTGCCAGTGGCGGAACTTTTTCTAAATATTCACATGAGTTTCAAACAGTCTCAGACGCTGGCGAGGATATAATTTATATAGATTATGATAAAAATCTTGCCGTTAACAAGGAAGTTTACACTGACGAGGTCTTGGCAGATTTGGGCTTAAGTAAAGCCGAGCTAAAAGAAGAAAAAGCCATTGAGGTTGGAAATATTTTCTCTCTCAACACAAAATTCTCAGAGCCAATAGGTCTTAGATACAAAAACGAAGAAGGAAAGGAAGTTCCTGTGATTATGGGCTCTTATGGTATAGGGATAGGACGCCTTATGGGTACAATCGTTGAAGAGTTGTCTGACGAAAAAGGCATAGTCTGGCCAAAGTCCGTCGCGCCGTTTGATTTACACCTTATATCCCTTGCTAAAAATGAAGAAGCTGAAGATTTAATGCGTGAACTTGAAAAGGCCGGCTTTGAAGTTTTATTTGATGACAGAGAAGACGTTAGTGCCGGTGAGAAATTTGCCGATGCGGATTTGATGGGCTTGCCCTTTAGGGTTTTGGTCTCGCAAAAGTCACTTGATGCCGGAGGCTATGAGATAAAATCACGCAGTCAAGACGATACTCAAATTCTTGACAAGGAAGAGCTTTTGGATTATTTAAAGAAGGTATATGAAATGGAAATTTAAAAAACCGGAAATGTCAAAGCAAAGCTTTAAGCGAGCCGTGAAAAAGAAAATAGCATCATTTTTTGCAAATGATGTGGGAATAGATTTGGGAACCGCAAATACTCTTGTTTATGTAAACGGTAAAGGCATTGTTATAAATGAGCCGTCTATAGTCGCCATAAATCAAAAAACAGATCAAGTCGTAGCGGTGGGCCAAGAGGCAAAGGCAATGTTAGGCAGAACGCCGGAGCATATAACTGCAGTGCAGCCTCTTGTAGACGGGGTGATTTCAGATTATGAGGTTACAGAAGAAATGCTGAGTTATTTGATTCGCAAAGCACAAGACAACTCAAACAAGCTTTTCGGTCCGCGAGTTGTTGTGGGTGTGCCAAGCGGAATTACAAACGTGGAAGTGCGTGCCGTGCAAGACGCGGCAAAGTCTGCCGGTGCGCGTGAAGTTTACATTATAGAAGAGCCGATGGCGGCTGCTATTGGAATTGGCTTGCCGGTGCATGAGCCGACAGGTTCCATGCTTATAGACATAGGTGGTGGAACTACAGACATAGGAGTGGTATCTCTGGGGGGCTTGGTAAATACCAGAAATGTGCGCATTGCCGGAGATAAGCTAAATGAAAACATAAAAGAATATATTCGCCAAGAGTTTAAAATTTTGATAGGTGACAAGTCTGCCGAGGAGATTAAAATTAAGATATCTTCCGTAGATGATGACGAAGAAGAAAGAAGCACTACCGTACGCGGAAGAGACTTGGTGACAGGTCTTCCACGTGAAATCATCATCACTAATGTAGACATCAAAGATGCTGTCTATCCTTCCGTTGAAAGATTAGTTGAGGCTACCAAAGAGGTGCTAGAGACTACCCCGCCGGAGATAGTTGCGGATATATACAAAAGAGGTATTTATATCTGCGGAGGTGGTGCTAACATAAAAGGCTTAGACAGGCTTATAAGCAAAAGCCTCGGAGTAAAAGCTCAGATAGCCGAAGACCCGCTTACGGCTGTTGTGCGCGGAGCCGGCATGGTGCTTGAAGACTTAGATAAATACAAAGATGTTCTTATAAGCGAGTCGCACGAATTCTCGCCTGTATCTTAGTTATATGAAAAATAAAAAAGTTTCAAAATTCTTTATTCTGATAGTTTTAATTTTAGTCCTGTCCAATATTTATTTTAAGTGGTTCAATATTCTGGAACACAAAGCCCAGACTCTAATTTTCTCCAGCTCTGACTTGCTTTTTCAAAAAGTGAGCTTTCTGGATTATTTCCAGTCCAAGAAAAAATTACAAGAAGAAAATGACAATTTAAAATCTAAGATACAAGCTTTGTCATTTCTTAAAATAAGTAATTTGGCGCTTAAGCAGGACCTTGAAGAAATAAAATCCCTACTAAAAGATAATGATGAAGGAGAATTGGGACTATTGCGTCTTGAGCCGAGTGTGGCACCGCGTGTTGATTACTTAAGCTTCAGCAAGTCACTTCCAGAGGACAAGTACTATCTTGTTTTTGCCAAGGCGGGATTCTTGTTGGCAGATAAACGAGCCGGCAAATCCAAGTTTGCTCGTTTGCTTTCTGCACGTGAGAGGGTTATCCCGGCTTATATTTTGTTGGGTGATAAAGATCAAAAGGAGAAAATCAAGCTTAAACTCTACGGTAAAGGCGGAGGTGCCTTTAAAGCGCAACTTAACAAAGAATATAAACTAAAAGTAGGTGACCCGATTTATTTTAAATCTTATCCCATAGCCATAGTTAGAAAATTAGAGTTAGATGAGCAAAGTCCATACCAAATTGTTTATGCCGGACTTCCGATTAATTTAAACAATCTTGACTTTGTCTTAATTAAGGCTTATGAGCAGTAAAATTATCTCAAGCTTTCTAAGCGGAGTGGCGTTGGCTTTTTTGTTTTTTGGTCAGCCTTATGTATTTCTTTTCTTGTCTTTGATTTTAGCTCTTTTTTATACACCATACCTGCTTATTTTTGCGGCTTTAATTTATGATATAGCCTTTGTGTCTTGGAATTTTGATTTTGTCTTTTTTTCTCTTTTAATAATTTTAACCTCGCTCATGGCATCTTTTGTAAGGAGGCGTTTTCTGTGGTAAAATGCTTAAATGCTAAAATTTTATTACAGATCACTCAAAGATAAGCAAATACAAAAGCTGGACAACGCAAGGCCTGGTTCTTGGATATTTGCTTACGATTTATCTAAAGATGATTTGCAGTATCTGCAAGATTTGGGTTTTGACGAGGATTTTTTGGAAGACGCGACCGACTTTTTCGAGGTGCCTCGTGTGGAGTATGAAGAGGGGGTAAATTATTTCTTTACACGGTTTGTTCTAGAGAGTAATTCGCGCAGCGCTGCGACCGCTCCGGTCATGATAGCCATCTCGGACAGGTACATACTTACCATATCGCACAGCAAAGCGGAGTTCTTGGATAATTTTGCGCACCAAAGACAAGATGCCATTACCACACAAAAAATTAAATTCTTCTTACTCATGCTTGATGCCATAGTTGTCCAGTATGAAAAATCCTTAATGTCCATCAGGCGTAAGCTTTCGCGCTTTCTTAGGTCTGTAGAAACTGTGTCGGACGAAGACTTAAAAGAAATAGTAAAGATAGAAAGCCGCCTTACAGACTATATAGCCGCGCTTATACCTACCGCAGCTTCCTTAAAAGACATGATAGCACGCAAGAAAACTCTTACATTGCATAATGACGATGTGGATATTTTGGAGGATCTGATGCTTGATATAGAGCAGATTATAGACAACGCCAAATCAGTCTATAAAACAGCACAAAATATTCGCGCCACTCATGAGGTAATACTTGGGCACCAGCTAAACGCAACCATGAAAACGCTCACAGCCATTACCATTTTGTTTGCTGTGCCGACTATAATAACCGGAATGTTCGGCATGAATGTTTGGCTTCCAGTGCCGGATGGTCCTTTGGGTTTTGCTATAGTATCTATTTTAACAGCAGTCTTGATATTGCTAGCAGCAGAATACTTCAAAAGAAAAACATGGCTATAGTCTTATGAGCTTGCTTTTCCATAAAAAAAGAAGTAAACAAAATGCCCTGGACATGGACGATGTTTTTGCAGACGCATTGAACCTGTCCGGTCTGCAAAAAGAAAGCCTTGAAGGCAAAAAAGTGCGCTTGATAAGTTCTCTTAATATCTATTTTTTATCTATTCTTTTCTTTTTTATTTTAGCTGCATTTTCTGTAAGACTTTTTGATTTACAAGTTTTAGAAGGGGAAAAATACCGAAAAATTTCCTTAAATAACAGTTTGGAAAAAAATATAATATTTGCAAAAAGAGGAATAATAAAAGACAGATATGGTCGTATCTTGGCATTTAACTCTGACAACTTGGAGGATATAGACGTGAAGGGTGAGTTAACGGAGAATGTATATAAACGTAAATATACGGATAAATACAAAGGGCTGGCTCATATTTTGGGTTATGTCAAATATCCTGCGCGAGATAAAAACGGTAATTTTTGGCGAGAGGATTATGAAGGGGTCTCCGGAGTGGAAGAGTATTTTAACGACGTGCTAAACGGCAAAAAGGGCGCTCAACTTATAGAAAAGGACGCTGGTGGAAAAATAATTTCTTCCACTCATATTATAGCTCCGCAGGACGGCAAGAATTTGAATTTGAGCATAGACGCCAAGTTAAATGATGAGCTCTACAAGAGTCTGTCAAGCTATATTGAATCTGTGTCTTTTCAAAGTGGCGCGGCCGCTATAATGGATATAAAAAGCGGAGAGATTTTGGCGATGGTTTCGTACCCAGAATTTGATTTAAATAAAATGACTGAAATGGATGAGGGATATCTAAAATCCGTACTAAGTGACAAAAGAAAACCCTTGCTTAATCGGGCTATCTTTGGGACATATACACCCGGGTCTATCGTCAAGCCTTTTGTGGCGCTGGCAGCGCTTGAAGAAAAAATAATATCTCCTGAGAAAAAGCTTTTGTCTACCGGAGCCTTGAAATTACCGAATCCGTACAATCCTGACAAGCCTACAATATTTAGAGACTGGAAAGCTCATGGATGGGTTGATATGAAAGAAGCCATTGCCCATTCATCAGATGAATATTTCTACATTATAGGCGGAGGCTACAAAGACCAAGAAGGTTTGGGTATAAAAAGAATTTTAAAATACATGCACCTTTTTGGTTTAGGGGAAAAAAGTGGGATAGAGCTAAACAGTGAATCGGCCGGACTGGTTCCTTCGCCAAAATGGAAAGAGGAAGTTTTTGCCGAGCCCTGGAATATAGGCAATACATACCACACGTCTATAGGACAATTTGGATTTCTTCTAACACCTATCCAGGCCCTCAGGGCTACCGCCGCCATAGCGTCGTATGGGAAGTTGCATACTCCAAGCTTAATTAAAGATGCAAAGAGACCACTACTTGAGTTGCCGTTTTCAAAGAAGGATTTTAATGTTATTCATGATGCTATGCGCATGGCAACAAATATAGGTACGGCAAGACCTCTTAAAATATCCGGGATAGAAATAGCAGCAAAAACAGGTACCGCTCAAACCGGCGTCAATAACGAAAGAAAGAATTCTTGGATAATAGGTTTTTGGCCGTACAAAAATCCTCGTTTTGCCTTCGTTGCCATGCTGGACAGAGGAGACGAACATGAGACAGGGAGCGCATCACATGCCATGATGCACTTCTTTAAAAAAATAATAAAAGAAATTCCTGAATATGTTCGCGGTGAGTATCCAAATTACGAAAAAGAGAGTAAAAGCAAAGATGAGAAGAAGCTCAAAAAAGAAAAATAAATTTCTTAAATTATGCTATAATGTTCAGCAGAATTATAAATTTCTTAAATTATGCTATAATGTTCAGCAGAATTATAAATTATAAAAAAACAATATGAATATACTAGAAAATAAATACTTAAGAGTTTTGCTTTATATAGTCTTGTCTTTGTTGGCACTCTTTTTATTGGCGCAGAGTATGCTCACATTTAGAGAGTATCAGTTTGCAGGGCTCGGAGTGCCGGCCAGCAATACAATAACGGTCAGTGGTAAAGGCGAGATTATGCTTAAGCCGGATATAGCGGAATTTTCTATCACGGTAAGAGAAGAAGCGAAAAAACAGGCAGATGCTCAAAACAAATTATCTGAGAAAATAAATAAAATTATAAACTACTTGGAGTCCCAAGGGGTAGCCAGGAAAGATATCAAAACAAGCTCTTTCAATCTATCACCGCGTTATGACTGGATAGAAGGGAAAAGAAATTTTCGCGGATATGAAATCAGCCAGACTCTAAATGTTAAAGTAAGAGATTTGGACAAAGCCGGCGAGCTTTTAGCATCAATGTCAAAATTCTCGGTGGACAGGGTGGGAAGCTTGCAGTTTAAAGTTGAGAACCCTGAAAACGCAAAGTCTCTTGCCAGGTCCAAGGCAATAAGTAACGCAAAGGACAAAGCTAAACAGCTGGCCAGAGAACTGGGGGTAAGCCTGGTAAGAGTAGTGGGTTTCTCAGAAAATAGCACAGATGGGAATATAAGGCCGCTGTATTATGCAAAGGGGCTTATGGCAGATATGGCAGAAGAGACTCCCATAGCCCCTGATTTGCCAAGTGGAGAGAACAAAATTTCCGTACAGGTAAATTTGGAATTTGAGATAAGATAATTTTTTGATTTCTCTATAATTTTCTGCTAATATAAGCGTCAGCGCCTTCGGCGCTGACGCT
>WFZM01000004.1 GCA_015489565.1 Patescibacteria group bacterium | reverse complement strand
GAGCTAATATGTTATAAGCGTGCGTTTTGGCTTCGCCAAAACGCACGCTTAAAAAAATCTCTAAAATTATAACCATATACACCCAGCAAAATACACCCAGCAAAGCAAAATAACATTAAAAGTTTGATCGACATTATAACGTTATTTACTTCTTGGCTTTTTGTGTTTAAATAACCCTAAAAGTTTGATTACACTGTTAGCTGTATCGTGAAGTAGCTTTAAAATTAAAGCAGCAACCCCCAATCTATCTGCTTAGTTTCCAAATCGGCTTTTACAAGTCTGGCTTTTAGCTTGTCTCCAATCCGTATTTCCAGACCATCTGTACTTTTGGCTAGTCGTTGTTCCTCGTCGTAGTATATAACTTTGCTGGCGCTGGAAAACGCTGCAAAACCTTCGGCAAGTGTCTGCTCCTCAGCAAGGAAAAGGCCGTTTTTGGTAATGCCGGTTACAGTGCAATTAAAGTCTTTTCCTACAAAACTTTGCATATATTCTACCTGCTTATATTTGATGGATTCCCTCTCTGCCTGGCTTGCTTCTATTTCTCTTCTTGAAGACTCCACTGCCAAGACTTTGTAGTGGTCAAGCTCTTTTTTGCTTAGTGGCTCGTTTTGCAGAGTTGCCCATAAAATTCTATGAACCATAATATCAGGATAGCGTCTTATGGGAGAAGTAAAATGCGTATAATCTTGAAAGCCTAAAGAAAAGTGCCCTATATTTTTATGGCTATAGACAGCTTTTGCCATAGCGCGCAGGGTGCTTTGTTCTATGCTTGCTTTTAGTGTGTGATTTTCAAGACTCTTTAGCAGTTTGGATAAACTGAGCAAATCAAGCTCCCCTGCTTTGTGTTTAAGCTCTAGCCCCAACGCGTCTAAAAAGACTGCCAGCTCCTCTATTTTTTCCGGGTCCGGTTTATCATGTATTCTGAAAATAAAAGAAGAGCCCTTGTCCTTTTTAAGTTTCTTTTGCATAAACTCGGCAACGCTTTTGTTGGCCAAAAGCATAAGGTCTTCTATCATTTTCATTGTCTCCAAGCGTTCTTTTATGTATGCTTTTATAGGTCTACCGTTTTCATCAAGCTCAAAGGCTATCTCTTGACTATCAAAATCCAGTGCGCCTTTTTCTAAGCGCTCTTTGCGCAACTTATCTGCCAGCTTTTTTAATATTTTCAATTCCTCATAGAACTCTCCGCTTTTAAGGTCCAGTATATTTTGCGCTTCTTGATATGTAAAACGCCTGTTTGAACGGATTACTGTTTTGGCAAATCTATAATTTAAAAATTCAAGATTTTCATTAAAATTAAATATTACAGAAAAAGCTCGCTTGTCCTCTTCCGGGTTTAAGCTGCAAAGGTCGTTGGACAAAGCCTCGGGAAGCATAGGGATAGTCCTGTCTACCAAATAGACGCTGGTGCCGCGCTTTTGCGCTTCTTTGTCTACTGGGTCTTGGTATTTGACAAAGTGACTCACATCAGCTATATGCACGCCAATCTCATAACCTTCTTGGCTTTTGTGAACTGAAAGCGCATCATCAAAGTCCTTTGCGTTTTCAGGGTCTATGGTAAAAGTTATTTTATTTCTAAAGTCCTCCCTGTCTAGGAAATCTAGCTTTTCTGTCTCAGCTATGGCGCGAATTTTTTCTGCGTAGCTCTCGACTTCCGGTGGAAAGCTGCTTTTGAAGTGGTGCTCTAAAAGTATGGCCCTAGTTTCTACCTCGTGTTCTCCTGCTTTGCCCAAGTTCTCTATTATTTTAACTTTCGGATAGTCTGTCGGCTTCTCCCAAGAGAGCAAGCTCACGTAAACCTTGTCATGTTCATTGTACTGTAACTCGCTTTCTTCCGAGATAAGCATTTTCTCAGGAAGTTTTTTTCTGTCGGGTACAAAATACAGGCCATTTAAATCCTTGGCTATTTTTCCAACAAAGTTTTTGTGTTTGCGCCTGACTATGCGTACTATGCAAGCTTCCGGAAGCCTGCCTCTACCCGGAGCATTCTTTAGGATTTCAAGTTCCACCTCGTCTTCATAAATAGCGGTATTTGTACAAAAAGATGGCACAAAGAACTCGGAGCCATCCGGCATAACTACAAAAGCATCTTTTGAGCGTATAGGGTAAAAAATACCAATATGCGATTCTGTATTTTCGTTTGTGTATTTATTCTTCTTGATTTGATTTTTATCTTTAAAAGCTCTTCTTTTGCGTCTAAATCTCTTTCTTCTTTTCTTTGACATTCTTTAATTATAACATGCTGTTTTTAAATAGGCATCAGGGCGTGCAAATCGGCTTTGCCGATTTGCACGCGGCCACTTGTCCGCCTCTTTTGTTTTGACCTTTAAAAGTTCAATCAAATTTTTTAAGCTTAATTATTTATCAGATTCCGCTTTCCTTTAACTCTTCAATAAGTGCCTTTTGCTTACGACTTAATTTTTTCGGCAAGTCAATATTTACTCGTATTAGCAAATCACCCGTGCGACCGTAGCCTCTGGGCGGAACTCCTTTGCCTTTTATGCGCAGTATATCTTTGTGCTTTATAAGTGTGGGTATCTTTACTTTTAAATTTTTCCCATCCAGAGTTTCTATTTCCTTTTCAGCCCCAAGGAGTGACTCGCTCAGCTTTATGTTGATTTCCGTAATCAAATCCTGCCCTTGTCTTGACCAGTTTTTCTCTTCTTTTATATGTAAAATTATATATAAGTCTCCAGGCTCGCCATTTTTTATCGCTTCTCCTTTGCCCGGGACTTTTATAATATCCTGATTTTGTGATGCCGGCGGGATCTCTATTTCTATCTCTTCGCTCTCTCTTAGCACTCCTATCCCGGAGCATTTGGAGCAGCTTTTACTTGGAACCTCCCCTTCTCCTTCACAGGCAGGGCAGATTTTTTGAGTTTTAAAGCTTCCAAAAAAGCTTTTTTGTAAAGATTCTATAATCCCAGTACCTGAGCATTTATCGCATTTTTTAAAATCACTACCACCCTTTCCTCCGCATTCTGAGCATTTCACATAATGACTGTAGCGTATTTTTTCTTTGCTGCCGAAAACGGCATCCTTTAGGCTAATCTCAAGGTCTATTTGTATGTCTGACCCTTTTTTGCGTCTATTTTGTGATGTCCCCGCTCCTCCAAAAAATTCCGAAAATATATCTCCAAGGTCAAATTCTACATTCCCGGCTTGTCCTCCAAAGCCGCCAAACTGCGAAAAGTCAAATCCCCCGTTTTGAAAACCGGAAAAGTCAAAACCGCCGGCTCCGGTGCCAGCTTGCCCAAACATATCGTATTGCTGACGCTTCTTCTCATCTGACAATACAGCGTAAGCTTCTGATATCTCTTTAAACTTCTTCTCGTCTCCGCCCTGTTTGTCAGGATGGTATTTGTGGGCAAGTTTTCTAAACGCCTTTTTTATTTCATCTTGGCTTGCAGTTCTATCTACACCTAATATTTCATAGTAATCTTTTGCCATAACAGGCACAATTATACACCAAGCCTAGCAAAAATTAAAATCCAACAAGTCTCGCCTGTTAGATTTAAAGTTTGCAGAGCTTAGGCTTGTGGAGTGGTTTTTGTTTTGGGGTTTTAGTGGCTATTTGGAAAGCCCCCCGGTCTGTTTCCACTGTATCTTTCGGGTTTGCGAGAGTCTCCACCACTTAAAGGTCTCACCGCTCTTTTTTCTTTTCGTTCTTGGCGTTTTAGCTCGCGGCTTTTGTATCCTGTATTTTTCCAAGGCTCAAAGGGCTTAGTACCTGCGTTTGCGATAAATCTTTCTTTAGTCATAAACTACTTGTATATTACAACTGTTTTTTTCTTGCCTCTTTTAAGCACAAGTATATCATCTATAAAATCTAGCTCAGTGAGCGAATCCTCTGGTCCCAGTTTTTTGCCAAAAGCTTTTATGGATGAATTTTCCAAGAATTCTCTAGCTTCGCGCTTGGATGATGCTAAAGAAAGTGTTATTAAATCTTCTACAATATCTCCGGAGAGCTGCTCTGCGCTAAAGCTCGGTGCTTCTTTTATAAGCATTTCTTTCTCGTCTTTGCCTAGTTTTTTAAACTCCTTGCCAAAAAGTATTTCGCTTACTTTTTCCGCAGCCCGGGCCGCATTTTCTCCGTGAACGATTTTAGTTACCTCAAAGGCAAGAGTCTTTTGCGCCAGCCTCTCATGTGGAGCTTTTTCCCACTCTTTGAGTATTTTGTTTATTTCGTCTACATCAAGCAGAGTGAGCTTTAGCAAAAGCTCTTCCACCATTTTATCACTGCTGTTTAGAAGTGCTTGATAAAAAGTATAAGGACTTGTTTTTTCTGCAGAGAGCCATATGGCATTTCCTTCAGACTTACCAAATTTTTTGCCGGATGATTTGTCGATAAGCAAAGGGAAAGTAAAAGCGGCAACATCAGAACCTTCTTTTCTGCGTATCAAGTCAACTCCTGCTACGATATTGCCCCACTGGTCGGAGCCACCTATTTGCAGTTTGCAGTTATATCTTTTATAAAGTTCCAAAAAGTCAGTAGCTTGGAGCAAGGGGTAAGCAAATTCGGTATATGAAAGCCCTATGTCGCTTTTTAAACGCTCGGCTATAGCATCTTTTTTTATGAGATTGTTAACTGTGAAGTTTTTACCTATGTCACGCAAAAAATCTATTAAGTTCCATTTCCCCAGCCATTCATAGTTATTTACTATTTGCACAGAGTCGCTATCAACTATGCGCTTGTATTGTCGAGATATAGCCTCAATATTTTTCTCAAGAGTATTTTCATCAAGTAATTTTCTTTCTGCGTCCGGCTTGGGGTCGCCTATTCTTCCCGTACCCCCGCCCACAAGCAGTATCGCTTTAAGCCCGGCGTTGACCAGCCTTTTTGCGGTAATAAGCCCAAGTAAATTGCCCAGATGCAAAGAGTCAGCTGTCGGGTCGGCGCCTATATAAAAGACCGGTTTTTCTTCGTCAAGCACTTTTTCTATATTTTCCGTAGCGTTATGAATCAACCCGCGCCTTTTTAAATCTTCTGATAGTTTCATATTACTATTTTAGCACAATTTAAGCAGTAAATTCTCTGTCTTTTACTTCTTTTGTTATTTGTTTAATGAATTCATCAAGTGACATCTCAAGCTTGTCGCCATCGCGCCTTTCTGCGGTTACGGCATTTTCGCCCGCTTCTTTGTCACCAAGAACCAGGGCATATGGAACCTTGTCTTTTTTGAAAGTTCGTATGCGTTTGCCCAAGGATTCTTTTGGACTTAGGATTTCTGCGCGCACTCCTTTTTCTTTCAGCACCCCGTAGACTTTCTGAGCGTAATTACTATGTGCATCTGCAATAGGCACTATATAGACTTGCACCGGCGCAAGCCAAGTTGGGAATTTGCCCGCTAAGTGCTCTATTGCGATTGCAGAGAATCTCTCAAGAGAGCCGGTGATAGCGGCGTGTATCATCACTATACGCTCTTTCTCGCCCTCTTCGTTAATGCAAGACAAATCAAAGCGCTCCGGCAGATTGCGGTCAAGCTGTATGGTTGCAACTTGATGCTTGCGACCGATAGAGTCACGCGCGATAAAGTCAAGCTTCGGACCATAAAACGCTGCTTCTCCCGGGTCAATGAAGTAGTTCGCATTTCTTTCCTTTGCAAGCTCAAGCAAGGCGTTTTCTGACGCATCCCAAAGCTCAGGCGCGCCTATGTATTTATCTTGATTTTCCATATCGCGGAAAGAAAGACTAACCTCAAGTGGCAAATCAAACGCAGAATAAAATCTATCCACAATATCCCAAATCGCTCTTATCTCATCTTTTACTTGTGACTCGCGGCAGAAAACATGTGCATCGTCTTGCGTGATTGAAAGCACTCTTGTGAGCCCTGCAAGCTCGCCTGACTGCTCTGCGCGGTAGACCATTGTGGTTTCGGCAAAGCGTTTTGGTAATTCCTTGTAAGAACGAGGGCTTGAAGCGTATATTTGAGTGTGATGTGGGCAGTTCATCGGCTTGAGAACATAAGTGTCGTGATCGTCACCCTCTTTTGCTTGCACTTTAAAGAGGTCTTCACTGTATTTTTGCCAGTGTCCGGAAGTCTCATAAAGCGCCACCTTTGCCAGATGTGGAATTGTTACTCGCTCGTAGCCCTTCTTAGCCCGGAGCTCTTGTACAAATTTGTCCAGTTCTTCGCGAAGCACGGTTCCTTTTGGAGTCCAAAGAGGGAGCCCCGGACCGACAAGATCTGAGAAAGTGAAAAGTCCAAGTTCTTTACCCAGCACTCTGTGGTCGCGCTTTTTTGCTTCTTCAAGCATTTGCAAGTATTCATCAAGCTCTTCTTTTGTTTCAAAAGCAAGGCCGTAAATGCGAGTAAGCATTTTGTTTTTCTCGTCACCGCGCCAGTATGCGCCCGCTATCTTGTTTAGTTTGAAGCTCTTTGGATCTATGTCTTTACTTGAGTCAACATGTGGTCCCTCGCAGAGGTCTTCAAAGTCGGCTATGCTGTAAAAACTCAGCTCTTCCCCTGCATTGTGAAATTCCTCCAAAAGTTCCAGTTTGTATTCTTGCCCTTTGAGCTTTTGCTTTGCTTCTTCAAAAGAATAAACTTTTTTCTCCGGTTCAAAGCCCGCAGTGACTATCTTGCGCATGCGTTTTTCTATCTTTTTTAAATCTTCATCACCAAGTGGCTTTGTGAGCTCAAAATCATAGTAAAAGCCGTTATCTACCGGAGGACCTATTGCAAGCTTCGCATCCGGGTCAAGCTCAAGTACCGCCTTTGCAAGAACATGAGCGAGAGTGTGGCGAATTTTGTACAATTTGTTATTTTGCTTTTCTTCTTTTGGCATAGGCAAATAAATTAAATAATAACTAATAAATAAAAACTAATAACTAATATATAATAAATAAAATATAATTAAAATTATTTTCAAGCCGTCCCGGAACTTAAAGTTCATGATGGAGCTTGAAGCTCCATCATGAAGTTCCGGGGGAAAACAAAAATCGTCCGAGCAAGTGTATGTAAGCGATACAAACACACACTTGCTCGGACGATTCAAAATATAAATAAAAACTGAACCGCGGTTCCACCGAGCTTCTCGAGGGTTTAGCTCGAGCACTCATTTTCATGCCGGATTAGGAGCAACTTATTATTGCTCTCAACTCCCAAGAGTTGACCTTGTTTGGTAGACAAGGCAATCTCCAGCTAAATAAATGATATAAAAATTAAGCTTTAAAGTCAAATTTTAAAAATTTTAAGTTAATGTACAAGCAGGCGATTTTGTGAGTCCTTTTAAATAAAGGCGTGCGGGCGGAGCTCGCACGCCTTTATTATCTTTTCAATTTACCTCTTGACAGAAATATAAAAAGATTGTATTCTTTATATTGTTATGAACATGGAACTTTATTCCGGGGAAATAATGAGCAGTGCCCCCAGCTTGAAACAAACAATAGTGCATATAAAAGAAATTTTAGCCGATTTTTATAGCTTCCACCCCATGGAGCTTACAAACGGTTCGCGAAAAAGCAAGATAGTCAGAGCTAAAAAAATTTTTGTCTATTTAGCAAAGGAGTATTTAAAGCTGCCAAGCTCGTCTATAGCCTCTGAGCTTAATATGGACCACAGTAGCGTTCACCACCTTTCAAGAGTCTTGGCAAAGCTTAGTTTTGACCGTGATGAAAAAAAACTTATAGCGAATCTGAAGGCTTGTATAGATTTTCGTGATGAAAGTGCTGTAGCCTTGATGGGACTTGACTTTTGCCCGAAAAGTAAAAAAGAGCTTGCGGAATTTATCCTTTCTTATCTGGCTGACTTCTACGGTGTGGAAAAAACTATAATTTCTAAAAAACATGCAGGCGGGGAAATTATAAGAAGAGCGCGTAAGGTATTAGTTTATCTGCTGGTACGTTTAAAACTTGACCTGGAAGATGCTCCTGCTTTTTTAGGTTTGTCATCAGCGAGTTTTAAATCTGAGAAATCTCGCTCCAGGAAATTGCAATTTGAGCAGTTTAGTCCCACCGAGAGAAACTTGATTTCCAGTCTGCAAATTTTAATACAAAGATTTGAGCTGGAATCAAATAGCATCCTTAAAGCATCTAGAAAAAGCGAGAAAAAAGAAAGGTCACAAAATCTTTTTCTTGATAATTATGGTGTGATTGCCAAAGCTGGGCAGTACTTTAATTTTAAGCCTCAAGCTCGTGTACTGAGCTTTTCCGTATATCTTTTTGAATCTGCCCGAGCAATCTCGGCAAATATTAAATCTCAGGGAGAGCTTTATGTTATAAAAAGTGCTTCGGGAATTAAATATTTATTTTCTTGGGATAAGGAAAACTATTTAAGCGCTAAAGAATTTCAAAAATATATAAGTGAGCAAAGTATGAACTTGGGCGCTATCATAAGATTTAAACTTGAGTCTTAAGCGTTGTTTTGAAATACTAAAAGCCCGCGCGCCTGACGGCGCGCGGGCTTTATCTGCCTTGTGCAGACTCTCAGTCTCCCCCTAGTCTTTTTTATCCGCTTCTTTTGCCTCTGTGTCGTGAATATCTGAGGTATTTTCAGCTCCGCTATTTTCTTCAGTTGCATCGTCCGCACTGCTTTCAGTAGAGCTTGTCTGATCTGTCTGGGAATTACTTTGAGCGTATGGATAGAGCTTTTGTGCAGTTTGGGTAAGCTTATCTGTTGCAGATTTTATCTCAGATGTGTCGCTTGACTCACTGTGGGTTTTGCGAGCTTCCTCTAGAGCCTCGTCCACCTCTTTTTTCACATCGTCCGGCACATTCTTTGCTTCTTTGAGAGTCTTTTCCGTAACAGAAATCATTTGCTCAAGCATGTTTTTCGCCTCCACAAACTCTTTCTTTTTCTTGTCTTCTTCGGCATGTTCTTCGGCATCGCGTTTCATTTTTTCTATTTCTTCTTCTGACAAGTTTGAAGAACCTTCTATTTTTATTGATTGTTCTTTGCCGGTCTGTTTATCTTTTGCAGTCACGGTCAAGATACCGTTAGCATCAATGTCAAAAGTAACTTCAATCTGAGGAACACCACGAGGCGCAGGTGGAATGCCGTCAAGTATAAAGCGGCCGAGCGACTTGTTGTCAGCAGCCATCTCACGTTCTCCTTGCACTACGTGTATTTCCACAGACGGCTGGTTATCTACCGCTGTTGAGAAAATTTGCGATTTGCTTGTAGGTATCGTTGTATTTTTGTCTATAAGCTTTGTTGCAATGCCGCCCATGGTTTCTATTCCAAGTGATATCGGTATCACATCTAGCAAAAGCACATCCTTCACATCCCCTTGGAAAATCCCGGCTTGTATGGCCGCACCAAGCGCTACCACCTCATCAGGATTGATTGATTTGTTAGGCTCTTTGCCAAATAGTTTTTTTACTTCTTCTATGATAAGTGGCATGCGAGTTTGACCTCCTACAAGTACCACTTCATTTATATCACCCATTTCAAAAGGAGAAGCTTCTACGGCAGCTTTTGTTATTTCTATCGCTCTGTCTACATATTCACGCGCAAGTTCCTCAAGTTTTGCTCTTGTAAGTGTAAGTAGTAAGTGCTTAGGTCCGGACTCGTCAGAAGTGATAAACGGTATGTTTATCTCGCTTTGTGTTGCGCTTGAAAGCTCTATTTTAGCTTTTTCTGCAGCTTCATCTATTCTTTGAAGCGCAAGCGGGTCTTGCGACAGGTCTACACCGTTTTCTTTTTTGAACTCATCTATAATCCAGTTTACGATTTTTTGGTCTATGTCGCGGCCACCCATGTGGGAGTCTCCATCTGTAGCTTTCACTTCCACAACATCGTCTCCAACTTCAAGGACAGAAACATCAAAAGTTCCCCCACCAAAGTCAAATACAACTATTTTTTCATCTTTTTTCTTGTCAAATCCATAGGCAAGCGCTGCCGCTGTCGGCTCGTTAATTATGCGCTTTACTTCAAGGCCGGCGATTTTACCGGCATCTTTTGTTGCTTGGCGTTGCGAGTCGTTAAAATATGCCGGAACCGTAATAACAGCCTCTTTAATTTCTTCTCCAAGCTTTTCTTCCGCGTCTTTTTTAAGCTTTTGCAGTATCATTGCGGAGATTTCTTCCGGACGATAGTCTTTGCCCTCCAGCTCAATCAACACACCTCCATCGTCTGCTTCTTTCATTGTATAAGGAACTGTTTTTAAATCCCGTTGCACCGCTTCGTCTTTGAATTTGTGACCAATATAGCGCTTAACCCCAAAAATAGTATTTTTAGGATTGGTTACCGCTTGTCTTTTTGCAAGAACTCCCACCAGGCGCTCACCGGCTTTGTTTACAGCCACAATAGAAGGCGTGGTTCTTGCACCCTCTGTATTTTCTATTATTTTTGGTTCACCGGACTCAACCACAGCCATAGCTGAGTTGGTGGTTCCCAAGTCTATTCCCAATATTTTTCCCATATCCTAGTTTTGCTTAAAATTATTTTTAATTAATGGCGCGACCTTGCGCCTTGGCGCGCGCCGACACAAGGTCGGCGCGCGCCAAGGCGCAGGACTAAGCTCTGAACTTACCCAAAGCAACCGCTCGGATATATGCCGAGACACTCTCAAAACCGTTTTCAAAAGCCATTCGTTCTATTTCAGTTTTTTCCTCCGGAGATACCCTAAAGCGCATCACCTCGCTTTGCTTGGAGCTTTCGTCTTCGCGAGAGCGCATTATTATTTCCGGAAGTTTTAAAAGTATTTTAGGTAATTCTTCGTTGGGCACCCTCTCTTCTATTCCAAGCTCACGCAAAACAAGCACTGTAAAGCGTCTTGCAGGCTGTAATTCATAATCATATTTTTTCTTGCCTATAACTATGACGTGCTTAACTGACATAGCCACATTATAGCAAATTGTTCCACAAGGTCAAGAATTAAAAAAAATATAAAAATGTGTTTCGGGTTTTTATCTGGCCCATATTCGGGCATCTTAGCGCAGTTAATTGAAAAGAAAAAGTAAAAACTTCTAAGCTCCTTTTTGAGGCGCCTCTGCAGGACTAAAAGTGGCAAAAAAGTGTCAAGTAAATTTACATTTATTTTTTGATTTGATATAATTTGCCTTAATGATAAAAGCAGAGCATTCCAAGAAACTGTTTGAAGCCCTAGAGTCGCTGGGCTTAAAGGAAGAAGAAGTAAGAATCTATTTGTCCTTATTGAAACTTGGAGAGGCGCTACTTAGCGATATCGCCCGCGAGATAGGCGCTAACAGAACCACACTTTACCCTTATATGGAGCGTTTGCTTGGTTTTGATCTTGTGCGCAAGTCTATCAAGGGCAAGCGCATAGCCTACCTGGCACAAGAGCCAAGAAAGATACTTGAGCTTAAAAAAAGACAGGACAGGCTTATTGAAGAGTCCCTTCCAAAACTGCAAGAATTGTATCAAAACTCTCAATCGTCAGCTCTGAAAGTAATTTCCTTTGAGGGTTTGCGAGCTGTGCGTGAGCTTTACGACGAGATGACGCGTGATACAGGTTTTTTATATAGTATTTTTTCCCCAAAAGAACTGTTTGAAGTGTTTAATGAAAATGACGGAGTAAAATTTTTAAAAAATGTTGAAGAGCACGGCATAGACTTAAAAGAGTTAGTGCCGGACGACGAGGATGGAATGCTTTATGCTCAGTATGGCTATACGCCTTTACTTGGCAAGCCTTTTAAGTTCAAAAAGCGCCCAGTGCGATTACTTGAGAAAACAGAAGTTCTAAATGACATTTTAATAAGCTATGAAAAAACGGCCTTCGTATCTTACAAAACTCAAAGTGCGGTTTTAATCAAAGACCGTTTTATAAGCCAAACACATAAAAATATCTTTGAGCTTCTATGGCAAAGCGCTAAAAAACCGGACTGATGCCGGCTTTTTAGATGAGACTTGTTCCCAAACAAGCATTTTTTCATTTTGACGCTTTTTGGCTGTGACTTGCTTCGTCAACACTCACAAATACGCTGTATTTGCTCGGTTTCCTCAACTTCACCTCGCTCAAAAATCGTCTAAAATTCACTTTTTGTTGTTTGGGAACAAGTCTATTTGTATTTTGGGAAATTTATTTTTTAAATTTATAGACTTCAACTTGCGCAGGGCGGAGCACTGTCTCTTCTATCACATATCCTTTGCGCAATACTTTTGCTATTTTTGAATCCTTGTCTTCTTCGTCTGTTTCTATGTCTTTTAACGCCTCGTGCAAAAGTGGGTCAAAGCTCTCCCCTTCCTTTGCATAATCTTTAGCTCCCAAGTCTGCAAGAGCGCTGTTAAACTGATTAAATATGTATTCTATACCACTTTTATATGCTGGATCTAAACTTTCCCAAGCATCTCCTTGAAAAGCCATGTGAAAACTATCTAAAACAGGGATAATTTTTTCCAGGGCTTCTTTTTTACCGTCCAGTCTGGCTCGTTTTAAGTCTTCGGCAAAGCGTTTTTTCTCGTTCACGGCATCCGCTTTTGCTCTTTGCCAGCCTTCCAGAAATTCCCGCTTTTCCTCTTCGCATTTTTTCAATTTTTCACGCAGTTTTTTGAGCTTATCTTGTGGCAAAGCTTCATCTTCGTATTCTATTTCTTCTGCAGGCTCTTCTATTTTTAAGTCCTTTTCTTCATCCTTCTGCTTTTTTTCCGGCTTATTTTTCATATGCTCTTAAGCATAGCAAATCCCAAGTGAATTTCAAGATTTGAGAGTCAGCAACAATTAGCCTTAAAACTTAATACCCCTTAGTTTATTAAGCTTTATTTTTTACTTAAGCTTTCTTATGTAAATAAGCTATCAAGAAGCGCCTTTTGTATATTCTGCCTTCAAAATTTATATGATGAGTTTCTTCTTCTAATTTTAATATATCAAAATACTTAGAATAGAGTTTTTTGAATTCATCTTTAGAGAAAACTTTTTCTTGCAAATTAAGGCCGGGCAATATATAGCTTCCCTCTTCGGATCCCGGATATAGTTTAAGAAGTTTTTTGGCATTTTCGTCTCCATCTTTCAGTAGGGCCCGCACAAAAAAGAAGCCACCCGGCTTTAAGACCCGAGAAACTTCACCAAGATGCAAGTCTCTTTCTGCGCTGGTGAGTGAGTTAGATGATGTCACATCCAACGCTATATCAAAGAAGGCATCTTCAAAGTCAAGTTTTTTAGCAAAGCTCTCATTTAAAAAGTGTATAGATTCAAGGTTGGAATATTTTGCAATAGCGTTTCTGTGCGCCACAGAGCTTAACTCAAGTGCCCAAATCTCTGCACCCAAGCCGGCAAAGTGCGCAGCATTTTTAGCTTCTCCGGAGCCAAGGTCAAGAATCTTGAAATTTTCAAATGGCAATTCTTTGCCACGCAGCCCCTCCTCTTTTTTTAGAAATTTTATGAATTTTAAAAGGGACTTAGGAGGCTTTTCTCCTTTCATCAGACGCCTTTCAGAATATTCCCTGTCCCAGACTTCTTTAGGATTGAGATTTTTTAGCATGAGCTCATTTTAGCATGAAAGATTAAAAGCAAAAAGTCTCTCTTTTTATAAGAGAGACTTTCAATATATAAATCCATGGTATTTTAACGCTTTGACCATTGAGGTGCGCGGCGTGCTTTCTTGAGTCCGAATTTTTTGCGCTCTTTCTTGCGTGGATCACGCTTTATGTATCCTTTTTCCTTAAGTTCAGCACGTAGAGCCGGGTCAAACTTTTCCAAAGCTCTTGCCAGGCCGTGGCGTACCGCTTCTGCCTGAGCATTCAGACCGCTCCCCAGAACTTTTATGCTAACTTTAAATTTTTGTCCTGCTAAGTCCAAGGCGTCTTTTACTGTTTTTATTTGCTCTTCTGTTTTAAAGTAGTCGTCAAGCTTTTTGCCATTTACTTCAAAAGTATTTTTAGCCGCCTCAAAGATGCGTACTCTTGCAACCGCAACTTTGCGTCTACCTATACCCTCTGTGTATTTTTTCTCTGACATAATACTATTTAATTATTAAATTCTTCAGCCTCTTGTCTTGAAGTTTGTTTTTTGGCAACATACCTTTCACAGCCAACCTTAAAAGCTCAGCCACACCTTTTTTCTCTGCTACCTCTCTCCAGCTTAGCACTTTGCGACCTCCGGGGTAGCCCGAATATCGCTCGTGAGTTTCAGAGTCCATTTTTTTCTCACTTATATCTAGCTCATCTACATTTTCAACTACAACTTGCACGTCGGCTACTTTGTTTGGTGCGTAGTCAGGGCTATCTTTACCACTCAAAACACTAGCTATGTAAGTAGCAAGCCTACCTAATTTTTGCCCTTTTGCGTCTATTTTAAGTTCTCGTGTCATACTAAGTCTTTTTATACTAATTCTATTACAGCTTTATCATTGCTTAGGTCAGATTTCTTACCTAGTTTTACAATCCTAGTGTAACCTCCGGGTCTATCTTTGTATTTTGGAGCTATTTCTTTATGGAGCTTGGATGCAACCTCTTTATCGTTACCCATTCTGGCCTCAACCAGTCTGCGGGAAGCCACCGTATCTTTCTTTGACAAAGTTACCAGCTTTTCTATAAATGGCCTGAGCTCCTTGGCTTTTGCCACAGTTGTCTCTATTTTACCGTGCAAAACCAAAGCCCTGGCAAGAGAACGCATAAGTCCAACGCGTACCTTTCTGACTCTGCCGAATTTTCTTCCTTTTTTGTGATGCTTCATAGGCGCTATAATTTAACATTTATTTATATAAATTTCAAGTTATGATTTCAAAGATAAATTTAATTTTTGCAAGGCATCTTTGATCTCCTGCAGACCTTTTTGGCCCAGGCCGGGTAGTCCCAAGATGTCCTCTTCGTTCTTTCTAACCAGGCCTCCTACGGTTCTTATACCTGCCTCGTTAAGGACTGATTCTGTACGGGTGGAAAGCTCCAGTTCAGAAATCAAAACTTTTAAAGCCTCAGTGTTTGAGCCATCTTCTTCTTTCTTTTCCTCCTTGCTTGTGTCAGCCAAGTCCTCGTCATTGTCTTGAAAGCCAACTATTGCCTTGAGTTGCTGTATCATTATGCGAATAGCTTCTTCAAGGGCTTCTTTAGGGCTTATGCTACCGTCTGTTTCTATAAAAATGCGTAGTCTGTTGTAGTCAGTCCTGTCCTCAACACGCATGTTTTCCACTTCGTAGTTTACACGTCTTATAGGTGCAAATGCTGCATCCGGAACTATAGTACCTATTTCTACTTTATCTTTTTGCAAAACTTCCTTCGGTAGAAAGCCCATACCTTTTTCAACCGTGAGCTCCATCTTTACGTTGACCTTTCCGGTAATTTCCATGATGTACTCATCTTTGTTTAGAAGCTCTAGCTGCCCCGGCAATTCAAAGTCTGCACCTGTTACCACTTTAGGTCCTTTTACATCCAAGCTTAGAGTCTGAGCCTCATCAGTTAACATTTTGAACCTAAGCTTTTTAAGATGCAAAATGATAGCTATCACATCCTCCTTTACACCTTCCATTGTTGAGAACTCATGCTCAACCCCGTCTATCTTTATGCGGGTAATCGCAGCGCCTTGCAAGGAAGAAAGTATTATTCTACGAAGTGAATTGCCCAAAGTGTGCCCATAACCCGGGTAGAGGTTTTCTATCTCAAAAAGCGCTGAGTTCCCATCCTCTTTTATTGTTTTAGGTTTGCTTGGTAAGCTGATTTGTGTTGTGTATGACATACGTTTTATTAAGCGTTAAAACTTTTAATAACTTTTTAAACTCAATTCTTAGAGCTTTACCTGCTGTAGAACTCAAATACCGATACAAAGTCAAATATAGATTTGTCAGCCTCAAAGCTTGGTAAGGCTTTTACTTCACCTGAGAGTTTCTTTGCGTCCAAATTTAGCCATTCTTCGGTTTTGTGTTTTGAGATAGTTTCCATAAGCTGTGAGAAAAGTGTACGTGCCTTGCTACCTTCGCGAACAGCCACCACGTCCCCAACTTTTAATATGTGAGACGGGATATTTAACTTTCGTCCGTTAACGGTTATGTGGCCATGGTTTACCATTTGGCGTGCCGCTCGGCGAGTTGGGGCAAATCCCAGTTTGTAGACAACGTTATCTAAACGCATCTCAAGCTTCTGGTTGAGAGTAGAGACAGTATCTTGAGCTTTCATAGATTCGTGAACGTACTTGCGAAGCTGCTTTTCCGTTATTCCGTAAGCAAAGCGTACTTTCTGCTTCTCTATAAGCTGGCGACCATAGTCGCTCATTTGGCGCTTGCGTCCTTTGGACTTGCGAGCCCTTGCCTCAGAAAGAGCATATTTTTGAGTTTGACACTTCTCAAAAAGTGCTCCTCCGAGTCTTTTACAAAGTTTGTATTTTGCTTTACTTAACATATTACTATCAAAAAAATTATATTTTAATAATTTATAAAAAATCTAATTAAATTAAACCTTAGTTTCTGCGCGGGCGTCTACGTCTTGGACCATTGTGTGCGATAGGTGTTTCATCACGAATGGTATTCACAGCTATACCTTTGGCAACGAAAGCGCGTATAGCTGATTCGCGTCCCGCACCTATGCCACGAACAACCACATCAACTTCTTTTACACCTATTTGAGACGCTTTGTCTCCGATAAGCTCAGCAACTTTAGCTGCAGCAAAAGGAGTACTCTTTTTAGCACCGGAAAAGCCCAAAGATCCTGCAGTAGCCCACATAACAGTGTTACCATTCTCGTCTGCAAGGAGAACTTTGGTGTTATTGAAGCTCGCCTCTATATTCAAAATTCCTTTTGCCAGTTTCTTTTTAGGCAGTTTGGCAAGAAGGCGTGCACGCACACCCTTATCTACAACATTACCACTCTTTTTTACTATTCTTTTTTTACCCATATTTAAACTACTATACTATTATGTTAAAATTACTTCTTCTCAACCTTAGTCTTTCCCGATGTCATAGTCTTTCTGACATTGCCACGAACAGTACGTGAGTTTGTCTTGGTTCTTTGTCCGCGAACCGGAAGTCTAAGCGTGTGCCTTATACCCCTGTAAGCACCTATGTCCTTTAGGCGTTTAATATTCGCCGCCACTTCGCGCCTTAGCTCACCTTCGATCTTGTAGTTCTGTATAAGTTTTGCCAAAGTAGCTTCTTCATCAGGTGTTAAGTCCTTGGCTTTTTTGCCGTAATCTATCTTAGCTTCGTCTAAAATCTTCTTGGCTCTTGTGCGCCCTATTCCAAAAATGGCCGTGAGTCCTATCTCGAGCCTTTTATCGTTTGGTATTGTAACACCTGCTACTCTCATATAAACTAATTAAACTATTAAAATTACAAACTTATAATTAACCCTGCCTTTGCTTGTGACGAGGGTTCTCACACAAAACATAAACCCTTCCCTTTCTGCGGACGGTTTTACATTTTGGACAAATCTTTTTTACTGATGATTTTACTTTCATAAAAAATTATATACGTTTTACTATCCTACCTTTGCCACCATAAGGATCTCTTTTAACAAGCACCTTGTCTCCCACCAATACTTTAATGCGGTGAATCCTCATTTTACCGGCCAGGTAAGCGATTTCTTCTTCCCCGTTATCATATTGCACTCTAAACAGTGTGTTGGGCATCGTTTCGGTTACAACACCCTCCGTCAACTGTTCCGAATCTTTACTCTTTGTCATAAGTGCCGCGTTATATTAGCAAAAAACTTTTAATTTGGCAAGTCTTTTTATTTCAATTCCACTATTTGTATTTTTTGAGGGTCTTCAGGGAAAGTATCTCTCCAGACAGGCTCTATCATGCTGTTTATTTTTTCAATTGCCGGGTAAGCTTCTTTTAGAAATCTTACAACAGTTTCGTTCTTACCCTGAAGCTCTTTCTTTATCGCTTCTTTGTCCAGATAGTATTTAGCTACTGCCGTCCCTTTTGCTGTGAACTTCAAAAGCTCGTCCTCCTCAAGGTCGAGTGAATCTTTGTTGGTTACTTTAAGTTCCAAGTCTTCCGGGTTATCTATGTATATTTTATTTCCTGTGTCAAAGTCAAGTTCGGCGTCTGCTGGAGCCAAGACCTCTCTTGCAAAGTCGTATTTGTTAAATACCGGCACCAAAGCTTTGGCTTTAAGTTTTATATTTGCGCTGTTTTGGCTGTAGCTGTATTCCGGCTCTTCAAACTCCACCATAACAGCATCAGGGAAGCTTATATAGTCTGGGCCCAACTTTAGCAAAGCCTTTTGCAAAGCTTCTTTTTTTAGAGCTTCTTTTAGCTCCACCAAGACTTGCTCTTTCTTTTCTTCAGATACGCTGGCCCTTTTGCCTTTGAAGCCGCCTTTTATATCGGTTTTGGCCTCAGCATAAATACCCTCTGCAGCATCTCCACTTAGTGCCGGCAGTGTAAATTTTGTACCAGATTTCAAATTATAACTTTCGCCGGCTTCATCTGCATAAACTTTTACGTCTACCTGCCCCGGGGTACCGGATTTTTTACCCGGTATAGTGAAGGCTTTTTTAGCGCGATATATCTTGCCATCCGGAGATTTAAACCTGGTGTTTTTTATTATTCTTTGAGGCTTGTTTGAATAGTTGTTGTATACGGTAAGGGTTCCGGAGGCTTTGTCTTCACTGTATTCAAATTTATCGGCTTGAATATCAGCACTTTTTTCAAAGTTATTTTCCAGGACCTTGAACCCCAGCTGTCCGGGCTCTGCTTCCTTGTATGCCACGTGCACAAGATCATCCGTCAAGAGTACGTTTTTAGAAAAGGTCTGTATTTCAACCGTTGCTTTGGTAGGTTTAAGGAAGGAGTAAAGCAAAAAAACACTGGCAACCAAAAGCAAAACACTTGCCACAAAAGTGAGTCCCAGGCTTTTTTTTCGCTTTCTGGAAACTACGTTCTTGTTCAATTTCTTTTTTGGATTATTGACTCTGCCTGCTTTTGCAGGACTGTTCACCCTTGATATTTCTATATCTCTTATTGAGTGTTTATTGTGTTTTTTTTCCGGATTCATAATTTTATTTAATTAACAAATTCTAAATAATTCAGAATCTTTTGTATTATAACATAAAACTTATTCAAATATTATTATTCTGTCTTTTTTATCGTTTATAAGTTTATTACTGCAGAAATATTGTCTCATTATATTCCTGCTGTTTTTTTCAAAATCCAAATCAAGTTGCAAATGCTCGCCTAGAAGCTTTGCAAAAACGTTTGATAGCCATATCACTATATTTTTATTTAAGTCCGGGTTGCTCATGATTATTATGTCTGATTTCAAGAAAGGATTTAATTTCATTTTTGATATTTCTTCCTTAAGCTCCTTTTCAAATTCTTCAAGAAGGGATTTGATTTTCTTACAATTTTCTCCCTTGCAATTACCGCTAAGATAGGCTCTTAGCGCAGATTCTGACAATTCAAAGCTTTCTTCAAAAGAATCTATCTTGCGTATTAAATGGTTTACCCCTTTGGGCAGTAAATGAGAGCTTATGGCATGACCATCGTATATTTGGAAAAAGGACATGAACTCCGCTCCTAAATCCAAGATATTAAAGTTTGCCGCAAGCCCCATTTCTCTTCGTTTATTTTCCAAACTTATAACCAAAAGAGCATTGGGGTTCATAAAAATCAGCTTTTTTTCAGGGTACAAAGCTTGGAGCTCTTCTTGCAATATTTTGTATAAATCTTCTTGAACTAAAGTTTGTGTTACAAGAAAACTGAGTTCACTTATATCCGACCTGCGCCATGATTTTGTCCTATAAAGGTTCGGGGATATACGCGATATGACTTTGCGTGATTTGAAAAACATTTTTTCATTTTCTTTGTTTTCCAGCAGATTCTTGAACGAGCTTTCATTTAAATGGTGTTTTT
This sequence comes from Patescibacteria group bacterium, assembly GCA_015489565.1. GTDB lineage: Bacteria > Patescibacteriota > Minisyncoccia > Phycocordibacterales > UBA2100 > S143-145. The sequence continues at coordinate 14,427 of WFZM01000004.1, read as the reverse complement.
CCACTATGTCCGCTATACTGTCTTCGTTTATATTTGTTTTTTCCGGCAACTTCACATACAACTCATCATTTTGCATTTTGGATAAATCGCCGTGCGGTAAAACAAAAATCACAAAGTCATCTATTCCCAATTTTTTTAGTTTTCTGTTTAATTTCTTAGATGCGTCCTGCAGTGCATTGCGCAGAGATTCTTCCCTAAGTTCTCTTTTAGGCTCTTCTATGCGCAGGTAGTCTAGAGTGTCTGTACTGTTGATAAAATCACACTCTGTATTTTTGGTGTATACCAAACTAAAATCAACCGCGCTTTTGTATAAATCTATAAGCAGTACAGCTTGTTGTTTTTCTTTCTTTGAAAAAGGCATGAGAGTATTATAGCATGATAAGAATGCTGTTTTCTAAGATTTATTGTTATTTACTACACTTTATACCCATACGGAACTTGGCATATCCTCTAGTAGCTGCTCGTGTCTTGGTACTCTCTACACCGGTATCTGTGCTAACCCGACCTCTATTGTCTACAAGTTCTACCAGTGTGGTACAGCCATTGCTTACATAATCCTTTACCGAAGATCCGCAAGCTCCGTCTCCACCTTTGATGGCACAGCTGTATGACCCGGTACCACTCCATGCACCGTCTACCCACTGTCCTTTTATGGATTCCACAACGGTCATACCGTTATCCCAGTAAGGGCCACGATTCCCTCGTATTTTATAACCCATCTTAAGATTGGAATCTTCACAGTATAAGCCCACTTTTAACTTGCTTTTTCCAAGATAATTAGTAGTCAAATAAGGGCCATAAACCCAATCACCGGCTCCTTCACCACCGAAAGCTGTCTCGGCCCAATCAGATTCAACTCCGTCCGAGTCTATTAGTTTATAGCGCAACTTACAGCCTTTTAAGCTTGTGCTTTCACATATCCAAGCATTGTTTTTCCAGCCCAATTTTTTATCTGCACCCCAGCAATCCGGAGGTACAAGCTCGCCACCGGGCCCGACTCTGGAGTACAAATATTCAAAATTCTCCGCAATCTTTTTAGATTCAATCATGGCTCCGGATTGTATCCAATCTGTCCCATGCCAGACGGCGTTCCAGGCGAAGCTAAAACCCGCGGCAAGACCCAGTCCAAACAATAACGATAAAAAGAATTTTTTACTTATTTTTACAAATCTCATATACTGGGAATTATAACATATGAGATTTTAGTTTTTAGTGAAAGTAATTCGCAAATAGCCCATTTGCATATGGCTGTTCTATAAACATTGCCATTTTTTGATTTTTAAGGTGGGATTGTAGCTTTATTATTAGCCTACCTTTGCGCTTGTACTCTTGCAGTGTAGTCAAGTCCGGAAACTGTGCTGAATATTTTGGTTTTGGGTTAGATATACTAATTAATTCAATGCGCTCTCCTAGACTTACAAGAAAGCTGTAGCCAATTCCTGTTTGTAACATGCTATAGTACTCGTGAAATTCCAACAAGACTAGTACTTCTTTTTCGTTTATCATTATATACGGCATAAGATAAGTAAATTGCAGCATACTTTTCTGAACCAATCTAAATTGCTCTTCGCCGATGACCAGCGACAGCTCTGCCCAGTCTTCTATATTGCCAAAATTATCCTCGTACAAGGCTTTTTGTAGATAGCACTTGCGAGCCTTTAGTTTGATTTGCTGTAATTCTGAAATACCTACGGCTTCTGGGGCAAAATTTCCTATTTTTTTTAATTCCTTCAGACATTGGGGCATACTAGCACGAACTTCACAGTTGCGCAAGGGTATAGTTGTGCATGCTATATTCATATAATAAATCTCATTATTTTATTCTGTAATAGTAAACCAGTTTGAATACCCCGAAACATCCTGTCTTGACCCCTTTGTTAAATCACAAGCGAGCTTATCATCCAAACCTATTCTACTGGTATCTGATTTATCGCAAGCCACAGCTTTTAATTTTATACGATATTTTTCCCCTGCACGTGTTGTGAACCCGCGACATTCAGTTGCGTAAACTCCAAGAGGCATCTTAAGACTCAATGAGTTGTCAGATAAGCGGCGAGTATAGATATAACAAAAATCTCCTATAATAAAATTTTTCTTATCCAATATTGAAATTTGTTCTGCTTCTATATATTTGGAATCGTACTAAGGAGGTTTATTATGGCTGATATTTGCGATGAGTTTAACTGGGCGGCTTTAGACTGCTGTGGACTAAGCGCAATAAAAGTTAATATATTAACCATTAGTATAAGCACAAAAATTTTAACTTTCATAAGTTTTTATTTTTTAAATATTTAAATGTTTATTAAAGTACTGTGCATTGTAACATACAAAATATTATTTTATCTGCTTGCCACTATAAATCATGGTTTGAATTATACTACATAAATGTTAGTATTAACTTAGCTTTAATATTTTTTGAGTTATGGAGTACACAAAAACACTATCTATCTATAAAATTTTTGCTATTGTCATATTGCTTATTTTATTCAAGCCATTTTTGGCGCTGGCGAGCATCACTCCGAAAGTTTCCATTACAAAACTTGTGGCGAGCGGTCATTTGGATAAACAAATCGCTTACGAAGCCGAGGTCAAAGACGGCAAACTGCTTTACAAGAAAGAAATATACCCGGGGCAACACATAGTCGACATTATCGGAGTTGATTACAGGCTTGAGTTTTACAATGTTGGAGAAATGGGTAAAGGAGTTTTACCGCTGTGGCGCCCGGAGCACGGATTAGCCAAGCTGACCTTGCAGTACCAGCTAAGTCCGGGAATGATAGCGGTGGAGAAGAAGCTCCCAGCTCAGTTGCAGAGCCCCGGCGAGACGACTCGCTTGCAATACGAGCCGGCAAAAGAGGCGCCTGAGCTTGCACCTGTTGAGTACAGCTTTCGTTTTACCGGCGGGCCAGAAGGCACCTTTTATGAGTTGCCGCCATATCGCATGGGTAAAGCTCCTCAAGCACAGGCGCAAGTCATAGATGGCAAGGAAGTAAAGTTTCTTCTTCTGAACGACAGACCTATGAAGGCCTCAGTTCTGCCGCACCATAGTTACATGCCAGCGTTGAAAATAGAGACAAAAGATCCGTTCTACGGCTTTGAGGAGGGAAATGTATGTGGCGTGAGTTTTGAAACTCTCTCTAAAATAAAAACGGAACGTACAGTTATGCCGTTCATTTTAGGCGAGCTTGCGCTGGCACGCGATTCCGGCGCGCGTTTTAGCGACCTTAGCGGACAAGTGATAGTGTACCCTATCAGCGATCCGGAAGATTCGCGAATCGCCGAGATGGACGACATTTTAAAAGTTGGCGAGGCTGTCCACACTGAAGAAGATAGCTCAGCGATTATCTCTTTTGCCGACATGAGCACTTTTGTACTCTGTCCAGAATCAACCATTGTTTTTGATACTCCTCCTGGCAGGAAAAGCAAGATTCGCATGGTTGCCGGAAAAATCTGGGCAAACATAAAAAGAATGATAAAGGACGGCAGCATGGACATTACCATGAACCAAGCGGTTTTGGGAATAAAGGGCACCACTTTCGTTTTGGAAGACGACGGCAAAAGCTCGACTCTAAAAGTTATTGAAGGGAGCATTTCCTATCGCGCCAAAGCCGGAGGTGGCAGCGTCGTGGTAAACGGAGGCGAGAAAATAAGCGCTACCAAAGACGGCTTGGGAGAAAAGCAGCCCTTTGACGCCGTAGCGGAGAAAGCAGCATGGGAAGACTTCAGAGTCAAGCTTTCAAAACACAAACAAGACGCGACAAATACCACAAGTTTTGGGGTTAAGATGACATTCGTTTTATTCGCCGTTATGCTGCTTAGTCTATTTTTTATATTGCGTAAAATCTCAAGAGTATTCAAGAAAAACGAACACTAGACTTTTAAAAGCTTTTATCCATTGTGGAAAACTTCTTGCTCATAGCAAATTAATTTGCGATAATTGGCATATATGAAAAAAGCCCCAAGTAAATTAAACAAAAGTATTTTTATAGGATTATTAATTGGAATTATTTTTGCAACAGGATTTACTTTTGCCTGGAATGCCGTCTGGCATGGGACAGATTGGATACAATCCGGAGCCATGATTGAATCTAAAAAGATTGCGGAGAATTTTGAATATTTGTACTCCAGAGTTGGGCCCGGTGGCGAGCTTGTACCTCCGGATTGCTGGGGTGCAGATAAAAAATTGGGCTGGAAAAACAATGCTTGGATATGTGAGAGCAATGCCGTTTCTAGTAAAATGTGCCGTTTGTGGTACAGAATAGGAGGAGATTCCAACGGCTGGTCTAATTGGGAAAGTACGCCATGGGCTAACTTTGATAGTCAGTGGTATTCCGGAGCAAGTACTCAGTCGCCCGGCTCTTGGGTAAATCCCGGTAAAGCTCAATTAAAGCTTGAGTGTCAACAGGCACCCGCTCCTATGTCTATAGAATACGCCATTAATCAAGACCAGTGGGATGGAAGTACTATTGCAGATATAAATCAGGCTCATCATGCCAGTGTTCCGGCAGTACAAGACGGTATTGAAGAAGGAGGAGTCGCTAAAACAAGAAAATTATCAAGGCCTAACAACGCTGTGTTTGGAGCCAAAATTCAAGGTAGTGGAGAGATTTGTTCTATAGCTTACAGGATAGCCGGAGATGGTAATCACTGGTCTAATTGGCAGCAAGACGGGATTCTAGCTTTTACAGGAAGAGCTAATGGTAAAACTTACCTATCCACACTCAACAATATGGTACTTCAGATGCAATTGTGCTGTGGTAGTTCATGCTCAACGATAGGAGTCGGAACTCAAAGTTCGTCAAGCAGTAGTAGCGGCGGCGGTAGTATTATTCCAAATGGAGATTGCGGCGGTGGCGGGTGTTAAATTTACGCTTTTCGATTAAGTGCTAATAATTGAAGTCATTGTTTTAGATTAGCTCTCCTCCTCAAAAACCGCTTTGATTCTCCTTACCCCGGCGGATGATGAGCTTTCTTTTTTAATTTTAAACTTGCCGAATTTGGCGATTTCGCGGGTGTTTTTGACGTGTGGGCCACCGCAAAGCTCGCGGGAATACTCCGTGCCATCTTTGTCTATTATATTGTAAATAGTCACAGTGTCCGGATACTTCTCCCAAAAAGCTCCCGTTGCGCCACTTTCTTTTGCTTTGTCTTTGCTCATTTCTTCAATTGTGACATCTATTCCTTTTTCTATCGCCTCATTTACATAGTCTTCAACCTTGTCCAGTATTTCGCGAGGAACTTTTTCATTGTGCGTAAAGTCAAAGCGTGCACGTTCTGCCGTGATATTTGAGCCTCTTTGAGTTACATGCTCACCCAGGTATTTTCTAAGTCCTGCAAGCATCAGGTGTGTTGCTGTATGGAATGCCGTAGTCTTTTCAGAATGGTCTGCAAGTCCGCCTTTAAATTTTTGCTCGGCTCCTTTGCGAGAAAGCTCTTTGTGCTCCTGCATCTTCTTTTTAAACCCCTCTTTGTCCACTGTAAGACCTTTTTCCTTTGCCATCTCTTCTATAAGCTCTATAGGGAAGCCGTAGGTTGTGAAAAGTACAAAAGCATCATCAGCACTGATTAGATCGCCTCCTTGACGCTTCTCAAATTCCTTAAGGCCTTTTTGAAGTGTTTGCCTGAACTGAGTGGCTTCCTTTTCTATCGCTTCTACTATTTCATCTCTTTTATTTTCTAAATATCTGTAGTGCTTTTTGTAGTCGTTTATTATGGTATCTACGACAAAAGACGGAGTAAACTCTTTTATGCCAAGTTTATTTCCAAAGAGAATAGAGCGCCGTATGAGTCTGCGAGAGAAGTAGCCCTGTTCAACATTAGACGGCAACGCTCCATCTGCTATCAAAAATACCGCGGCACGTATATGGTCTGCTATAACACGAAACGGCTCCGGATTTTGCGCATAGCTCTTGCCGGATAACTCTTCCAGTTTTTTGATTATATTTGCCAAGCTATTTGTAGCTAAAAATACATCAGGCTCTTCTTTTTTGGCGGCGGCAATACGTTCCAGACCACCACCAAAATCTATGTTTTTCTGTTCCAGCTCAGTGAAGCTCCCGTCTTCGTTTTTCTTGTACATCATAAAGACGGAGTTGCCTATCTCCATGAAGCGCCCGCAATCGCAGTTTATATGACAGTGCTTGCCAAACTTCTCGTCATGTTCGCCGCCAAAGTCGTAAAAAATCTCACTATCAGGCCCGCCGGGCTCACCTGCAGGCATTTTCTCGGGCACTCCGGCACGGCTCCACCAGTTTTTTTTGCTATCATAGTAAAATATTCTCTCACCCTCTTTTATACCTCTTTCATAGCCATCTTCTTCTGAGCCTATGTAAGCCACCTTTGCTTCTATGCCCACGGAGGCAAAAAGCTCTTGCCATTTTTTAACTGCCGCTTCATCTTTTTCTATGCCCAGTTTTTCCTCACCTGCAAATACCGAAACATAAAGCTTTTCCGGATTTAAGCCTATTTCATTTACCAGAAAGTCAAAAATCCACTCAAGTTGCTCCTCTTTGAAATAATCGCCTAGCGACCAGTTACCAAGCATCTCAAAGAAAGTTGTATGACGATTATCCCCCACTTCTTCTATATCTTCTGCGCGAAAGGCTTTTTGTGAATCCACAAGCCTTTTGCCTTCAGGGTGTTTTTCACCGAGAAGGTATGGCAAAAGTGGCTGCATTCCAGAGCCGGTAAAAAGTGTGGTTGGATCATTCTCAGGTATTAAAGAAGCACTCGGGATTTCTTTGTGTCCTTTTTCTTTAAAGTAATTTATGTATTTTTCTCTGATTGTATTTATATCCATATTGCTTTATTTTACACATTTTTAAATAAATTGCTATTGATTTTCATTAACACAAAGACGGCACGCACCCAGTTCCATTGCGTACAATAATATAACAAAGTTTTCCAAGATTTTAAGTCTCTGAAAATACTCAAAACAGCCTGTAAACAAATTAGCTCAAGAGCTTTAAGTTCCAAATATTTTCAAGCTTGTCTCAGAATTTCATTCCAGGCTTGTTAGTTAAAATTAACGTTATAATGTCGATCGACGTTATAAGGTTAATTTTAAGAATGTCTCAAACATTAAAAATCACATTTGGATGCTTCCAAGTTCTAAACACAAAGTTTCTAGCGGAAAATCTTGTTAGCAATTAGGTACGAAACCTAGATTCGGTATGGTAGAATATATCACATGCAGATATTGATTAAAGTATTAAAGATAATCAAAAAGCCTCTTTGCGCCGGAGTCTTTGTGGCGAGCTTTATAATCTTTTTATTACTTTTTGTGGCTGTTCCGGTCTTGACGATACCCGGCAATAATTTCACTTTCCAAATCAGCACTTACAATTCTAAAGACGTCTTGCTTCTTTTGATTTTGGCGATACTTTCTGCCCTTTCTTTAATGGTGCAAATTTACAGATGGAGAAACCCCAGCAAAACTTGCAAGCCCGCCCTCCCTATTTATGGAAGCTCCGGCACCGCTCTGACAGCGATTTTTGCGGCTATAGTTGGTACCGCAACTTGTACCGCTTGTGTAGCACCAATAGTGGCGCTTTTGGGCTTAGGGCTTTCCGGCTCCATATTCCTTCTAAAGTACAAGCTCTTTTTTAGCGCTCTGGCTATCTTGATAATAATAATTTCTATTTATTTTTCTTTGAGGAATGACTAGCTTTGCTTTTTTGTTGTTTTACCAGGGCTTGGCCGGCCGCTTCTCTGTATCTGCAGTAGTCACACTCAGGAGAAGCAAGGGGTACACGCGGGTCTTCCAAGACTTTTTTGATTTGTAAAATAGTTGGCTCCAGCCAGCTGTCGTCTCCTTTGTGGGCTATTAAGGTTACGTCAAATATCAGTTTTCCGTCAAAGGCTTCTTCTTCTTTGCTTGCATTGGCGTATACAAAGTATCCGGTATCTGAAACTTCAAAACCGTTTTGTCTTAAGAGCCACTGATAGACTTCCATCTGGCGCTTATAGCCGTCGTGCCAGTCCTCATCCAGTGCTTCTATGCGCTTGTCTTTGCTTGTTGACTTGTAATCTACCACAATAAGCTCTCCGGCAGGATTAATCCAAATATCGTCCACAGCCCCGCTTATGGTCATTGCTGTTTTTTCGTGAAAAAATTGTACCCCTTTAAAGTTGTCCCTCCATTCGTCCATTTTTTCATGCTGGAAAGGCACAGCATCTATGCCGTATGTATCAAGCAGCGGGTGCTTGCTCTGCGCTTTTCTGTGAATATCAAATTCTTTTTTAAGCAATGCGTCTACAGCGGAATTCAAATTAAAAGGATATACGGGAGGGCGCGCTACTCCGAGTTTGTTGTCTAGGTAAAAACAGCGTGGACAGTCTAAGAACAAGTCTATTTTAGACCGTGAGAGTTTCCAATTTTTTCCGCCGTAATTCCAAGCCGCATTTCTTTTTGGATTGTAAAATCTAGTCATTCATTTTCGCTTTTAAAGTTTTGCGCTTTCTTTCAGTAGATTCTTCTTTTTTAGGACCCTTGGCCGTCCACCATCTTTTCAGGCCGAATTCTAAGAACCAGACCGCAGTAAAAATCAAAACCGTAAGTATGCTACTGAAAAAGGCCAGTTTATAGAAGCCAAAACCTGCAGCCGCGCCAACTCCGGCCGAGACCCAAAGACCCGCCGCAGAGGTCAAGCCTCTGACCAGTTTGTCTCGCATTAAAATCAAGCCTGCACCTATAAAACCTATACCGGTAATTATGCTCCCCAGAGTCCTTGCCGGGTCAAAAGGGGTCCTGTCCAAATATGCGTTAGTAATAAGAAGTCCCGTTATCACAAATAGGGCTGAGCCCAGAGATACTAAAGCGTATGTTCGCATACCGGCTACTTTTCCGGCCAATGTTCTTTCAGAGCCTATAAGAAGCCCGAACGCGGCAGCTGCCAACAAGCGCAAAAAAATGTCTAAATATTGTGCATCTAACATGAAGGGTATTATAACATAAAAAGTTTATAAAAAAGCGGCTCTTGCGTAGCAAGAGCCGCTTTTTAACCACAAGCTGGTAAGCTCTCTTACAAAGCTTTGAAATCAACCATTATAAACTTGCCATCTTTGTTTTTAACAGGAAAGTCAGTTTTCAGGTCAAACATTTTATCTCCATTATCCTTGTAGAGTACCAACCAGTATCTATTTCCGGCTTTCGTGCCTGCAAGTAGCGGAACCACTACACCTGTGTATTCTCCTGCTTCTTTTCTGCGCGCACCCAAGGCATTCCAGATTTTACCATCTTTTTCCATATGCACCACAAGCCAGAAAGGAAAGTCTGCCTTGGCATATGCCACATCTATAGACTTGCCGGCTTTCTGGTCGCTCACCTTTATATAATCAAAGCTGCCTTCGTCCGTAGTGCTTGCGTTTTGCGCTATTATAGCCTCATTGCTATTTTTGTTTAGCTCTTCTACAAGCTTTTCCTCAGCCTCTGTAGTGCTTGCTACTTCTTCTTGCACTGCTGTCTCCAGTTGCTTTATTTCCTCATCCTTTTTCTCGTTTTTATAAAAGTACAGAAAACTAAAAGCTATAAAAAAACCCAAGAGAAAAGCTATTATTTGTGATAAATACTTTTTAATCATCTCCATATTCAATAATAATTAATTTTACTAATGCTTCCATTATACAAAAAGACCTGCTCTTGCGGCAAGTCTTTCAATGTCTTTTAATTTTTTAGCTCGTACTATATTTTAAACTGAACCGTTACAAAGCGAGCGTAATTCCTCCTCCACCTCTTCAAAGTTGTCAAGCTGCAAGCCCAAGGAGCCGTTTTTCTTTATTATTCTGAGAGCTTGCTTGCAAGTTACAATATCACGCTCCATAAGTTCTTTTTTTTGAGATTTTTTCAGGCTCACCAGTGCGGTTATGGGATGGACTTTGGATTTTTCTATTATTTGCAAAAGCCCGGCTCCGTAAGGATAATCCCAGCCCAGTATTTTTAAACCGGAACACTCTGCAAAGCGTATCACATTTTTAGTAAATCTGGTATTTGTTATTAACCAACCCTCATCTATTTTGTGATCCGCTTTTTTTAAGTCTTCAAAGCGAGTAGAAACATAAAGAGCCACTTTTAAATCTGTCTTGTAGCCCGGCGTATTGTGAAATTTGAGTTCTGCTCCTATTGTTCTTCCATCTTTTTGAGCTAAAAAATCCAGCTCGTGTGGAGCACAGCGCCCTTGCATAGATACTCCGGCACGTGCATTTTTATAACCCAGTTCAGTAAAGACCGCCATTATAAACTGCTCAAAAGGAAAGCCGGAGGGGCCCAGGTCAAATATTGCTCTTTTAAGAGAGTATCTTGCCGCCACAGGCTTTTTTTCAAAATGTTTTAATATTTCAAATGCATGCGCATAAATTTCCTGTGTGCTTATGCCGTTGTAAATCTCAGATGCCAGATGATTGCTTATAGTTTCAACCGCTCTTTCGCTTGCACCTGCATTTCTTAAAGAACTTTTTAACTTTTCAATATCAAACGGTTCCAGCTCTCCGTCCATCTTTTTGACCAATATTTGCATGAGGCTATTTTAACATATTGATTTTGAAATAAAAAAGTATGATGACCCAAGGCCGCCACACTTTTAAATCTCAGGCAAAAGCTCTTTTATCTCTGCGCTTAGCAACAACTTATCTTTGTCATAAAGAGCCAAGAACTGCCCGGGGCTGGGGGCAAAAACAGGCTCTTCAAGCTCAAGAAGCAAAGAATTATTATCTAGCTCCAAAATCTTGCAATAGCTTTTTTCACCTCTGTGCCTTATTCGTAAAAGGTATCTTTTATTTAAATCAATGCTTTTAAATGTATTAAGTTTGTCTCCTTTTAAAAATTTTATTTTTGCATTTTCTCTTTCAAAGTCCTTTTTGCTACCCACTACTAAAGATTTATCATCAAGATTTTTTCTTATAACATAAAGAGCCGGTGTATTATCACTTTGAAAGTCCGGGAAGAGCTTGAATCCGCGCCTTTCGCCAATGGTATATAGTTCCACTCCCTCATGCTTGCCTATTTTTCTGCCTTTTAAGTCATAGACGAAGCCTGGACTGAGCTTTATGTATTTTTTTAAGAAATCTTTAAGCTTGATTTTCTTACCTATAAAGCAAATGCCTTGAGAGTCTTTCCGCTTGGCTGTGTGGATTTTTATCCTTTCGGCAATTTTGCGAGTATCTCTTTTTGATTTCATTTTCCCAAGAGGGAAAATGCTTCTTTCTAAAATTTCCGGACTGACTTGGCTTAAAAAATAACTCTGGTCTTTATTTTTATCTCTGCCTTCTTGTATTAGGACTTTATGATTTAGGAATTTCAATTTATTAAATAAAAATCTAGGTACACGAAAGCCAAGGCCTAAGATATAAATATAAAAAGCAAGTCTTACATAGTGTCCCGAGCTTATATAATCCGCCCCTTCTTTAAAAGCTCTTTTTGCGAATTCTCCAAATTTAATTTCTCGGTTGCATAAAATATCCGGATTTGGAGTGAGTCCGGATTTGTAACTATTTAACATATATTCAAAGACCTTTTCTTTGTATTCTTTCTCTAAGTCATAGACCTTAAAGTCAATGCAAAGCTCCTCTGCAACTTTTTGAGCTGAGAGCCCGTCTTCTTTGCAAATACTCTTGTCTCCATCAGGTTTATAGCGCTTAAAATATACCCCTACAACTTTAAAGCCCGCCTTTTTCAGTAGGTAAGCGCTTACACTGCTGTCTACGCCCCCGGACAGCATTAGATAAACTGTTTTTTTACTCTTCATTTTTATAAACTGGATTTAAGTTTTTGGATTTCTTGAAGGTGCTTGGAGGCTTCCGCCTTTTCTATCTTTTGCAATCCTTTTTTGCTTTTTCTTTCAAGATACGCAGCCAAAACTTTAATTCCCTGTAAAAAAATAGCTAAAACGCGAAAGAAAAAATAGCGTGCTTTGCAATAGAAAGACCGCTTTCGCATTTCTTTTTTAAAATTCAAAAAAAGGGCCCAGAGCCTCAATACCTTCGTGTCCATCTTCTCACGCAGGTCTTGAAACCGCTTTACCCCTTTTTTTCGCTCCAAGTAAAGCGCAAAGTTAAAAGCGATAAAAATAATACTTGAAATTACTAAGCTGATTTCAGCTAACATAGACTAAACAGAGAAACGCTCTGCACGAGTTATCTCTACTCTTTCGCCAAACTTTTGAGTAGCTTCGCTTATCAAATCTTTTATCTTTCTTGAAGGGTCTTTTATGAATGCTTGCTCCATAAGTACCTTATCTTCCAGGTAAGAATTAATTTTTCCTTCAAGTATTTTGTCTTGCAAATCTTCCGGTTTGTCTGCCACCTCTTCTTTGAAAACTTCTTTGGCTGCAGCTATATCTTCGTCTTTTACATCGTCTTTTGATATAAATTGTGGAGCCATCGCTGCAACATGCATAGCTATATCCTTTGCAAGTGCTGCAAATTCTTCATTTTTGGCAACAAAATCTGTCTCACAAGATAGCACAACCACACCCGCTACGGTATTTCCGGCGTGTACGTAAGCTTGCACCGCTCCGGCACCAAGTTCACGGTCAGCTTTCTTTTCCGCTATTTGTGCGCTTACTTTGCGCAAAATAACACGCGCTTTTTCAAAATCACCGTCAGCTTCCTCAAGTGCTTTTTTACATTGCATTATTGAAACCCCGGTTTCTTCTCTTAGTTTTTTTACATCATCCAAACTTATGCTCATAGGCTTATGATAGTTAAATTTATTATTTTTAGTTAGTTTTTAGTAATATAATCCAAGATATATTCAATAGCATCTTTGGAGCTGTCATTTGCAGGTATTGCCAAATCCAACTCATCATAGTTACAATCGTTGTTAGCTATAGCTACAACTTTGATACCCTTGTCTTTTGCTTCTTTAACAGCTATCTCTTCATGTTTTGGGTCTACCACGACAAGCAAGGCCGGCAAGCTACTCATTTTCTTTATACCCCCGAACTTTTCGTTGAGTTTATTTAATTCTCTTTCAAGTTGCAACTTCTCCTTTTTGGTATAACCCTCCAAATTTCCGGCAGCAAATTTTGCCTCCAAGTCCAAAAGTCTTGATAAACGCTTTTTAATCTCGGGGAAGTTTGTTATGGTGCCACCTACAAAGCGAATATTTACATAAGGCATGGACAAAGACTCTGCAACTTTCTTTACGGCTGCTTTAGCCTCATTTTTTGTACCCACAAAAAGCACATCTTTTTTAGCTTCAAGTGTTTCTTTGATAAGTTTTTTAGCCTCATCCATTTTTTCAAGTGTTTTTTCCAGGTCAAAAATTTCTTTACTATCTTTGCGTCCCAGAATATAGCTTGCCGCTGATGGGTGTCTCTTTGATTTGGAATACGCAAAATGCGCTCCTTTTTCTTGAAGTTCTTTTATTATATTACTATTTGACATATGCGCGCTATGATACAATATTTTAAAAAAAATGCAACAATTTAATTTTGAATTCTACTCATCTCTTCGTGCAGAGTTTCTATAATTTCATCCAGATTTCCCTGCATGACTTTTTCTATGCCTGACCAGCTCTTTTTAATGCGGTGGTCTGTTATGCGGTCTTGTGGGAAGTTGTAAGTGCGTATTTTCTCTGACCTGTCCATGCGTCCTATTTGCGCGCTCCGCTCGGACGACGCTTCTTTGGCGAGCCTTTCGTTTTCCGCTTGCTGAAGTCTTGACGCCAGCATTTGCATCGCCTTCTCTCTGTTTCTTTGCTGTGAACGCTCTGCGGAGCATTTTACCACCTCGCCCGTAGGCTTGTGAGTAATACGGACGGCAGTTTCAACTTTATTTACATTTTGACCCCCTTTTCCGCCGGATTTAAAGAAGTCTATTTCAAGATCAGACTCTTTTATTTCTACCGTAGTTTGTTTATATATGGGCAAAACGGCGACAGAAGCGGTTGATGTATGTATGCGCCCTTGTTTTTCCGTGGAGGGCACTCTTTGGACTCTGTGTACTCCGGTCTCATACATAAGGGTCTTATAGACTCCTTCACCCTTTATTGTAAATATGGCTTCTTTGTATCCACCCAGATCGTTTCTTGATTCGTCCACAACTGCCACTTGCCAGCCCTTTTTTTCTGCATATTTTATGTACATGTCGGCCAACTCGTATGCAAAAAGCGAAGCTTCGTCACCTCCTGCGCCTGCGCGAAGCTCAAGAGTTATTTCATTTGGGAATTCTTGCTCCTCTTTTTCTTTATCTATGACCTTCTTTATTTCCAAATATATATTTTCTTCTTGGACTTTAAGCTCTTCAAGCTCCGCTTGGGCAAGCTCTTTCATTTCCGGATCTTCAAGTAGAGCTTCGGATTCTGACTTTTTCTTTTCTATATTTTTTATTTGCTCCAGCAAAAAAGCTATACTGCTTTTTTCTGCAGCTTCTTTTTTTAAAGCTTCTTTTTCCTTGTCGCTTAGCGTCATTTTATTTTTATATAAATAT
>WFZM01000003.1 GCA_015489565.1 Patescibacteria group bacterium | reverse complement strand
TAGTTAAATTATACCTTTTTAAAAGCAAAAGTCCATTTATAAACTTCTACGAGGTTAAACCTCGTAGAAGTTGCTGGAAAATAAATAGAGGATGGCACGTAAAGCGTGCCATCCTCTTTTCAAAAAGATACAAAAACTAAACTTTGTATCCGTATTCTTTTGCAAGAAGGTAGTAGACAACCGCGCGATACTTGCGGTTAATAGCACCCATCTTCTCACAAGCAGCCTCAATAGCCGCCATACCCTTTTCTTTGTCTGTCTCACCAAGCTCGTCTCCAACAAAACCGGTAAAAACGCGGTCTTTCTCGTCTGCGTCAGAACACGCAACGAACTTGCCGTCGTCGTTGTAATTTGCAGGACCCACACGGTCCACAACCCAGTCAAGCAGAGCCGCGTCAACAGACTCCCCAAGCTCTTCTAATTGAGCTTTATATTGCTCCATTACTTCTTCTTTTGATGACATAGTTAAAATTTTATTTAATAAAGCCTAATAAAAGCGACCTTGAAAGATTATACACAATCAAACCACAAAAAGAAAGCGGGGACTAAAAACCCTGTTTTCTCTTTCTTATAAGAGCCGCCCTTTTAATGGCCTCCTCTACCACATCAGGATGAAATCGAAGCGCATAAAAGCCGTTAGATGATCTAAAGCGCCCGTAAAGTTTATTTATTTCCGCTCCATCTCTACGAGCGATACACTCAGCTATTTGTATAAGCTCCCCCTCTATCGTCTCTGGACGTCCAACATAACTTGCAGATAACCTTTTAGCACTAAGCCAACCCTTTGGTATATTGTTATTTTTAAGATAGCCGGCTTTTTTAGCCATATCTACAATTTCACGACTAAAATAAGTAATCGGCGGATTGCCTATCACTAGCTTTCTTCGTATATACTTGCCGGGCTCCAAGCCATTACATAAAATAAAGTCTAAAATTCTGTATTTTATAGTATTGTAAGCTATATTTACTTCATCATCTTCTTTCACTTTTTGAGCGCTTAGCCAATCTTTTAAGTCGCTTTGGCTATATTCTTTAGCTTCTATGGATCTAAAAATTTTATCTAGTTCCACTCTGCGCGCTTCTTTGGCGGCATTTTTTTCTTTCTTAATTTTCGGTCTTTTCCCTTCTTTTTGAGTGCGACCGGCCTCATAACGCTCCCAAGCTTTTTTTAATAGCTCTTCAAATTCTTCCTTGCTAAGCACCGGTTCAAAATCACTAAGTTTTACGCCCTTAGCTCGCTTAGCGCAGAGCAAAGAGAAAAAGTTGCCGGCCACAGAAAACGGCAAGGCATAAAAATCAAAATCTTCACAAGCTGCTCTTTTGGCACAGGAATGTAAGAAGCTATAGAAATTGCTTTCTCTGAGGTATTCCGACTGCCCTTCATATTTCTTTTTACTTGCCTCAAACATACCGCGTATTAAATCACAAGGATTATTTGCAGTCAAGTTCGGTTTTACAGTACTTAAATTCTTATAAAAATACTTCTGGGGACAATTAAAAGTTACGGCTTTGAGATTGACAAGTGGCGGGGTGAAAGTTTTGTGGTAAAATATCTGCATGTCAAAAAAGAGTGCGCAAAAATTTACACACTTGCATGTGCATAGTCACTACTCACTATTGCAAGCCCTTCCGCAAATACCCGAACTTATAAAAGCGGCTCAAGATGATGGGCAAGAAGCGCTAGCTCTGACCGATGCCGGAAATATGTATGGGGCAATTGAGTTTTACAAAGCCGCCAGCAAAGCGGGTATAAAGCCGATTATCGGCGTTGATTTTTACCTTGCGCCACGAACTATAAAGGACAAAGAATTCAAAATAGACAACAGAACAGATAGACTCGTCCTGCTTGCAAAAGACATGAGCGGTTACAAGAATCTGATGCGCCTTGTAAGCGTTTCTTTTCTGGAGGGTTTTTATTATCGCCCTCGCATAGACAAAGAGCTGATAAAACAGTATTCCAAAGGCTTAATTTGCATATTACCTCACTTCTCCTCAACAACTAGCAAAGCGCTCAAAGACAACGACACTAAAAAAGCCGGAGAAATTTACCAATTTTACAAAGATATCTTTGCCGATGACTTATATTTGGAAATAACAAAACATGACGAACTTCTGGGTGAAAAAGAATTCCAAAAAAAACTACTGGACTTTGCAAAAAAACACGGTGCCAAGCTTTTGGCTTCGCACGACGTTTATTATTTAAAGCCGGAAGATAACTTTGCAAGAGAGCTGGTAATAGCCATCGGTCAGGCCAAGACTCTTATGGGCGATGAGGCGGAACGTCCGGATGATTTTTCATTTAAAAGCCAGTCAGAAATTTTGGAGAAATTCCAAGATATTCCGGAAGCCATAGAAAACACCCAGGAGATTGTCAAAAAATGTAACCTGGAGCTGGACTTGGGGAACTGGACGTTCCCGCAATTTCCCAAAGAAGAAGGAAAAACTTACGACGAAATGCTAAAAGAAAAAGCGCTAGCCGGATTTGAAAAGCGTGGTCTTAAAAAAACGAAAGAGGCACTTGAGCGTATGGACTACGAGCTGGATGTTATTAAAGTAAAAGGCTATTCTCCATACTTTCTTGTGGTGTCCGACCTGCTTAATTATGCAAAATCTGCCGGTATATTTACAAACACTCGCGGTTCAGCTGCCGGCTCTTTTGTATCATACCTAATCGGTATTACAAACGTAAATCCGATGGATTTTAACCTTCCCTTTGAGCGCTTTTTAAATCCGGAAAGACCTTCTGCCCCTGATATAGATATGGATATGGCCGACAACCGCCGAGACGATATGATAGACTATGCGCGCAGAAAATACGGCGTGGAAAAAGTCGCTCAAATAGGAACTTTTGGAACCATGCAAGCACGTGCCGCCGTACGCGACGTTGCTCGTGCGCTTGGCTACTCCTACTCTGTCGGCGACCGTATTGCAAAGCTTATCCCGGGTGGTGCGCAAGGTTTTTCAGTCTCCATAGCTAAAGCTCTTGAGCAAGAACCCGAGCTTAAAGAAGCATATGAAAACGACCCGGAAACGCACGAAATACTTGATCAAGCACAAAAAATAGAAGGGAACGCTCGCCACATCGGAATCCACGCCGCCGGAGTTGTTATCGCTCCTACCGAGGCGGTAGATTTCGTTCCCCTCCAGCTTGACCCTAAGGGTGAAGGTAAGACCATTACACAGTATGATATGCATGCTGTGGAAGATGCCGGGCTTTTAAAATATGACTTTCTGGGACTTAAAAACCTTTCCATACTGGCAGACACTGTAAAAAGAGTAAAAAAGATTCATGGCATAGATATAGATATAGATAAAATTCCGCTTGATGACGAAAGAGTATATCGTATGCTCTCTGCAGGACGCACCATGGGAGTATTTCAGCTGTCATCGGCGGGAATGACTCGCTACCTGATGGAACTTAAGCCAACAAACATTCACGATATTAACGCCATGGTGGCGCTTTACCGTCCGGGACCTATGGAATTTATCCCGGACTACATTGAGCGCAAGCGCGACCCGTCTAAAGTTACTTACGTGGACCCACAGCTTGAAAAATATCTTAAATCAACTTTCGGTATTTTGATTTACCAAGATGATATCATGCTTATCGCGGTAGAGTTGGCAGGATATTCTTGGGGTGAGGCCGACAAATTCCGCAAGGCCATGGGTAAAAAAATACCCGAAGAGATGGCGGCACAAGAAGATAAATTTAAAAAAGGTTGCATAGAGCATGGCATGAGCCCTAAAGCAGTAAATGAGCTCTGGGAGCAAATCAAGACTTTCGCCGCCTACGGATTTAACAAAGCACACTCTGCCAGCTACGGCAACCTTGCTTATCGTACGGCGTACATGAAAGCCAACTATCCTCTTGAGTACATGTCTGCCTTACTTACGGCCGACTCGGGCGAAGTTGAAAAAATAGCTGAAATTATAGAAGAGTGTGAAAAAATGAATATTCAGATTCTTCCCCCAGACATAAATGAGTCTTTTGAAGATTTCTCAGTAGTGCCAAATTCAAATAAAATTCGCTTCGGACTCGTTACAATTAAGAACTTTGGGGAAGCGATTGCGCACAGCATAGTGGAAGAAAGGAAAAAGAACGGTCCTTACAAATCCCTTGAAGACTTTTTGTCCAGAGTGCAAGACCGCAACCTGAACAAACGCGCCGTAGAAGCGCTTATAAAAGCCGGCGCGCTGGACCGTTTTGAGTCGCGCTCTAAAATGCTCGCCAATTTAGACAAGCTTTTGCTTTACAACAAGGAATCAAGAGAAATGAGTGGAGGTTCCGGACAAGCATCATTGTTTGGCGATACAGACCTGGGTGCGCTTCATCTTGAAGAGGCTGAGCCCCTTTCCCCGCTACAAAAATACAAATGGGAAAAAGAACTGCTCGGACTTTACGTATCCGGACACCCTCTTGAAGCCTTTGATGATATGCTCGAGGGTAAGCGTGATATCATGAAAATCAAAAAGTTCGCCAAAAATAATGCCTCGGTTACCTTTGCCGCTGTTATAGATTATATAAAAACCATCTTAACCAAAAAAGGAGAAAAAATGGCTTTTGTCGGCCTTTCGGATAAGCGCGACAGTATAGAAGCCGCCGTATTTCCTGAAAAATTTGAAAAATATAAAGATATTTTAAGAGAAGACCAAACTGTAGTAGTGAAAGGCAAATTAAATAATCGAAATAATGAAAAAAGTATTCTCTTGGATGCCGTTAAAATACTGGAGAAAAAATAGATTTAGTCAAAAACCAGCTTTGGGCCTGAGTCTGAAATTACTATTTTTAATTTTGGCTTCTTGTAATCCTGCTCAGGAATTTCCGGGTTAAGGTCGTGAATTGTACTGTCTGAATAAATAATTTCAGTTTCGCTTCTTCCAAAATCTTTTTTTGAGTTTTTGTCTGCTTCTTGATTTGTTTTTTCAGAAGCAGTTTTATTTTGAATCTTTGAAACAGAAAGCTGTTGGTCTAAAATATCAAGCTCCACCCTCTCTTTTCCCCCAGTCAAAATAGTCCAAAGGTACTTTCTATTAAACCAAAAGATTGCAAAAAATATAACGGAGCTTGCAAATAACGCCCAAACAAAAAAAGAACTGTATAGATCTGCAGAATTGTAAGTGGTATCAAATATCTCACTGCTGTATATGTCCTCTGAATCCAAAACCACCTGCGCATAAGTCAGCGAGAAAAACAATAAATAAAATGCCAGTACCGAGAAAACTTTTTTCATACCTATATTTTACATTATAAGAAATATAAATAAAGTTTTTGAATATCTTTTAACTGTATAATTAAAGCTCCCGAAGGCTTCGCCTTCGGGAGCTTTAAAAAATCATTCATCATTCTAATTATTTACTATACTCAAAACGAGCTTCAACTACCCATCTGTCTTCTTTGGCTCCAAAGTTATCGCAGGTTATAAGTGTCAAGTTCTTTTCCTTTGTAGCGATATAGACTACGTCATTGTTCGCGCTTTTTCTGCTTACTTTATATACACTATACACGTAAGTTTTGCCATCATCCCCGTAAAGATATATTTTACTTCCTTTTTTAAGCTTTTCTATTCCGTTAAAGGCTCTGTACATCTTGTTAAAGACTTTGTCTATAGGAAGGTGTGAGCTGTGCCCAAATATAAGCATGTTTCGCCCGGATTCATTTAAGGTAGCTGTTCCCGGGTATCTAAGTACCGCCTTTTTTAAGCCCGCATTTAAATCGGAGATTTTTGTGCTTTGCGGGTTGTCTACTTTGATTTTTCTGTCCAAATCCTGTATATAAATTTTTACAGGCAAAACAGTCTTTTTGCTTGAGGCTTTGTCTGCACGGTAAGAGCTTCCGGCACTTGCCAGATTAGCTCTGCGAAACTTATCTCCACTTTTTTGACTTACATTTTGCGCATAACCACCCAAAGAATAAGACAACGTTAATGTATCAGCCGAGTCTATGCTTTTGTCAAAATCCTTCAGCCATTTCGGATCTTTGAAAACATCTTCACTTGGTTTATCATTGACAAAAGCGGCCGCCAAAAGCCCGGGGTTTTGCACAGACATAGCCAGAGCTGTCGCAAAACTGGTTACAGACAGCCATAAGGCAAAAACCGCTACAAAAACTCTTATGTAAATTTTATTACTCATCTCTCGTATTATACCACACTATATATAGATATGTCAATATCTCAGACTAATACTATTGACAAATAGTATCTTTAATGGTAATATATTAAAGAATATCTATAAGTAGGTATTATCAATTAATAAAATTAAAGTAATATGAGTGACGCACAAAAAACTAGTCCGGCAAATATTTTTGCTATTTTGGCCTTTGCTCTACTTTTTGTGGTGGCTATCTGGAGTGGTATACAAATAGTCAAATTTGCACCACGCGCCATAGGTGATTTGGGACTTTTCTCATCCTTTAAGGGCGAGCCCGGTGTATCTATGCATCTTGACAAAGCCGAAATAAATCCGGGCGAAGAGCTCAATATAAGCTGGAAACTTGAAGGTAATGCTGAAGACGGCACTGTATCTTTTATATACAAATGCGAGGAAGGTATTGTACTGGATATTTACGATGACCTTTCAAAATCTTATAAAACTCTCCCATGCAACACGCCGTACAATATGCCGCTATCAAGCAAATCTCTAAAAATAAAAGCACAAAATGGCAATAAAGCTATGCATGAGCTCGTACTGGCTATTGTTTATACAAATGCCAAAGGAGAGAAATACAAGGACATAGAAAAAATCACGCTTAAAAACAGCAATGTGGCAGCTGACTCTCCTGAGCCCGACACAGGTGCAAACGAAGGAGAAGAAAATGAAGAAGAGCTAGCTTCTAACAATCCTGACACTAATAACAATAGCAGCTCTAATACAGCAAGTTCCGGAAAAGAAGGCACGGTCTCAAATGACGCTAGAAGCCCAAGACTAAACTCTCAGCCAAACAAATGCGAAAGTAAAATATACGGCAAGCCGGATTTGGCTGTACACAATCTAAGAGTTGGAGTTGAAACACCAAGTGGCAACTTCATAAGCAAGACCAGTTTCAGCTCTTCAGATATTATAACGGTAAAATTTACAGTATCCAACAACGGTAACAAAACTTCGCCTGCTTGGTATTTCCAGGCTCTGCTTCCGAAACTGGACGGTCAGCTTTACACTTCCAAGGCGCAAGCTGCTATCCCGCCTTGTTCCGGTCGCTACTACACACTGAGGATTTATAATCCGAAAAAGGGCAATTCAAGCATTTTGATAAGTGTAGATCCTCAAAATCTTATACACGAGCTAAACGAGATAAACAACAACGCAAGTAAAGAAATTAGTGTTTATTAACAATAATAAATAATTAACAATTTTAAAAAATATAATGAGTATGGAACAACTACAAATACAAACATATATATAACCCAAATGGAAATTTAGCAACAGAAGATGAGTTAATGTATTTCGCCAATCAAGTAGGTGTCAATGTCATCAGCCCGGAAGGGTTACTTGGGAAAACCCCAATTATATCTACAGTAAAAGACTTAGCCAGGTACAATGGAGCATTCATATACAGATTAGACAACCCCTGGGGTAGGCGTTGTAACCTTAATAACCCCGGCTTTAATATGTCAGTAGTCAAATATTCGGTACGAGCTAAACAAACAAAAGAACGGGGAGTTACTTTCCCTTTACACAGTGCGGAACTTGGAACTAATATAAGAATGAATGGGATCTCAAGTCCATTATGGAATCCCGATACCGGTAAAATAGCAAATACCATTTATGTAGCAAACGAACCTGAGAGATATTTTGGACTACTACCGTACAATGCAAATACTCGTCTTATTTTGGAACAACTAAGAAACCGCCTGATCGCAGGCGACCCTCTAGCTTTTAGAGTATTATCTTCTATAATAACCCGACGAACAGCTACAGTAAATTAAAATATATGTAAAAATCGAGCCCCGGGCTGCCTATGGCAGCCCGGGGCTTTTTCTGATTTCTTATTTTATTTCTTATTTTATATCTTAGTTCTTATTTATTCTAGACATCTATCTCCGCTTCTTTTGCGTGGCTTTGTATAAAACTCTTGCGAGCTGATACATCCGTTCCCATAAGCGTATCAAATGTCCTGTCTGCTTCTTGGGCGTCTTCTATGGTGACTCGTTTTAAGAGCCTGTTTTCAGGATCCATTGTAGTCTCCCAAAGCTCCTCGGGGTTCATCTCACCGAGACCCTTATATCTTTGAACTGATATTCCTTCTTCATTTCCCGCCAGTTTTTGCTTTTCTTCTTCAGTATATGCATAAAATATTTCTTTGCCTTTTTTAATTTTATAAAGAGGTGGCTGAGCTATGTAAAGATAGCCCCCCTCTACGACCGGCTTAAAATATCTATAAAACAATGTCATCAAAAGCGTACGAATATGCGCTCCGTCAACATCGGCATCAGTTGCTATTATTATTTTATGATAGCGCAATTTGTCTATATTGAAGGTGTCGCCTATTGCCGTCCCAAGCGCCACTACAAGGGCTTTGATTTCATTATTTGCAAGCATCTTATCCAGACGCGCGCGCTCTACATTCAAAATCTTTCCGCGAAGCGGTAAAATCGCCTGAGTTTTTCTGTCACGCCCTTGCTTGCTTGAACCGCCCGCAGAGTCCCCCTCTACTATGAAAAGCTCGGCGTCTTCTGCCTTACGCGTTTGACAGTCCGCCAGTTTTCCCGGCAAAGCCAAGCCTTCAAGCGCACCTTTTCGCAGTACCGACTCTTTTGCAGCCTTTGCCGCCTTGCGAGCTTTCATTGCCAAAGTGGCTTTTTGTACTATGGCTTTAGCATCGTTAGGGTACTCCTCCAGAAAGTCCGCAAAAGCCTTTGAAAATACCGCTTCTGTGGCACTGCGGGCTTCAACAGAACCCAACTTGGCTTTGGTTTGGCCTTCAAATTGTATCTCCTCCATCTTTACGGAAATGGCAACCGTAAGCCCTTCTAAAACATCGTCACCGGTGAAACTCTCTTTGCCATTGTTTTTCTTTATGTAGTTGTTTATTGTTCTTGTAAGTGCTGTTTTAAATCCGGTGACATGCATACCACCCTCGGGGTTGTATATATTGTTGGCATAAGCGCTGATACGAGCCGATATATCATCTATATACTGCAAAGCTATTTCTACCAATACACCATCTTGCTCTCCTGATGTGTAGAAAATATTTTTGTGTAAAGCTTTTTGATGTCGGTTCTGGAAAGCTACCAGAGATTTGAGTCCTCCCTCAAAATAAAAGCTCATCGAGTGCAAGTCCAGTCCCAGGTCTTTTATCCAATAAACACTCGTGTCATCTATCTTGCCTTCAAAGTCGCGTGCATCTATAACCGTTATCAAAAGTTCCGGTACAAGATACGCCTGCTGACGCAAGTGGTCTATTATCTTTTTAAAAGAATATTCAATTTTAGGAAAAATCTCCGGGTCTGCTTCAAAGCTGATAATGGTTCCCGTGCGATCTGATTTGCCTAATTTTTTGATAGCCGACACAGGCTTACCTCCGTTTTTATACTCTTGGACAAATCTTGCTCCGTCTCGGTGTACTTCCGCACGAACATACGTGGACAATGCATTCACAACGGAAACACCAACTCCGTGAAGACCGCCTGAGTATTTATAGCCCTCTCCGCCAAACTTACCACCGGCGTGCAATACCGTCATAATTGTTTCTAATGCTGATTTTTTGGTCTTTTTGTGCTTGTCTACCGGAATACCGCGACCGTTGTCGGCCACACGGATGCGATTACCGGGCAGAAGCGCCACTTCAATTCTGTTTGCAAAGCCACCCATTGCCTCATCACGAGAGTTGTCAAAAACCTCCCAGATAAGATGATGAAGGCCTTCAACCCCGGTGGTACCGATATACATTCCCGGACGTTTGCGCACCGCTTCCAATCCTTCTAAAACTGTAATCGAGTCGGCTCCGTAGTTGCTTTTTGCTTTCTTTGCTGCCATATTTATCTATTTATTTAATTTATACTGCTAAATTATAGCACGAAGAGCGCCTCTTTACCACTTGCAAAAAGCTCTTAATACGGCTTAATTAGAAAAATGCGACAGGCTTCGTCTGTCGCATTTTTCTCTTGACACAAATGATTTTCGGGTGTATAAAGCAGGTATTGTAATTAGTTAATTTTTAAAGTATGGAGAAATTTAAATCTGAAGAGATATTGTTTTTACACGACTTAGGCGAAAAGGCTTGGAATTTGATTTCTGATTTGAGAGAATTTGAAGCGATACTTTCCGCATATAAAAAAGGCTATATACCCAAGAGCCCTGAAGACATAAATAAAGAAGCCAGAGTTTACCTTGGGCACCTAGAGTCTTTATTTGGATACAAAGGCAAAGTCTGTCAATTTACTGACCTTGTCGCGCAGTGCTACCGGTGTCCGCTCAAAAAAACAGGGTCTTGCCACGGAGCAAAGATGAAAAAGCAAGACAGTGCCTCTGAGTCTCGGTCTTGGCTTGCTTTCTTAAGTAAAAAAAGAGACGCTGCATCACTTAAAACTGGAGACTTAAATGATGTATGGGATTCCATAGATAAACTTTATGAACTCTTGACAAGACATTCCCGCCGTTACGATTATGGCGCTGAATATATTACAGACCAAGATTTTATCGAGCAACTCAGTGAAATCATAGCTGAGCTGAGAAATAAAATAAGCTTAAGATTCTTACATGGTGAATTAGACTGGCCATCTTTAAGATTGGCAAAGGAAGAGATATCCAAAAAGTAAAAAGTTTATTTTTAAAAAACAGCAGCGCGTTTTTGGCTTTGCCAAAAACGCGCTCTTTATAAACTCACTCTAAAGACAACCCTTGCTAGCGTACCTCAAAGCCACTTTCTGCATAATCTCTTTCTATCTTTTGCATTATCTCCCCCACCTCCTCATCGGTAAGTGTTCTGTCATCTGCTTGGAAGACTATGTGCAAAGCTATTGAAACTTTTCCATCTTTTTCAAATTCATCAAATTTGTCAATTCTCCTTAGAAGCTCTCCGGCATGCTTTTTTATTAATTCTCGCATTGTCTCTTCTGCGTCTTTGCTGTCTGCCCATGCCGCTATATCACGAAGCATAAAAGGAAATTGCGAAAAGGCTTTATATTTTAAATCTTTTAAAGTCGGTAGCTTGGGGTATTCCTCTTCCATAGGGAGTTCAAAAAGCAAATCCAAAGGAAACTCCAAAAGACCAGACTCTTGTGAATCCGGTAAAACTACGCCAAAACTTTTCTCAAACTCAACTTTCAAATCCAAGAGCAGTTGCTCGGCGCGCGCCTCGCGCTTTTTCTTTGCCACAGGGCGTATTGCGATACATACACTGCTATACTCTTTTCCATCTTTATAAACATTTCCTATCTCAAAGACCTTAAAAGCATCATAAATACCAAGCAGGGGCGCATTAGGCTCGTTTTTATCAAGGGCTTTTAGCACTTGATATCTCAAATTGTCGCGATAAAAGTTCTTATCACTGGCAAGAGAGTTGGCAAGCTCAAGTTCACCCTTGTCTTGAAGACTTGAGTTTGTAAGCTCTACGAAGCCTTTTTTGGTCAAAAAATCGCGTATTTTCTCTGACCAATAAAAACTTTTTAGCAAATCTCTCTTCGCGTTAGTCTTAGGGAGTGGCTGAGGAGCTATATTATTTAAACCGTAAATACGAATAATCTCTTCGGATATGTCTTCTAAAATTCCTATATCGGTCCTCCACCATGGCGCACGCGCATAGTCATCTTCCATCTCAAAATCAAGTCGTCTAAGAGTATCTTTTACATAATCCATCGTGAAATCCGTTCCAAGTCTTTTATTTATTTTTTCCAGCTCAAGTTTAATCTTTGGGTTCTCTCTGGGCTCTTTAATTTGTGCAAAAGATACTGAGACTAGCTCCCCACCGGCTATTTCTTGAATGGTTTTTATCAACAAGTCCATGCCGTAAAAAGGCAAAAGATCCGGTATGTCATTTTCAAAACGCTTCAAAGCATCTGTACGCAAAGCCAATTTTTTAGAGGCAAGACGAGTTGCAGTAGGGTCAAATCGAGCCGATTCTAAGATTATATTTTTTGTATTTAAGTCCAGCTCCGCGTGTTTGCCACCTTTTATACCGGCCAGGGCGAGAGCTTCTTTATTATCAGAGCCCGCGTCATATATAACAGATACAGTATCATCAAGCTCATATTCTTTATCGTCAAGTGTCGTAATTCTTTCGTTCGCGCGAGCAGGGCGCACGGCTATAATTTTATTATCTCCGCTTATTTTGTCGGCATCAAAAACATGCGTCGGCTGACCCAAAAAGAAAAGTACATAGTTTGTAGCATCAACAAGATTATTAATGGGTTTTTGCCCTTGCTTTATTAGAAAGTTTTGCAACCATTTCGGAGACTCTTTCACTTCCACGCCGTTTATCTGCGCCACTCCATACACTGTTGCAGAAGATCCTTCGTCTATCTGTGCTTTTAGCGCGTCTGCTTCATTAAAAGTAGGCAGTGGCTTTTTCAGTAAATCATCTTTAAGAGGTATGTCCAGCACTGCTGACAATTCACGCGCCAAGCCTAAAACAGACAAGGCGTCCGAGCTTCTGTTAGGCAAAACATCTAAATCTATTACCGTGTCGCCCTCTATTTCTTCTATATCCTCAATTTCAAAAGAATGCAGACCGAAAGCCTCTTCTAGTTGCTTGCGACTCAAGTCCTTACCCAAAAGCTCTCTTATTTCTGACAATGATATCTTCATAAACAACTAATCCTTAATACTAAACTGCTCCAAAAAGCGAAGGTCCGGGGAGTAGAAATTGCGTATATCTTCTATGGCAAATTTAAGCATGGCAAAGCGATCTATACCACCACCTAAAGCATAACCTGTATATTTGTCCGTATCTACACCGGCAAATGACAAAACATTTGGATGCACCATACCGGCACCAAGTACTTCTATCCATTTATCGCGAAGCCTGTCCGGTATATTGTCTCCCAAAAGTTTTACATCCACCTCTACACCCGGCTCCACAAAAGGGAAAAAACTTGGGCGCAAACGAAGCTCCACTTCTGAGTTGAAAAAGCGCTTGAAAAATTCAATCATAACATATCGCAATTGCGCAAAATTTATTCCTTCATCTACATGCAAAAGCTCGAACTGATTAAACTGTGCCTCGTGCGTAGCGTCTGTGGCCTCATTCCGAAAAGCTCTACCAGGTACCACGATCTTTACCGGTGCGCCGTGTTCTTTTAGATAACGTGCTTGCACACTTGAGGTATGTGTACGTAATACCCTGCCATCTTTTGTATAGAAAGTATCCTGCATATCGCGAGCCGGATGCTCTTTCGGTACATTTAACCTGTCAAAGTTAAACTCCGTGGTCTCTATTTCGGGACCTTCAGCGACCGAAAAACCCAAGCTATCAAAAATATTTACTATCTCTCTTGTTACACTAACTATTGGGTTTATTTTTATATCTGACATGAGCTTGATTATACTAAAAATATTTTAAATATCCAAATTGAACTCTACTTTGCATCTTGCGTTTCCAAGTTTTTATCCAGCTCGCTCTCGTCTTCAGCATATTGGTCGCCCTCAGGAATTAAGCTTATCAAATCTTCATATTTTGTATAGCCTCGATATAATTTACCATCCAGCACAAGAGCCGGTAGCGGCCTTCTTACATTATATATTTTTTTAAGAGTCTCAGTGGCTGACAAGTCAAGATTGTAATCAAAGTTATAAACTCTTAAATTATCTCGTTCTTTCAAGACCTGCACCAATGCCTTGCCTTGTTTTTTACAGTCCTTGCAGTCACCTTCATTTGAGTAAAAATATAAGACAAAATGCAAATCTTTTCCGCAACGCTCGTTTATTTTCTTCATTAATATAAAATCTTTGATTTCCAATAGAGAATAATATTTCTTCAACCTACGAATTTCTTCATTGTTAGCATCTACACTCTCCTCCATAAATTGCAACTTGTGAGCCAGAGCATCAAGCTCTTTGGACAGAATATTCTGACTTATATCCTTGCAGCTAACCTCTTGCAAAAGCGCAAATTGCGTCTCTAAAGACAAAATATTAATGGCTATTCCGGTCTCCAATTCTCGTACCGTATTTAGCTTGCGATCGGTTATGCTATTTACCAGATATACTCCCAAAAATAAAATAAGTAGAGATATTATGAAAGCATAAATATATTTTTTAATTCCCATATAATTATTATTTATTAACCTTTACCCATTTTACGGACTGTCCACGAACTGTTTTATAAAGAGCTACTGACAGCCAAACAGGCGCTATAAATCCATACAAAAATATATAAGCCAGCTGGTCTTTAAAGCGCAAATTGCGCTCATTAGTCGCCTTGTCACCCATAATGGTGGCAACAAAAGCTGAAAAAATAAGTATTATCGCAAGCCAAAGAGTCAAGCTGAAATTCCAGTAGAAAAAATCCGGCAAAGATAAGCTAAGTCCAAACTCATATATATTTAAAATTTTTTCTATAATGGTCTTTATTAGTGTATAAACACCATAAAAGAAAATATAAAGGGCAAAAACTATACTCAAAACAGAAACAGGCAAAGCAAAGAAAGACAGAGCGCCCTTTTCGGGATTGAAAAATAAAAATCGGTAGTCCCAAGCATTGTTTAAAAAGCCATATGTCCAACGCAAGCGCTGTTTGTATAGTTTGTATACCGTATTGGGAGATACGGTATACACCACAGCTTTGGAAGTATTTGCAATTTTTAATCCAATTTCTTGAAATCTCAAGCCCATCTCCAAGTCCTCGGTACCGTGAGCGTGCTTCCACAGACCGGCAACATCAAGAGCTTCCTTTTTATAAAAAGAAAAAGGCCCGGGTATGATGAAAATAGTCCCAAGATTATCAAAAGATTTTCTTAGCCAAACTGACAGATTGTATTCCGCATTTTGCAAAAAGCGGATAATTTTGTTGGGGTTATAAATTTTAATGGCGGGAGTAACGGCAGAGTATTTTGAATCTTCTTGGAATTTCTTAACCACTTCAAGCAAGGCATCTTTCTTCACAAAAGAGTCTGCGTCTAAAATTCCCACCAGTTCAGTGCCGGCCTCTAGCCTTTCAAAAGCGAAATTCATGGCACTTGCTTTGCCACCGTTTTCTTTACTTAAAAGAGCCACTTGCTTATCATCTTTATAAGATTGCAGAACTTCCCAAGTCCTGTCTTTGGAGCCGTCATTGACCACATATATTTTAAGTCTGTCTTTCGGATAATCCAAAGCTAAAAGAGAATTGACTGTGGCTTCTATTGTGTCCTCTTCATTATAAGCCGGCACTATCACTGCCACCCTTGGATAATACTGCAGCTTGTCTTGCGCTAGTTTTTCTTTTTCCATTTCTTCAAAAAAGGCAATAAAAAAGAGCGTCAGCGTATAAAGCGACAAAAACAAACTTAAATACACCGGAAACTCCGCCCAATTCATGCCGAGAATTTTAACACAAGTACAAATACTCGTCAATGTGGCTCAGCCTGCCCCCGCGCGCTTTGCGCGCGGGGGCAGGCTGTTTTACTGTGTCTTATTTATTTTATTATCCGCCTGGCTTTTTTAATCATCAAAGCCTCCTCGTTAACCTTGACTTTTAAAATATCGTTTCTTTTAATCCCCAAAAACTTTATCTCCTCGTACAAATCATCTGCAAAATATTCGTTCTTATACGCCAGGCCACCTGACAAAAGCAAAATGTCCAGCCCGGAAAGTACTCCATAATAAGCAAAAATAGTCTTCTTTAATTCATAAAGGAAAAGTTCGTAAGCGGAAAAATATGGCTCAATGCCTTTTTGGGCTTTTTCTATAATCTCCTTACTATCTTTGGAGCCAGTCATGCCGTAAAAGCCGGACTCAAAATTCAGTATTCTGGAGACCTCGGAAGGTAAAAGGTTTTCTTTTTCTTCCAAAACTCGTCCCAGCTCAGGGTCAATAGTACCACTTCGCGTAAGCATCATTATTCCATCTGTGGGAGTAAGCCCCATGCTGGTGTCAACAGACACAGAATTCTCTATGGCAGACACCGAAACTCCGCCACCTGCGTGCAGCACTATTATTTTCTCAGGTAAAACTCCCTTATTTATTTTTCTTAATTCTTCCAAAGCAGATTCAATCGCCAAACCATGAAAGCCGTATTTGCGTATTTTATATTTTTCCCTTAAGTTTTTAGCTATTGGGTATGTATATGCCTTTGCCGGCAAGCCCTTGTGAAATTCAGAATCAAAAACTGCTATAAGCTTGGTGCTTTTAAATTTTAAAGAAAAATAATTCAGTAATTCCAGCAATATAGTATTATGCAAGGGTGCAAAGCTCGTAGCAAGCTTTATATCTTGCAATGTTTCCTCATTGATGAAACGAGTGTTGACTTTATCCAGAGCGTGAACAACTCTAAAAATCACGTAGTCCGGATTGAGTCTATCTATAAAACCCTTCTCTTCAATTGAAAAACCTTCGTCTTTCCTTGAAAAGACTCTTTGCTCCTTAAGAGAATCCTCGTCAAAGAGTGAATATTTAACCGCGGTAGAGCCCGAATTTACAACTAAAAATTTCATAATCAATCTTCAAATTTAAGTTCAGGCAGGTCATCAAAATGATTAGTTGCATAATCTTTAGCCTCTTTCAATCTCCTATTCATGGCTACAGTAATTTCATCATGCTCATCGTAACTTATTTGCCCGTAACGCTTTAAAAGAGTGGACAAATCTTTGACAGTGTCAAAGCGAGATATACCATTTCTCATCAGCATATCAAACGGTGTTGTGGTACTTCCTATCTCTCGGTATCCATTTATGATAACACGTCTGTATTTTACCACTCCAAAGAGTAATTTCTTTAAAGTGCTTGGATAGCCGTGATAGTTAAAGAGTACCGGCTTGTCAGGCGTTAATAAAAAGTCTATATTGGACTTGTCCTCTTCCGCCAGTATATCCAGCTTATTAAAGTTCACAAAGCGCAAGCGTATGTGTGGCATTAAGTTTTTAAATATCTTGACCGCCTCTATAGTCTCGCGCGTTACGTAGTCCCCAACTGTTGCTATGACAGCATGTGGGTCATCTTCTGAGAAATCTTCCCAGATACTTGCACCGGCATGCACGTGCCTGCGCGCCTCGTCCATATCTAGATAGAGATTTTTCATGTGCTTGCCGGCAACAATAATATTTAATTTATTGCGCGAGTCTAAAACTTCCTCCAGGGTGTGCATCATGACATTTTGATCTGCTGGATAATATACGTTTACCAAATCCAAATCCTTATCCAAAGCCGCTGCAACAAAAGACGGGCTTTGGTGAGAAAATCCGTTATGGTCTTGCCTCTCCAGCAGAGAACTTAAAATGACATTCATTGATGGCACCGCGTCTCTCCATGCTACTTTCCGGGCAAATTTTATAAACTTTAAATACTGCTCCATCATGGAACTTACTATCTCGGCGAAAGCCTCGTAGCTTACAAAAAATCCGTATCTACCCGTCAAGGTATAGCCTTGCATCATACCAAAAAGCTCATGCTCGGATAATAGCTCCATGACCCTCCCGTCTTTGGATAAATCCTTCTCCCAAGGATTAACAGGCCACTGCCAAGCGCGCGAGCTAACTTTAAATACCTCTTGTAAATGATTGGAATAGGTCTCATCCGGAGAGAAGAGTCTAAAGCTTCCAGGGTTTTCTTTAAACAATTCTCTCATATAAATTCCGGCTTTCTGCATGCTGTCACAACCGCTTATATCACAAACATTGTCCAGCTTTTCCAAGTGCTCGTATATACCCGGCAGACTTAGCTTCTGCGCACCTCGCCTTGCGTAGATATTGCGCCCCAGACTTCTGTCATCTTCAGGTAGTATAGCTTCTATCTCCGAATCTAAAATTAAAGACCCGTCTTTTTCATCAAAATCTATGAGTTTTTCAACTTTGTAAGACTTGAGCCAAGTCTCCAGAGCTTCCAACTCTTGCTCGTTACTTTTGGGATTTTTAAAAACTACTTGGTGAGAAGCGCTGTTCCCTTCTATTTTTATGCCGTTTAAGCTCTTTGGCGCTCCCAAGCCTTTGGGGGTTTTGAGTATTATCATCGGTGGGCGCGGCTTGTTCAGATTATTTTTACGCGCCAGAGACTTCTCCAATTTGATCTTGGATATGGCCTTCTCCATCGCCGAAAGAATATCCTCGTGTAAATTACCATCATCGTAATCTACATATATAGGGTCATAATGCAAGGCCTTAAAATAATCCATGATTTCTTTTTTGCTGAAGCTGGAGAAAATTGTAGGCCCGGAAATCTTGTAGTTATTTAAATGTAAAATAGGCAGAACCGCTCCGTCTCTTGCCGGGTTTAAAAATCTATTAAGTTGCCATGCGCCGGACAAAGGCCCTGTTTCGGACTCTCCATCTCCTACAAGAGTGGCAACTATAAGCTCGGGACTGTCAAGCGCCGCTCCGTAAGCAACGGACAAAGAATACCCAAGCTCCCCCCCTTCAAGTATTACCCCGGGAGATTCCGGGTTAAGGTGTGAGGGAAAGCCATACGGTACAGAGAATTTGTATACTACTTCTTTAAGGCCGTCTCTGCTGTAAGGCACCTTGTCGGGATAAAAATGTGAAAGAGACCCATCAATAAAAACTCCGGCTTGATAACCCGGATACCCGTGTCCCGGACCCACTATGTACATAAAATCAAAGTCCGGGTTTTCTTTTATGGCAATGTTTAAAGTTCCGTAAATCAAATTGATTCCCGGGACCGTACCCCAATGTCCTAAAAGCCTTGGTTTGATGTCTTCTTTTTTAAGTTTTCTTTCAAGCAAGATATTGTCTCTAAGATATATCTGGGAGGCGCCGATATAATCCGCTAAGCGACAATATTTTTTCAAATTTTTTGCATATCTTTTCATGCTTGAAATTATAACATAGCAAAGGAGGCTTTTAAGCTGAAGATAAAAAAATATGATTTCAACCCGTCGCCACCAAATAAGAAAATTGTATATCTAATCTACTCTGATTAAATTTCAGAGAGGATATTAAAAGCTTCTAAACTTTTGAGGGAAAGATTTGATTCTTGCTTTAATAGAGCCACGGATAAGCTTAAAGAAATGTGATATACGTATTGACATCGGCAATTCTTCCACCCAATTATAAGATAAAAAGTCTCCATAAATCCCCTGCTTAAAAAACTCAGGCAAACGCCTGTTTTCAACTAGAATTTCTATATCCCCATTATCATGCATTAACGCCGGCTTGGTCACTTTAGTATTTTTTTGGACTATTGCGCTAACATTATACCCATAGTTTATAAAATGCCCGTTTAATACATCAAATTCATAATGTGCTAAAAAGTACATAAGCTGCCCTACAGTCCACGAAGTAACTTTGTGACCCCCTACGACAAAGGGCTTGTAAGGAGGTAAGGACAAAGCCAGGATGGCGCCATCTTTGAGAAGGCTTGCAGCTTTTTCTATAAACTTGCCCGGGTTTGGAACATGCTCCATTACATGAGATGCCCATATAAGGTCGTAGGACTCTTCAGTATTAAAAGCATCAAAATCTGTCTCGTGCAATACTATGCCTAGCGCTTCAGCCTTTTCACGCTCCAGATAAGAATCTATATTAAGACCTAAAGCGGTAACATCAAAACCGGATTTAGCAAAGCGCAGTGATGCATAGCCGTCCCCTACTCCAACATCTAAAATTTTTAGATGTTGTTCGTACACGTTGTGAGCACTAAGCTTTTTGATCACGGAATCTATAATATAGTCTATGCCCGACGTCTTTGTGGCTGGCGCTTTCTCTTTAGATACTAAATTCTCCATCTGTTTTTTAATTTAAGATAAGCTCAAAATTACGTACGTAAAGCTCAGTTTTGAGCCTAAATTAATGAGCCGGAAAGCGGACTCGGTGTCAAGTTTCTAAGTAAAATCTTTACTCCCCGCGGTCGCAAAGATTTTACTAAGAACTTCCTACCCGGGCTCGCCTGTCGTGCTCGCGCTTCGCAAGCTACGCGCTGCGCGCGACATGGCTGCGCCGTTCGAGTCCACACGAAAGCAAAGCAGATTGCTTTCTTTTCCTGCCTCAAAAAAGTATTTTTGAGCCGGAAAGCGGACTCGAACCGCTGACCTACCGCTTACAAGGCGGTTGCTCTACCAACTGAGCTATTCCGGCACCAAAATTAAAGGACTTTAGCTTGCAGAATTCTATCAATTTAATTTAAAAAGTCAAATGTAGATTTAGAGCATGCGTTTTGGTGAAGCCAAAACGCATGCTCTAAAACAATAAAATATCTGATAAATGAAAATACAAACTCTTTAAATATTTAGCTGTGCAAAAACTCTATAACGTCACCATCTTGCACTATGTAATCTTTACCCTCGGCTCGTATAAGCCCTTTTTCTCTAGCAGCCGCTTTTGAACCCAATTCAAGCAAAGCATCCCATGCTATAGTTTCAGCACGTATAAATTTATCGCGAAAATCCGTATGAATTGCCGCCCCGGCATCTTTTGCATTTGTGCCTCGCTTTATGGTCCATGCGCGGGATTCTTGCTTTCCGGTAGTAAAAAATGAAATCAAGTCCAACAATTCATACGCTTTACGTATCATACTATCAAGCCCGGACTCTACAAGACCAAACTCGCGCCTCATCTCTATCGCATCCTCTTCTGTCATATCCACTAGCTCAGCTTCAAATGATGCATCAAGCTCAAGATAAACTTTGTCTTCCAAAAAACTTTTAAGCTCAGCCCATCTTTCGTCTGCTGTCTCAAACACGTTTAAACCGTCACCCTTCTTGTTTAAAATATAAAACATTGGCTTCATAGTAAGTAAATTCAGTTGCTTTAAGAGTTTCTCTTCGTCATCACTCAAATTTGTTTTGTGAGCCATATGACCTTCTTGTAGTGTCCTCATTACTTTCTCGAGCGCCTCTTTCAAAATTTTGGCTTCTTTATCGCCCGAGCGAAGCTCCCGTTCTACTGAATTCAAACGTTTAGATACCGTTTCCATATCAGCTAATATAAGCTCAAGATTGATGACCTCAATATCTCGCATTGGGTGCACATCTCCGTCCACATGTATAATATCTGTGTCGTCAAAAACACGCACCACATGCGCGATTGCATCCACTTCACGAATGTTCGCAAGAAATTGATTGCCAAGCCCTTCACCTTTTGACGCACCTTTTACAAGACCGGCAATATCTACAAACTCAATCGCCGCATGCACAGTCTTTTCGGATTCTGACATTTCAGAGAGCGAGTCAAGTCGCCTATCCGGCACTGACACAACTCCCACAGAAGGGTCAATGGTACAAAAAGGAAAATTCTCTGCAGCTACCTGCTTTTTGGTAAGCGCGTTAAAGAGCGTACTTTTACCTACATTCGGCAATCCTACAATACCTACAGAAAGCATATTATTTTTTAGCGTTTAGAAGCGCTTCTTGAAGCTCCTTTTGATATTTTTTACCTACTTCCATCATTGCAGACATTTGATCTTTACCATCTTTTATCAAAGCCTGAGTTTCTTCCGCCATTTTCATAAGAAGTTCCGGGTTAGACTCCAGTAAAGCCTCCAGCATTTGGCGTTGGTCTTGCGGAAGTTTTTTCAATTGTGTTTTAAGTGCCGCTTGAACCGCTTTGTTTTTAAGTTTAGCTCCTAGTCCTCCTAACATATTATTTATTTTTATCTACTTCTAATGCGCTAAGTTTAGCATAAATTCCACAAAACAAAAGTCTGTTGACAAAACAGGGTTCAAGCTTGTAATGGTGACTAAATGGTGTTTAAAAGTTCTGCAGATTTCATTTTTATGAACTCATTTAGTACGACTCTTGTGCCTATTTCGTTTTTGTAGCATGCATTTTTGGAAAAAGCCTCACTGACCCCTGCGTTGACACGCAGAAAATTTACACCCTCAGAAAATTTATTAAAGTGTGCCCAACCTCTACGCTGAGCAAACGGAGAGTTTAGCAAAACCATATTCTTATGTTCTATACCACTGCTCTCAAGTAAGTTTAAAGAACTCTTTACATTATCCGGAATTGTTATTGACTTTGTTTCTACAATTACATCTTTAGCAGTTACTCCGTTTTCTATTGCAAAATCTCTCAATCTTTCCGCCTCTGATTTTTCTGTTTTGTCTTTTTTATAAAATAGGCCGAAACCACTTATCATGATTCGTTTTGCAAGACCTTGTCTGTAAAGCTCTATTGCTTTTTCTATGCGTAAAGTTGACAGTGAAGCAAATACAAAAATAATATCCTGCGTATCATCCGACAATTTATCTTCTTCAGAAAGATAGACATATACTGCATCATAAAGTTGCTCTGCTAATTTACCGGACCAAACCCTCTTTACAACCATATCGAGAGTCTCTGTTGCCAACTGAAAGAATTCATCCGTGCTCCCAAAATCGCCACTTTCTTTTAAGAACAAAGAGGGGTATGTTCCGCATTGCTCAAAAAGCATCATCACAGATGAATAGTCCACAAAATGTGATTTAAGTTTAGTCTATGGCACATCTCGTTTTGATTCATTCTGCAATATCAAGGCCAACTCTCCACTTACAGGTAATTGCTTGTATGAGCTTCTGTTCATACATCTTATGCTACTACAAAAATATAAATCTACAAGACTGGGGTGACAGAGTCCACCAATGAAAAAGCCACCTTGTCCGAAGACGCGGTGGCTTTTTCATTGGTGACCCGACTCAGCAAGCTGAGTCTGAGCACCATGCAGTTTTCACCGAAGTGAAAACTGCATGGTGCTCGCGAGCCGAGGCTCACTTGCACCATCGAGCCAACG
>WFZM01000002.1 GCA_015489565.1 Patescibacteria group bacterium | reverse complement strand
TTATAATGTCGATCGACATTATAATGTTAATGAGCAAATCGCAGGCATTTCACCGGCTAAATACTCTCAGTGCTTTAAAATCTATCAGATACCTCCAGAAAGTGGGTCAATGTAAAAGCCTTTTGCAAAACGTAATGCAAAAGGCTTTTTGTTTTTTAAGTTATTTGAACAAAACTTGATAACTCTTATAGACCCCTTTTATTTTCTTCGGGCTCAAGTTTTGCTCTATAACTTAATTTTTGTCTAAGTTAATAAAAGATTTATAGCTAATAAATTTGTATTTAAAAGAACTCTAAAGAACCTCTGGGTTAAATTATAGCAAAAATAAAGATGCAAAAGAGCGTTGGATGTGGAAAACTGCTAATCTACAGAATATGAACTTGCTATTTTTATGCCCAAAACTTTCAGGGCGCCACGCAGGGCAGAGAATACTTTGTGCTCGGGATTGCCTAAAAGATCTTTTACAACCTCTTCTTCTGCGCTTGTAACTGCTGTTCTTATCGTCGTAATAATTTGTTTAATGTTGTAGGCCTGGGGACTTTGAGAATCTCTTATTTTCGGGTCATTTTCTATTTGCTCCAGCAGGTATAGCAGGTTTCGCTTGCGCTCTTGAGTGTCAAAGGTTTTTTCTGTAGGGAAATTTAAAATTTTTGTTGTCTCGCTCTTTTTTTGTTGTGGCAAGCTAATAATTTCTGTCGAGCCTTCACTGTCGCTTGAGCTTATAGCTTTAGGTATTTGAATTTTTAAATCACACATATCTTTTATAGCTTCCAACAAATCCAATCTGCTTAAGCTATTGAAATAAGAGCTTACAATTATAAGCACATTGTTATTTTTTATATCTACTCTATTTAGTACGTTCAAGATAATACCAAGATCTTGCGTGTATCCATTATTGCTTGATACAGTAAATATTAAAACTTTCAAATCAGATAGAAAGTCTTGTATCGCCGCCCGGAGCGCTTCTTGCTCGCTCCAACCTTCTTTTCTTTTGTATTCTATAGCCAAAAATATAAGCAGCAAAATATTGGCGAAGGCAAAATTAGCAGCCAGTGTAAGATACCTGTCTTTTCGGTGACTGGCCTTGGCGCCCTCAAAGAAAGAACGAGCAAAGAGATATATATTTTTAAGATTAAATTCGTCCGGGTCAATTTCAGCTTCTTTATTTATATTATCCCCCAGTAAGTTTTTTAAAATTTTTTCTTCAGACAGAAAATTAAGCTCACTGTCGTGCTCGGCTATTTGAAATGCAAGATCAAGTATGTTCAGCCTTTTTATGCGCTCAAAATCAAAATTTAGGACTCGAGTACTATCTATGCTCATATATCAATATCTAAACTTAAAGGACAGTGGT
The DNA here is from genome assembly GCA_015489565.1 of Patescibacteria group bacterium. Lineage (GTDB taxonomy): Bacteria > Patescibacteriota > Minisyncoccia > Phycocordibacterales > UBA2100 > S143-145. The sequence continues at coordinate 10,200 of WFZM01000002.1, read as the reverse complement.
CTGAGCCGAATATTTCCTGATGCATTTGTACGGATTTAACTTTAGGTAATAGACTGTCGCTCACGATAAAATAGTCTATGCGCCAACCTACGTTTCTTTCTCGGGCACGAGTACGCATGCTCCACCAGCTGTATTCTTGTTTTTCCGGATTTGTCTCGCGCCACACATCTGCAAATCCGCTTGCAAGCAGGGCATCCATCCATGCACGCTCTTCGGGCAAGAAGCCCACAGAGCCTTCATTTTCCTTTGGTCGAGCCAGGTCTATTTCTTCGTGTGCCACATTAAAATCACCTGTTATTATGATATCTTTCCCGGAATCTTTCAAACTCAGCACAAAATTCAAAAAGTAATCATAAAACTGCAATTTGTATTTTAGCGCCTCAGGTCCCATGCCGCCGTTTGGAAAATACAGATTTAAAAGCGCCCATGAGTCAAAGTCAGCCCCCAGCAATCTGCCTTGCGTATCAAACTCTTCGGGCCCAAAGTCTTTTATAATTCTGTAGTTTTTTAAATTTTCTTTTAGATAGAGCGCAACTCCGGCATAACCTTTTTTATGCGTGGGGTAGTTAAAATAACTTTTATATCCATCTATATCGCGTAATTTTTCATCAAGTTGCTCAGGTCTTGCTTTGGTCTCTTGAAAGCAGTAAATATCTGCCGGAAGCTTAGACAAAAAGGCTTCCCAATAACCGTTTCTGTGCACTGCACGTATTCCATTTAAATTCCACGATACTATTTTCATAAAAGATAAAAATCAAATACAAACCCAAAGAAGCCTCCTTTTCCGAAGTAATCTTCTAAGTACCAGATAATAATACTCCTTTTGAGTACTAAAGCAAGCGCCCGGGCAAAGACTCTGTCTTTGCCCGGGCGCTTGCTTTAGAATTTTGCTTGTATTTAGTGCCTTTTAAAATGGATTTCTTGCCCCGCGCACTTCAAAGTGCAAGTGCACACCGGTGGATTTGCCTGTTGAGCCCATAGCGCCGATAATTTGACCTTGTTTTACATAATCTCCTTTCTTTACAAAGTTTTTAGAAAGGTGGGCATATAGGGTATAGCTTCCGTTAGGGTGCCTTATTTTTATGTAGTTTCCATAACCTCCGTTCCATGCGCCCCACTTAGAAGTTACAACCTTACCTGAAGCTGCAGCATATATTGCCGCGCCATATACTGAGGCTATATCTACCGCGTTGCGACCGTGCAAGCCTTGAGTCCTAACTCCTCCTCGTACCGGTCTCATAAAGTAGCCTTTGTATACCGGAGCACCCTTTCCGTAGCTCCTGATGTATTTCTTGAATTTATTCGCTGTTGCTTGAGTTTCTTTCAGATGAGCGCCCGGGATAATAACCTCAACTCCGGCCTCAAGTTCCGTATCAGGATCTATACCGTTTAATGTGGCGGCCCCTTCAACATCGCCACCAATTTTCTTTATGATGTCTCTGAGCGTACCACCGTATTTAACTTTATATTTAACACCATCTACCGGTAAGATCACCAATTTTTGTCCAATTTTTATCAATCCATCTCGGCCCAAACCGTTGGCCCAGCGAATAGTGTTTTGTGATACGCCGAACTTTTCCGCAATTTCAGACAATGTATCTCCTTTTTGGACTTCATATATCTTAACCGCAGTGTCCGCTTTTTTGCGAACATCATTTCGGCTTATTTTTGAAGCAACGGGACCTTTAGCGGCAACCATAACCGCGCCATCGATTATGTTTAAGTCTGCACCACCAACGTAATGGCTTAATTCTGACTTGCTCGACGGGCTCAAAAGAGGTGTATTTTGAAGGTTGTAGCTAGAGGACAAGCTATAATTTAACAAAGAAAGTTCTGTTCTTTCTTGAGCCTTTGCTTCGTCAAGCTTGAAAAGTGACCAGAAATCTGCCGCCTGGCTTGTACTTGGGAATATGGCATGCAGCAAAACAAAAGCGGATATTGCCGCTTGCCATAGTGATATTTTTTTATTTTGAACTCTGACGCTTGTTTTCCTTATAGAAGAAGGCGTGTCAGAGTCTTGGTATTCAAAGTTAATATGCCAAGTTTTAGGGTCTGTATTTCTCTTTGACTTATCGGTTGCCACAGAAAAACTGAATGAAATACAAACCTAAATATTTATTTGACAACAGATTTCTTCTTTAGCTATTGGGCAGATTTATATTTAAGTACCGCCAATCTGGATACAGACGCTTTTAAGAGCGAGCTGTCCCCGAAGAAATCTGCTAAAATCGTAGCTCAATATGAGAAAATGACAAGTATCTGTGAAATTATGCCACATATACTAGGAATGTGTCAAATTTAGCCTAAAATACAGAAACGAAACATAGTCGTACAAAAGCTTATAAATAAAGCGTTTTTCAAGCCCCGGTGCTTTAGATGAAATTCTTTGACATAAATATTATTTTGTGCTATAATTTCCGAGCGTATGACTTTTGAAGCATTAAAAGCTGTTTTGACAAGACGAAGAGAGTCTAAAATAAAAAGAAAAGAGGCGCAACGTGAAAAGAGCTACCAAAAGATGCTTGATGATTTTAATATCAAGAGCTCGGATTTGTATAAAGACTCTTTTGTTGTATTGTCTTTAAAATTGTTTAGAGAGCTTTGTGAAAGCTCGGACGCTTACCTATGCAGAGATTTAAGGTCTAAAAAAGAGATATTTAAAGCTATTCAGGCTTATCTGCGCGACCTTGCCAAAGAGAAAAAACCTGCAAGCCCTATGGAGCTTAAAAAAGCCCTGGGACAATTGCAAAGCAATCGTTTCATAAGTCGGCTGGACGATATTTTGGCTTCATATGCCGAAGAACTCAGAGAGTCTCTAAGACCTAGCGAAAAAGAGCAAGTTTCAGTTATAAGTGAAGACAAAAAACAAAGGCTTAAGTCTAAAATAGACCACTTTTTAGGTCCTGACACTATAGATTTAAGGCCGGTATATAAGGGTGTCTCTTATAGGCCGGAGGATTTGCAAGCACTTCTTTTGCGAACAAAAGATGAACTGGAGCGTGTCGCTATAAAAGATGCCTTGGAAGTTTATTTCAGAAAAAGAGAAGAGATAATAAAAGCCGCTTTGGAGAGCTATGAGTATTTTCTCAAAACCGGTAAGGCTCCAAGAGAGATTGATTTTAAAGAGCTATTTGAAAAGTCAGACGGGCTTGTTTTTGCGCGCAGAGAACTTATAGCTGACAGATTTGTAGCTCGCATCATGGCTCTTGCCATAAAAGAGATGGAACAGCACAAAAAAGACAATACCAGAAAGAGGGATGCACAAGAGCCTGAGACAAGGAAAGAGGTTATAGAGGCTGGCATTGATTTATACACTAACGGAGCATTCTCAGGAATTGCAAGAGGAGGGACACCTTATCAATCTTATTTGTGGAAACTAAATAATACTGAGCAAAAAGGTTCTGATAAAGACATATTAAATAAACTGGGAAATTTCAAAGAATCTTTAAAGGCTGAGCTTCAAGAAGGCAAGAGTGCTTTTAAGGGGCTTATGCAAAATTCCAAAAGGGGCAAGCGGGCATATGCAACTGCCATAGACTTGGTTTATAATCTATTAAAGGAACACGATTTAGACTATGCCCCCTTTGAAGGGCATACAAGAGGCATTTTAAAGAGTATTCAGAAAAGCAGCGCTGATAAGAACAATGCCCCATACAGTGAAAGGACGGCCAGGGTTATACTAAAACAGGTTATAGAAAAATTTGAGGAATTTACAAATGAAGTTGCCGGGCAAAAATACGGATTTGCCGAAAATGAAGGGGTGAAAGATTCAGAACAAGATAGAACGCAAGAAGAAAGTTCGGAAACAGTAAAGCAAAATCCGGCAAAGAAAGGTTTCTGGAGGAGATTTGCTTTTTATACCGGCTTGTCGGCCTTAATACTTGCTTTGGGGCTCAGGTCTGATACTTACGTAAGTGATAGATATTACGATGCCGGATCTGCCGGTCTTGGAACTTTAAACTATGAAGATGGTAAAAAAATAGCAGTTGACTCAAGGCTAACAAAGAAGCAGCAAAAACAAAAAGATGCTCTGGAAGAGAAAAAGAAAAAACTCAAAGCATACAAAAAGCTTGACAAAGACAGTAAAGATGATTTTTATAAAAAGCGCATAAATAAGATAGAAGAAGAAATACGCAGACTCCAAGAGAGTTTAAATAAAATACAAGCAGAGTTGGCGAAGCGTCTTAAAGTAAAAATTATTATTGAGCAAAAGAGCGCAAAGAGTAAACAAAACTTGCCGGAGATGGACTCAAGCGCCAGCAACGATTTGGCAAAAGAAAAAGTTCGTAGCGGTAAGTTTGGCAAAAAAGAAAAAGCAGAATCAAAATATGAGTCTCGCGCTTGGCTGGTGCCTGTAAGCGATCGTGATGTACTGGAGCGCATACTCAAAGATGACTTCAATATTAAAGTTGCTCTTTCAAAGTCGGGCTTTAGCAACACAGAGATAGAGCAAAGCATGGCTCTTTTCAGAGAGGCGATTAATTTTCTTTTTGAAAAAGGCTTGGTTGAGCACAAGCGATTTGGCTTTCCAAGGCCCAGTGTTGACTTTGTTTTGATAGGAAAGGGTCTGGACCTTTTGGGACTTATAAATGCTCCAATAAAAACATCTGCAAGAGGGCTTAGAGTTTTGGACGTGGTCTTTAGCCGTCCTTTGGCAAGACATTTCAGAATGACTAAGCTTGACGAGACTAAGCTCAAGCTGGCCAAGAAAATTTTCCAAAGGCAAATAAAGGCTCTTTTAACTTAAATGGACGCCTATGGGGGAACAGCTTAGCTTTGATAAAATCAATCAATACGCTCATTTTGAAAACCTTGTACTTAGAGTTTTAAAAAATCCGTCAGAGACAGTGGATCTTCTTGGTCTTGATCTCAAACCCATGAATGATTCTTTATGGCGCTTAGTTACGCAACGGGGCGAACTTAGTTTTTCAAGAAAATTTGCTCTATATAAAATTCCGTCTAGTCCGGACCTGGGTGTTGAGCATAAATTTACTCATCGTTTTTCAGTCTATGAAGATTTTAAGAAATTGAAAAATGAGGCCCTGGGAATAAACGCTTTGTTTTTGGCAGATCGTAGTGTCAGCGCTACCTACTTTTTAAGTAGGTATCCAGAGCACATTTTAGACATATTTTTAGAAGCAAAATTTAGCGCGTACAGAGATTTTTTGCTTGCAGACAATAGTTTCATTTTTCGTATCCGGACAGTAGATAATAAACTCTTAGCGCCGAAAGACGAAGAGAGGGAAGAATTAAAAAGTGCAGTTTTAGAAGAAATATCGCGAGCTATTGATGAAAACAGATATAAATCTTCGCAGATTATCTTGGCGGCTTGGGGGCTGGAGCTTTCTTTTGTGGCAAGACCTCGACTTTTAGAACATGCTAAAATAAACTGATGCAATTAAACGAAAGACAAAAAGAAGCCGTGGAAACACTTGACGGTCCTGTACTTGTGGTAGCAGGCGCAGGCGCGGGCAAGACCCGTGTGCTTACAGAACGAATTTTAAATATTATTAAAAAAAACAAGGCGGAGCCCCACGAGATTCTTGCCATAACATTTACAAATAAAGCGGCAAAAGAAATGCGAGAGCGCGCAAGGCTCTTGTTAGACAAAGACAGCGATATCAACAGACCGATAAGTGCGTTTGCAAGCGGAATGAGCATGCCTTTTATTTCAACCTTTCACTCGCTGGGAGTTCATATAATGCGTGAGCAAGCCGGCGAGTTGGGCATCAAAAGGCACTTTAATATTTTAGACCGACAAGATGCAAGCAAGTATATAAAAAACGCCATAAAGCAAATGGGGCTTGACCCCAAGGAGATGGATACAAAATCCGTTTTAAATGCAATATCTCGCGCCAAGTCAGACTCCATGAGCCCGGAGCTTTATCTGGAAACAGCAAACTCTTTTAAGAAAGAGCAGATAGCACATATATGGCGCCTTTATGAGGAGGCAAAGAAAAAGGAGGGAGTATTTGATTTTGACGACCTTTTGCTGGTACCTCTTAGACTTCTTCAAGAGAACGATGCGGTACTTGCGCACTACCAAAGAGTCTGGAAATATATTTTGGTAGATGAATATCAAGACACCAATCGTGTGCAATTTGAGCTTCTGCGCCTGCTTGCCGACAAGCACAAAAATATCTTTGCAGTCGGGGACATTGACCAGTCCATTTATCTCTTCAGAGGTGCAAGGCCGGACCTGATGCTCACTTATACGGAGCAGTTTCCCGGAACAAAAGAAATCTTTCTTGAGCAAAATTATCGTTCTACCAAAACTATTATCGCGGCGGCAAATGCAGTAATAGAGAAAAACGAGAAAAGGCAAGAGAAAACGCTATTTACTAAGGGGCCTGAGGGCGAGCCTATAGTCTTGCTTAGCTCTTGGAATGCAAAGGCAGAAGCGCGCGAAGTTGCGCAAAAGGCAAAAGAGTTGATAGAGAGGGGGGTGCCGGCGCATGAGATAGCGGTGCTTTACAGAATGAACTTTGTATCACGCGTTTTTGAAGAAGCTTTTTTGTCTGCTGGTGTGCCGTATCAAATATTGGGCACCAGGTTCTTTGATCGCAAGGAGGTGAAAGACCTGCTTTCGTTTTTGAAGCTGGCACTTAACAGAGATTCGCTTGTGGATTTGCACCGCGCCGCAGGCGCGGTGCCACGCGGGCTTGGTAAACAAACACTTTTGAAAATCCAAGAAGGCAAGATAAGTGAGCTGGGCGCCGCCGCTCAGGCAAAAGTCAAGAGCTTTTTTGATATGCTGGACAGCGTCGTGGTTTTTGCCGGGCAAAACAAAGTTTCAGATACTTTGAAATTTCTTTTGGACAAGTCCGGACTCAAGACGTATCTTGAAGGCAAAGGCGAAGACGGGCAGGAGCGCTTGCTCAACCTTTTTGAGCTCATAGAGCTTTCCAAAAAATATGATTTAATGGAGCCGGAAGAAGGCCTTCTAACTTTTCTTGAAGAGGCGGCGCTTGCTCAAGATCAAGACGAACTTGAAAAAAGCGAAGCAGGGGTGAAGCTGATGACAGTGCACGCAAGCAAAGGGCTTGAGTTTAAAGTTGTCTTTATTGTAGCTACAGAACAAGGGATTTTCCCTGTTGAGCGTTTTGACGATACAGATGATGAGGAAGAAGAGCGCAGGCTCTTTTATGTGGCGCTTACTCGCGCAAAAGAAAAGCTTTTCATATCGCGCGCGCTTGAGAGGCAAGTTTATGGCGACACGCGTCTTTGCGAGCCATCAGAGTTTATCTCTGACATTCCGCAAGAATTGATTGAAGATGAATCAGAGGCAGATGAATCTATAGAGCTAGATGATGACTTTGACCGCGGACACAACAGAGGAGTTGATTTGATTGATTGGGGATAGTAAATGAGAATGATAATTTATAAATAAAAAATAAAATAAAAAACAGTCCCGGCGCGCTTCGCGCGCCGGGGATTTTATTTAGACCGCATCAAGAACACAGAGGGGCCTGCCACGTTTCACCTTACCGGAATCTTGATGTGGAATTATTAGTAAATAATTTTCTAAAATATTTTTAAGCACCCCCTCTTTAAATTTGTAAACTTCTATGAGTTTGCTGTCTGCATTTATAACGTGTATCTTTTTTCCGTCAACCTCTTTTTCAAACTTAAGTGTAAGCCAATGATTGTATCTTAGTGAATATGCTTTTGTTGCAAAAGTTTCTCCTTCTTTTAATTGTAGAAAAATAAAAGCAAGCCAAGACAGGCTAGAGTAGTTCCTCCAATTTATGCACTCAATTGTGCATTTCCCACAACTTTGCGGAGCGCTTTTTATTTCTATTCCTTTTTCCATATGTTTTACATTTAACCCAAAGTGATTGGTTTGTCAAGCAATTGCTTTTTCTTTTTGCTTTTGTATTATTGTCTGAACAAGTCTATGTTTTATGAAAGCTAAAAAGTCTTTGGGGCAGAATTTTCTTCTTTGTCCGTGGGTGTCAGAGAAGATGCTAAAGGTAGCAGATTTAAGCGCATCTGATACGGTACTTGAGATAGGACCCGGACGAGGTGCGCTTACAAAACACTTGCTTAAAAGCGGAGCAAAAGTTTTTGCGGTTGAAAAAGATAATGAACTTTATGCTCTTTTAAAGGACAAATTTAAAGATGAAATTTCTAAAGGACAACTTGTCTTTTATAATGCAGACATAAAGGACATTATAAAAGACAAGGATTTTATAAAGGACATCGGTGACTTTAAGCTCGTGGCAAACATTCCATACTACATAACAGGCGAGATTTTAAGAATGTTTCTCAGCTTGCAGCGACGCCCTGTGGCACTGACTTTGCTTGTGCAATATGAAGTGGCCGAGCGCGTAGTGAGCGATAAAGAGACTTTACTTTCTTTGTCAGTAAAGTTCTATGGCGAGCCCAAGCTCGTGGCAAAAGTGGGAGCTAAATGCTTCAGCCCAAAGCCGAGAGTTGACTCAGCTATATTGCACATAAAGAGCAAAAGTGACCTGCCCTACCTGGAGCTAGAGTCAAAGTTTTTTGAAGTCATTCGTATAGGCTTTGCATCTAAGAGAAAGAAACTGATAAATAACCTGGCGCGCGCATATGACAAAAACAAGCTTAAAAGGACATTTGAAAAACTTGGCATAAAGGACACAGCGCGCGCAGAGGAGCTTCCACTTAAGAAATGGTTGAGCTTGGCGCAAGCTTTTAAAGAAGATAGATTGAAATGCTAGCCAAGGCAAAGTGCTGTGACCGTTAAGCTACTGAGCGCTACAGCAAAGACAAAAGCCGCAAGCTTTTAGCTTGCGGCTTTTTATATTCTTTACATGCTTGAGCCCATCATTGTGATTAAAAGTCCCGGGAGTGTTATAAGACCTTGTCCAACGTTTTTTGCACAAAACTTTTTTGGGGCGTAAAGACCTAGCAAGAATTGCCCGATGTGAGTGGGTGGCCCAAAGGTATAGGTGCGTGTAACGCCTTGCATGTGTATATACCAGCCCGGACGTGGCGCGCCAACTGCGACCCAAGTTACTCCGTCAAAGCAGTTGCGCAATATGTCTGTTACAGGACCACCCATTGGAGGTGGAGTGTTAATCTTACCGGCCCGGAAGAGTTTGAGATAAAAATTATCATAACCTATATTATTTTCTGTAGAATAAGGATCTAGTTTTCTTTTTACTTTTTCTGTACTGGAGGAGTTGTCTGTATTTGTGTAACTGGTACTTTGAGCGCAAGCTACTGCACTTACCGCAAAAGTCATTACTAAAACTATTAAAAGAAAGTGTTTAATTGAAACTGTATAAGTTACTCGTAAATTCATATATATATAATAGCATGCCGAAATAAAATTGTGTATAATTGCTATATGACTAAAACAGTGAAACTGACGCTGCTTTTATCTTTTTTGAGTATAACAGTCTCCATGATTTTTGTTTTCTTCACAGCTAAGAAGCCTCTTTCTCAAAATACAGCAAGCGTCCCGAGTCGACCCTATAGCCCTTTTGAGATTTTTGAGAGTGTGGTAAAAAGCAGACCTAAAACAGACAGTTATTTGCTTACAAAAAACAAAAAAGATGCAGAGACAAAATCGCAAAATTCAAGCACTACAGATTATCTAAATTATTTAGAATTGGAAGATGAGCTTACTTACGGCAAAACACCAGGTAATAATCTAAATAATGACGCTAAAGTCGAAGTGTCAAAGCCAGCCGAAAGCAGTGCAGACTTGCTATGGAAACTTGAGCTTCTGGGTGAAGATTACAACTCGTTATCGGGTACCGACTTGGAAGGGACAGACTACTCTTATCTATCTGACGAAGGATATATCAAGACAGATTTTAGCTACAGCACAAAGCAAAGCAGAGAGAAAAACAATAATGAAAAATATGCTAAAGAAAAACTTTATATAAATATCCTGGCTGCGATATTGGCATACTACCAATATCCAAACGATAGTTCTTCGGCCATGAAGGATTTTGCTTCATTTTTTGACAGTCGTAGTAAGAAGGGGAAACAGCAAGTTCTGAAAGAGGCGGAAGATTATATAAAAATCGCTACAGTGCTGAGAAACACTACGGGCGTACCGAAAAAAATGCAATCTATAAATACGCGCCTTGCCAATGCTTACGAGAAGGCAGGTGTGAAACTTGGGAAATTAGTGCAGGATATGCCGGATGAGGAGCGATTGCGTTTGACGCTTGATTACAACAAGGCGGCAGATGAGGTGGCCAG
>WFZM01000001.1 GCA_015489565.1 Patescibacteria group bacterium | reverse complement strand
TATTGTGTGAGTAGTGTCGGATACTTCTGAGTACTCCTAAGTATACTCAAGCCAGAGTTTCCCGCATATAGCAGAATTTATTTACGTAACTACAACGGTTTATAGTTACGGCCGACATTGACCGGGGCTTACACAGCTCAGCACACCTCTACTGAAGCGTACCGTCCGTGCTTAACCTTCCGGCATTGGTCAGGCGTCACCCCCTATACATCCTCTTACGAGTTCGCAGGGAGCTGTGTTTTTGGTAAACAGTCGCCAGGCAATCTTTAGCTGCGACCCACACACCGAAATGTGCAGGTAGACCTTATCCCGAAGTTACGGTCGCTATTTTGCCGAGTTCCTTGGGAAGCTTTCACCCGTTCGCCTTGGTCTTCTCGACCCTCCCACCTGTGTTGGTTTTGGTACGGACACTACTGTATTGAAGCTTAGAAGCTTTTCTTGGAAGGCTCTTCGTACAAGTCGCCTCACCGAAGTGAAGCTGCCAGTCATAGCCCGCGTTTTAATGCATCCCGGATTTTCCTAAGATACAACGCTCGTCTACAACTACGACAATCCAATAAGTCGCTTGTACTTATTTCCTCCGTCACTCCATCGCATACAGCAGTGGTTACGGAATATTAACCGTATGTCCATCGCCTCCGGCTTTCGCCATCGACTTAGGCCCGACTAACCCGTAGCTGATCTGCATCGCTACGGAAACCTTGGGATTTCGGCGCAAGGGACTCTCACCCTTGTTGCGGTTACTCGTGCGGGCATTCTCACTTCCACATGCTCCAGCGTGGGTCACCCCTTCGCCTTCAGCGCCAAGTGGAACGCTCTCCTACCACCATAGAAAGTTACAACAATCTATGATCCGCAGTTTCGGTACTATGCTTAACCCCGATCATCTTCGGCGCAGGGTCTCTGAGTGAGTGAGCTGTTACGCTTTCTTTAAAGGGTGGCTGCTTCTAAGCCAACCTCCTCACTGTCTAAGAAACCCCACCACCTCGCTTGTACTTAGCATAGATTTAGGGACCTTAACTGGCGGTCTGGGCTGTTCCCCTTTTGACCAACGGACCTTCGCGCCCGTAGTCTAACTCCTGTGCTATTAGTCGTCGGTATTCGGAGTTTGATAGGAAAGGCGAGGTTTCCCCCTATCCTTCCCTTCCAGTGCTCTACCCCCGACGGGAACACACAGGGCCAACCCTAAAGCTGTTTCGGAGAGAACCAGCTATTACCAGGTTCGATTAGCTTTTCACTCCTTACCACAGGTCATCCAAACGCGTTGTACGACGTACTGGTTCGGGCCTCCTCTACCGTTTCGGGTAGATTCACCCTGCCCATGGCAAGCTCACCTGGCTTCGGGTCTAATCTGTACGACAATAAGTCGCGCTATTCACACTCGCTTTCGCTACGGCTCCATGCTAAACGCATTTAGCCAAGCCGCACAGATTAACTCGCCCGCTCATTCTTCAATAGGCACGCCGTGACCGCCACACCTCTCATCTCGCTATTTAGAATTTGATATAACTAAACGAAAAAAATTTTCGCTTAGCTTCTTAATAACGCTATGAGAGGTATGGCGGCTCCGACTCTTTGTAAGCGTATGGTTTCAGAACTATTTCAACCCCCTCTCGGGGTGCTTTTCACCTTTCCCTCACGGTACTAGTTCACTATCGATCTCTAAGAATATTTAGCCTTACCGGTTAGTTCCGGCAGATTCACTCAGGCTATTCGTGTCCTGAGCTACTCAGGAATCAAATCAAAGAAGATTCTGTTTTTTCGTATACGGGACTTTCACCCTCTGGGGTTTGGCTTTCCAGCCAATTCTACTAAAACAGAATTTTGTAACTTCTCTCACCTTAAAGGTGACGATTTGACCCTACAACCTCGCCACACCTCTCATCTCGCTATTTAGAATTTGATATAACTAAACGAAAAAAATTTTCGCTTAGCTTCTTAATAACGCTATGAGAGGTGTGGCGATTTGGGCTCCTCCGCTTTCGCTCGCCGCTACTTACGGAATACCTATTGGTCTCTTTTCCTCCGGGTACTGAGATGTTTCACTTCCCCGGGTACGCCTCCTGTGCCTACTATGACACAAGATACCGTGGGTTTACCACGGTGGGTTTCCCCATTCGGAAATCTACGGATATAACGCTTGCTTGGCAGCTCCCCGTAGCTTATCGCAGCCATGCCACGTCCTTCATCGCTTCTTAGAGTCAAGGCATCCCCCATACGCTCTTACGGAGATTCCTGTTAGGAGCTCCGTTAACCGCATTGCTTTTTTGTCTTGTCGCAAAGCCTGAAATGCAAACAGGCGGACGAAAAGCGATTTCCGTATTGAGCGGAAATCTTTCTGCGACAAGACCGCTTTGACACTCGCTGATACTATGAGCGTCAAAGTCATCGTTGATTGTTATTTACTTGTCAAAGATCGTTCTGCCTTACAAATGAAAAGTGCCGCTTCCGGCGGCACTTTCTGCGCTCAATTCAAAACGCTTCAGTGCCTAACTTTTTCCAACTGCAACTTTTCATTCATAAGTGGTCGCTATTATATTCTTTTTTCTATTTTTGTCAAGTAAAATTCCAAGCGGAGTATATTAAAATACACGAACTTTAAAATGTAAAATAGATATTACTGTTTGCAAAACACCTTGGCCTTAAATTCACTCCAGGCATCACCATTCTCTCGCAAAAGTTTTGGAACTGTTTTTATATTAAAATCTTCTATTTGCAAGCTGTCATTCAGCTCTGACCAGTCAAGCGGAAAAGATACCGTGGCCTTTTGACTGCCCCGTAAGGAGTAAGGCGCAACCGCGCTTTGTCCATAGACGTTCCTCATTATATCTATATACAGCTTCCCTTCTCGTTTTCGCGGAGAACTTTCTAAACTTGCAATGGCAGACAAATCTTCTAAAAGCTCTTGGGCTATCTCATGTGCGAAGACTCTCGCTTCTTGAAAGTTCATTTTTCTAGGCAACTCCGAATATACGTGTAATCCTCTTTTCCCCGAACTTTTGCAAACGCTTATCAAGTTCCTGTAAGATAAAATTTCATTTATTTTCTTGGACACGGTAATCAGATCTTCAAACTTTGTTTTGTGTCCCGGATCTAAATCAAAAACTATATAGTCCGGACAGTCCAACGAAGATAGTCGGGAAGGCCATGGGTGCAATTCTATCGTGTCCAGGTGAGCTAGGTAAAGCAATGTTTCTTTGTTATTGCACACAATATATCGTACACTCTTTTTATCAGTTTTATTTTTTATTTTGCAAGTGGATACAAATTCAGGTAGCTTATAAGGAAAATCTCTTTGAAAAAAGCTTTCGGAATTTACACCTTTCGGATAACGCTTTAATATCAAAGGGCGATTTTTTAAGTAGTCGAGAATGTAATCGGAAACATCATCGTAGTAATCCAGTAAATCCTGTTTTGAGTATGGACCCTCCGGCCAAAATATTTTTTCAGATGCCGGAATTGACTTTTTCATAAAAATAATTATTTATCAAGTTCTAAACCCGAAAGTGTTTTTAAGATACGTTGGTTGCCCCGCTCTTTTTCAAGAGCCTGAAGCAATACCTTTCTCGCTTCTTCAAATCGTTTTTCTTTAATGTAAAGTTTTGCCAGGGCTTCATAAAATTGAGTCTTGTCTGGCGCCTCCTTAATTAAACGCAAGTAAATTTCTTCCGCCTCCTGCTTGTAGCCGGCAGCAGCCAACCACTTGGCGGCACTATTTACAAGCATAAAGTAAGGCTTTTCTTTTTTGGTCTCTTCTCGTATCAAATACAAAGTCTCGGACAAATATTCTTTCTTTGTATCATCGTCAATGTATCTGTTTTGCATAATCGCTCTTAAGACAGCCGGGTTACTCATCGCTAAGAAAAATTCTTTGTGTGCAGTCGGACTAAGCTCTGCAAGTCGCCAATATTGATTAAGGTCATCAAAACGGCTTATCGCTTTCTTTTTTAATTTTAACAGTTCCGGATTTTGCAACTGTTGCGGCACGCTATCTAATCGTTCAAGTAAGTCCCAGGCACTTACAACAGAAAGTAGCGATGCCACCGCTTTTGCCGACTGTCTGCTCAAATATAAATTCTGTAAAAGAAGAATTAATATGGAAAAAGAAAGTAGCAATATTACCAGCTGATTGCGGGAACTTAAAGCAAAGTCCTTTCCCTCTTTTGCGCTATTATCTGACTCTGAATTAGCTGCGCGCGCGTTAATTAAAGCCAGCATTGCAAAATACGGAACATAACTTGAAATATTATCAAAAATAGATAAGGAAGAGAAAAAATAAGAAGCAAATATAAATGACAAAAGAGCCGACTCGGCAGGATCTTCTACCTTAAACAAAATGTATCGCCAAAGGAAAAACAGAATTGCCAGATAAGCAAGAAGGCTAAGCAGACCACCTTGATTCAAGATATCCAAAGGTGTGTTGTGTGAGCGGTCAAACCAAGTCTCATGCGCCCAGAGCTTAGGATTGTAGTAACGGTTAAAAACATAATTAAAGCCTTCTTGACCCCAGCCCAAAAGTGCTCTTTCTTTTGTTGCAGAAAGCGTCATATCCCAGAGTAGCAATCTTGAGAATAAAGTCCCTTGATTTAAAGAGGTCTCTGCCACCCTCTTAAGTAGAGTGTTTGACTGCACAAATTGACTTTCTTTAAACACAAAGATGGACAAAAAAGAAAAAGCCGCCAGTAAATACAGTACAATAGTAATATGCTTTATTTTCCCATTAGCGCTTTTAAAAGCGTAGACCGTAAACGACAAAAGCAAAGCCAGCACAAAGGAAAGAAAGACGCCCCTGCTTGCAGTGGCCCACAAGACAAAAAGGGCAAAAGGTATAGTGAAAATATAAGCGTTCCTTAATAAGATTTGCTTTTCTTTAAATGCAGCGTAGGCGGATATAGCTACGTGAAAAACGGAAAATATTCCGAGGTATATGGCATTGCTAAATACCGCATCAAGTCTTTTACTGTTTGCCAGCCCAACACTATAAGCATAAATAGACCAAAGAATTATTGAGAAAGAAATTAAAATATAAAAACGCAAAAACTCCATGCGAGCCGAAGCGCTTTTTAAAAATGACGATAAAAGGACAAAATAAACGAAAAAGTATATATAAGAAATCAAGCCTTCCATTCTCTCAAAGTTGCCCCAGAAAGCAAGCTGCGGGTAGATGGCAAAAATATCCGCCAAAAAAAGAAGGAACAAAAAAGCAAGTAACGAGTAAAATATTCCCGAGCGAGCAGGCCAATACTTTCTGTTAAGAAACAGAAGCGGCAAATAAAAAAATAAAGATAAGCTCACAAACAATCTAAAGACCAAATGCTTGCTACTAACGTACGGATATATCATGTCCGAAAAAGAAAAAAGCAAAGCCACCGGCGCTATAAATGCAAGAAGCTTGGAAGCGTTATAAAATATACTCTCAAATTTTCTAATCATTCCAAATATGATAACATAGAATAAAATATATTAAACATGGACTACAAAAGAAGACTGAAATATTTTCTTTCCAAAGCTGAAGAATACACAGGTATAGACTTGAACTATTTTGGCTCCGGGGCATTTTGGTTGCTGCTAGCTCAAATAACAAACTTCATATCGGCATTGGTATTAACGATTGTATTGGCAAAATACATGGATGCTGAAACTTTTGGGAATTATAAATTTGCCCTGTATGCCATAGCCGTGCTTAGCGTATTTAGTTTACCGGGTATGAACACCGCTGCAACACGCAGTATATCCAAGGGGGCTGTTTTGAACATAGATAAACTACTTTTCAAAAAGATGCAAACGGCACTTTGGGGCTCTGTCATAGCTATGGGCATATCAATGTATTTTATCTACACCTCTCAACCGGAATATGTGAATATATTCCTTATCATTGCTGTTCTACTCCCGTTCTATGATAGTTTCTACTTGTATTCAAGTTATCTTAAGGGCAAATTGAATTTTAAAATATTATCATTAAGTAATATATCTTCCAGAATATTTCAGACTTTAGCTGTTCTTTTTTTATTGTTTTTTACTAATAATTTCAATATTATATTTACAGGATATGCCACCAGTTTCATTCTGGCTCAACTGATTTTTTATTATATAAGCAGAAGAAATTTTAAATCTCAAACATTGAACGATAGTACGGAATTAAAAAACGATGAGAATCATTCGGTTGTAAAATACGCTTATCAACTCTTCACTGTAAATATACTGGGTCAGGTTTTTGAAAACTTAGACAAAATATTAATATGGTATTTTATGGGCGCAAAAATCTTGGCAATATATGTTATTTTACTTAGTATTCCCCTATCAATAATTAGATTCATAACGCCTCTTTCTGAACTCATAGTCCCTAAAATATCTAGAGTGAAATTAACACGGGAACTATTAAAAAAATATTTTCAAAATATTCGCACGTCCTTATTATTTCTTTTTATAATTTTTACACTAACTGCAAATATTAGCATATGGCTATCACCTAAACTCTTTCCAAATTACAACATGGACAGCATTGACTTGTTTGTGCTAGCCAGCCTTTTTGTTGTGCTTATACCAATTAATTCATGGATACACGAACTTTTGATGTCCATGAAGCTTAGCAAAAATTATAGCGTTGTATTAATATCATCTATCGTTTTGGAAATATTGCTATTTTATCTAAACTACAAACTGTTCGATTCTATCCCGGCAATATTAATATCAATAATAATTGTGCGGATAATACATATTGTTTTACTAAAAAGTATTGCGCTTAGATATATTAAGTAAGTTTTTTACGCTAAGATACGCTTGGCCAAGTTTTTTATTAAATGTTTATCCGGCTTTCTCCAATCACCTTTAATAAAAATTTTCTCCACAAAATGTAGTGTATATCTTTCTATGTCTTCTTTATTTACAAAATTTCCCTGTATAAACTTTTGTATATTCTCACAACTCAAATCGATGTTGTCGCTAGCACAATTTAGAACATTTGGGAAATTGGCATAAAACGCATCTCCAAAAACACAGACCTTCTTTCCGTGTGAAATGGCTTGCATGCCGACACTGGAGTTTACTGTTACAACAACTGCAGAGCGTTCTATCAAGCGCTTAAGATTTGTTTCAAGTATTATTTCTATTTGCGAGGTGCCTTTCTTGTATTTGGAATAATTTACCCAAGACTGTTCTGACGGGTGCTCCTTAAGCACTATGGGTAGGTTGCAAGATTCTAAAAGTGGCAGCACGGTATCTAGAAAATGATACATATCCTTAAAGTGACTATTTTTTAATATCTGCGTATCATTGTTTACTTGCAATATTACTAGAATATAATTATGAAGCTTACCATCATTAAAGCGCAGTTTATAGTAAAGACTCTTAAATTTGTTTAAGTATTTTTTTATATTGGCAAAAGCTTTATAAAATAAAAAAGAAGGTTGGTCTATCAACTTAAGCAGAACATAAATGCTTAAATCGTATAAACTGCTTTTTATTATTTTTATATCGCACTTGGGCAAATTAACTGATTCTGGATACTCAAATTTTATCTGTTCACGCCAAGACAAACTTGCAAAATCTGCTTTAGCATTAACCCCTTTTTTGTTACACTGGAGACTGTTACTAAAGTAACCATTTTCCATATACCATACGTCCACTGAATTCGCTTCAAAAATATCCAAGAGTTTTCTTTGAAAAGTAAGACCGTTCCAAGTTACAACTATATCTATATTCTTTATGTTATCATCTAAGTCATCTTTTATTTCTAAAATATCAAAGGAGTGCCTCTTCCAAAGATGTGCTATATCTATTCTTGCGTTTATTAATACTGGCGTATGCCCAAGAGCACGAAAAAAATAAGCCAGACTTAAAAAAAGTGAATTAAAGAGTGCGGAATTATATAAAAAGGCTACCTTCATACAAATCTTAGTAAAACGGCAAGCATGCCTGTAGCGTAAGAGAATTGCAAGCTCAGCAGTTTTCGTAAAATCCAACCTGTACTGGCCCATACAAAAACCAAGCTCTGCTTTCTGCTCTGTGAGCAATGCATATTAAAAATCTCTTTTCTATTTTGCATCTCTTTTTTGCCGGACAAAAAAGGTCTTTCTCTTCCGTTAACTTCGTGTAAATGTAAAACTTGGGCACTCGGTTCATAAAGAAAGTAAAACCCCGCCTTTTTAACTCGAAGAGATAATTCTACATCTTCAAGTCCGGTCCTGCCTCCAGAGAAGGTCTTGAATCCAAATTGCTTTAAATAACCTCTCTTATACGAGGAGACACCGCCGTGTATATAATAAGCTTTTTCTAGCTCTACAACTGTTTCGTCCCAGACCTGATAGCCCACTTCGTTGACATCCCAGTTCAACTCTCCTGTTAAAGCAAATATTTTGTTGTAAATACTCTTTTCAAGAAAACTCTGCTTTCTATTATTTGTTATTTTACCTCCAACTCCAAATAATTTAGGGTCCTTATTGTTTTCCCAGACATTCATAATTTTTTCAAAATAAAACTTGTCCACAAAAACATCATCGTCTATAAAAAATATTATTTCATTTTCAGCTAAGTCTATTGCCAAATTTTTAGATTCGGACAGGCCTCGCCGATGCTTTAAATGGTCTTTCTTGTAATAAACAAATTTTACCTTTTTCATATCAAGTAAACCCTTGATTTGCTCTAAAGTACTTTTTCTTATTTGCGCATCATCTATTATTAAAATCTCATCTGGAATCCGACTCCCGTCCAGCACATACCTTAACGCCTTTAGTAATGCTTGCTCTCTTTTGTATGTTGGTATAATCAAACTAAATTTCATAACTCGTAAATCTCAATAATTTTACCTAACATTGTACTGAAATCTAAATCCGCCTTGCGCGCCTTAAGTAACTCGGCAACACCTCCCACCTGCCTAGCTCTTATTTTAACATTTGACATTTTTGCTTCTACAAGGACATAAGGAAAACCTTCTTTTTTAGACGGTAAGACAAAAAGATCAAAAGCTTTCATGTATCTTCCGGCATCAGGCACAAAACCCAGCAAAAATACATGTCCTTCAAGACCCAGCTCTCTTATTTTTTCTTCTATCTTTTCTTTGAGCCCACCTGTTCCAATCAGAAAATAAAAAATATTCCTCCTTTTTATTTCTTCGTGTTCTTGATTTAGAAATTCCAAAATGCCTTTATTGTCCGTGAGTTCAGCGATAGTTCCCCATAGCATCGCATTGTCTTTAAGAGTTAGCGAGGCGCGCGCGGCCAAGGCCGCGCGCGCCTCTTTTCGCTCCAAAAAGCTCGGGGTCTTAATCCCGTTATAAATTAACTTTACTTTCTTTTTTACAAGTGGCCAAGACCTTAGAATCTTCTCATCAATTTTTGATACTGCAATAATGTCTGTAACAAAAAGAAGAGATGTCCAAATAATAAATTTCATTGCAAGCTTCTGACAAACAGGCCTCTCTTCCAAAAAGGGAAGTCCGTGACTTGTCCAGACTATTTTCCCTGCACCTGCCAAGCGTGCCGCAGGAGCACCCAAAGCCAGCATCTTTGAGCTATTAAGGTGTACTATATCCGCTTTCTTATTTTTTATAATCTTAAAAATTTCCAGTAAAACTTTTAAATCTCTAAAGAAACTTATATCTCTCCCGAGTGCTTTAAACTCTATGTGTTCTATTTCTTCTTTTTCCAGTTTTTCTTTAAAAATATTTTTAGTCGCGAATTCATTTCTTCCAAAGGCAACTGAGACTTTATATCCCTCTTTTTTCATCTCGGACGCCAAGTCATAAACGTAACGCTGGGCTCCACCCCATGAAGATTTTGTGATTATGTAAAGTATCTTTTTCATTTTATCCTTCTTCAAATTCCCAGTCCTCAAAATCATCTTTATTTAAATTATATATGAAAATTACACCAATAGAAAATAAAAGCAAAGACAAAGACGCCCATAGCCAGCTAAAATCAAAAGACTTCTCAGCGCTGGCTAGAACTCTCTCGTTTTTTTCAATATATTTTCCCCCAGGCGCCTCCATACTTTCAACTGTGTAAATTGCAGCAGATTGCACTGTGTCTTTTTGAAGGTTTTTATTTTGAAAATCTAATTCATATCCCAAAATACTTTCCTGAGGCTCCATTTTTTCATATTTCTCAGCGGTTCTTTTGCTTGTGCTGTATGCCGGCGGCCTGCTCTCAGTCTTATCAGTCTCATCTTTTTGCCTTGCCATATCCAAATCTTGAGAACCATTTTCGCCAGCGGGCCCTTGATTAATATCTTTTCTGCTATCTTTGCTTTTCGCATCAGAGAAACTATCCTTCTGGTAGCTCTCTGCCTTTAAAGAAACACTCCTGTCCGGCGATAAAAATATAATGTCTCTAAAGTCATTTATTCTTACTTGAAACAGGTCATCAAGATAAAAGCTTAAAAGATTTTTTGGTGCTATAAAAACTTTATCAAAGTTATGTATTCTGGTTCGCGCTTTAAGCTTCCAGCCTTCAAGGTTCATCTTTAAATCACTTTTATTCTCAATCAATACCATTTTTTTTGTCTCATCCAAATAAAACCCTAGATTAAAATCTTTTACATGCAGTTTTGTTAGTCTCTGATCGCTCAGACCGTTTTTATAAGCGGAAACAGAGATGATATAAGTTCCAGGATTTTTATAAAAATGCCGGAAAAAAGCTTTATCTATCGCTTCGTCTTTTTTGCCGTCTCCCCAGTAGACTTTAAAGATAGCCCCTTGCACTAAAGAGCCTCTGGCATCAAAAAGCTCTAAAGGAAAATCAAAATACTCCAAGTTGTGCAAATCAATTTCCTCCGGCAGTCTTAAAAATATATCCTGCGGTGGCTCTATCTCCACCAGCTTATATTTATAAATGGGTAATTCAGTTATGTTTTTATAAAGCTCGGCTTCACTGTTTTCATTCTCTGCTCCGGAATTATCTTCTTGCATGGCAAGCTCTTGCTCTCCTAAAGTTTTATTGCCGGGTGTAGGGCTTGCAGGTACTAAAACATCTCCGTTTCTATGCAAACTTTGCCCGTCCCCATCTGCACCCATGCTAGGCAAATAAGATAGCAGGTCCAGACTGACAGTAGCTTTTAAAAGACTAAGTTCCTCTCCGGAATTTGACAAAGAAAAGCTTGAGTCCAGAATTGTTCCCGAATAATTCGGGTACGTCTCTTTAAATTTTTCCGGCCTGTCGGCTATTATTGCGCAAGCATCTTTAGCTAAAATACCATCGCCTTGAGCTAAACTTACAGAATGTCGCACATCGTTTTCAAGTAACTTTAAATCCAGCACTTGCTCCTCAGATTCGGATGCATTGCATATCTCTATCCATTCATAACCGGAGTCCGACCCTGCAGGGTTATACATTATTTCGTTTATATAAACAGCAGAATAGCTAAAGGCAGGTAATAAAATCAAAAAGAAAATAAAAAGAATTCTTAAACTATTTTTTATCCTCATAAAGCAAAGATTCCAGCAATTCTCTGAGCTCATCGTCCGAGAGATGACCGGATTTACCCAGGGCTTCTTCCAGCTTTTTGCCCAGCTCGTCTTTAGATTTTTCATTTTTGCCGGTCGCCTCTTCAAGCTCTGGGGCTTCATCTTTGGAGTCTGGCTCTTGCTTTTCAGGATCGGGCTCCGACTTATCTTTTTGAGTCTCACCCTCTTGGAAGCGAGTGGTGTCAAGTTCTTTTACTGTCTCAGCCTCTTTTTTCTCTTCTATTTTGAATTCTCCATCTTCGCTTTCCGCTTTTTCTTGGAGAAGTTTGCTTGGATTTTCTTTCTTTCTTAGTTTCTCAAGTATCTTTGCCGCCCTTTCAAGGACAGAATCTTTTGCGCCTTGATCTTTGTGGACCGACTCTAGCGGGTCTTTGCTCTTGTCGGAGATTTCCGGGTTTGCCTTTTGCTCTGAATCCGACTTGCTTTCTTTTTTTGCTTTATTTTTTTCTGCTTGACTTTGCTCTATCAGTTTTTTTAGCTCCGGATTGTCTGTCTTTGTGTTTAGCTCTTTTGGCCCCGTAATACCATTAGGCTCTTTATTCGCTTCAAGTTCTTTTTTTAGTATTTCGGCGGGGCTTTTAATCGCTGTGCCTGAAGCCCTCTTTGACTTTACAACGGTAGTCTCATTGTATTCTGGCTCTAATTCTGAGCTTTTTTCCTTGTCTTTTGGTTTGTCAAATCTATCTGTGCGCGATACCCCTCGTTTTCTGTCTATTTCAGCTATAAACTCTTCCACTCCCGCTCGAGCTCGCGCAAACTGCTTGCGACTTTCAGCTTTTATCTCTTCGCTAAAATCATATGGCGCGTCCTCTATTGCGTCCAAAGTCCTGGCAAAAAAAGGCGGACTTGAAGTAGAATCAATAAGCAGACTCATATACACTTCCGCTACCCCAAGTGAGGTCAAATCTTCTGCTTTCACATTTGGGGAAAAGACTGTCTCTAGCACCTCGGCATCTTGAGGTCCTACCCTAAAAGAGATGGTCGTACCAACGTTGCCAAAGACTGCCGCGCGAATTTTATCATCCAGCTGCTCTATGTACTGATGAGCAAGATGTAGGGAAAGACGATATTTACGCGCCTCGGACAAAATGTCTGTGAAAGAATCATTGACAACATTTTGAAACTCATCCACATACATATAAAAAGGTGCCAGATTTTCAGGGTCTTGTGAACCTCGAGCCATCGCTTCAAGATATATTTTTGTGGTAAGCATACTACCTAACAAATCTGCATTCTGCTCTCCAAGCTGCCCCTTTGAGAGATTGACTATCAAAATCTTCCTCTCGTCCATGAATTCTCTTAAGTCAAAAGAGGAACGGGATTGCCCGACTATATTTCTTATTAATGGATTGCTAACAAATTGGCCTATTTTGTTTTGTATTGCGGGAGTTGCTTCCTTGGCGTATCTGTCCGAGTAGTTGGCAAATTCCTCTATCCAAAAGCGCTTTACTATCGGGTCTGAAATATTTGCCACAACATCTTGCCTGAACTCCGGATTTGTCAAAAGGCGATTGATATCAAGCAGGGTGGTATTTGGATACTCAAGCAATGCCAGTAATGTATTTTGTAGTATATACTCCATGCGTGAAGACCATGCACCAACCCAGATTCTCTTTAGTGCGCTCAGAAGTCCGGAAACTACCAAATGCCTACTGTCGTAGCCTACGTCCTCCATAACATTAAAGGCCACCGGATATTCAGTATCAAATGGTGCAAAATAAAGAGTGTCTTTTACTCTATGCTTTGGTATGTATTTAAGCAAGCGCTCGGCACTGCTTCCGTGCGGGTCTATAAAGCAAAGCCCTTCATCATTTAAAATGTCCTGAATGGCCATATTTTCCAACAGGGTGGATTTACCCATTCCTGTCTTGCCTATTGTGTAGATGTGTTGCAATCTGTCTTTAGCTTTTATGCCAAAGGCCACCTCCTTTCCGCGGTTTTTGGTATATGCTAAATAAGTTACTTTTTCAGGGTCAAATTTATAGTTCGCAGACATGATCAAATGATAACAAAAAAAACTTAAGACTTAAAGTAACTTGCGCGAAATAAAAATATGGTTAGAATAAATACTTATGATTAAAAAGGTTATCAGAAAATTCTCGTCAAAGTCCTTACTTAGATTTCTTAAAAAGCAAGAAAACTGCAAACTTTCATACTGCACAGAAATAAAAGCTAAAAAACGCGGACCTACGGTTTTGGTCTCGGGTTCCATACATGGAGACGAGCATGTGGGTGCCAAGTTTATAAAATACTTTATTCAAAAAACAAAATCCGGGGAAATTACTCTAAAAAAAGGACGGGTCTTGCTACTGCTCGCCAACCCCTTGGCCTTTGAAAAAGATAGCCGATTTTTAGACATAAACATGAATCGTGCCTTCATCAAAAATAAAGATTTGACTCTCCCTGAATATAAACGTGCACAAGAGATAGAAGACTTCTTCAGAAAAAAGAAGATTGACTATGTAATTGACCTGCATTCTGTCTCAGCCGATGATAGCAAAATGCTTGTTATGCGCTACAGCTTACTTGAGAAATTGCATTTTTGGCTTGAAAAAACAAAATTAGATACTGTATTTGCATATCACAAAGGAGGCTTGCCGGGAACTATAATAGACTACTTTTTAGATACTCACGGCGCGCCTTCTGTAACGGTAGAATGCGGCAACCACTTTAAACGCTCCGCCATAGAAGTCGCAAAGCATGAAGTGTTCTTGCTCTTGTCCGAGCTTGGCATGATTGACAAGGAATACAGAAGAAGAAGGCGCCCACCTAAAATTTTTGAAAAAATCGGCACCGTGAAAGTTGGCAAAAATTTCAAATGGCTAGTAGAGCCAAAAACGGGGACAAAAATTAAAAAAGGAGAAATCTTCGCCATTGATGAAAAGAACGGCAAACAAAAAGCTAAAGAAGATTTGGTGCTTTTTATGCCTACGGCACAAAAACGCGTAAAGCATGATGACCACGATGCGGGATTTTTATGTAAAGAAATAGATCTAAATCAGTAGCGCACGACACTTTTCAAGCAAACTGTTTACCTCCTCTTCACTAAAAGCAAAAGCCATTATGCCTATTTTATCTGGCAAAGCTGCAAGATATGGGATAACCCCTCGTTTGCTTTCTTTGTTCCATAAAATATCATTTTCTTTAAGGAGGCCGAGTAGTTTATTCATATCTTCGCCTACTTCTTGCTGCATGATTTCATTTAGCTCTATTGTGTTTTCAGAACGGACATATAGATATTTATCACCCAACTCTTCCTTAAAGCGCCTTTGGAGTCCTGCAAGAGCAATTATTGGCGCCGTCGCCCCTGTCATGCGCGCGTTAGCTTCTAATATTTGAAAATCACCTCCTTCTTTGCCCATAACATCTAGGCTCAGGTATCCTTCGTAGTTTCCCTTTTTGGCAAGCTCTTTTACAATATAGAGCATTTCTTTCAAAGTTTGCTTTGGCGCAATTTTATACACAAACTCAGGGTCAAAACTTATTATATTTCCTTGATGTTCATGCTCATCGTTTATAACTTGCCTGGTAACTCCAAGGGGTAGAGCAATCACTACTTTTTTCCCTTCTTTTGTTCTATGGCTAGTTACATAAAATTGCAAACTAAATTCTTCGTTCGGAATTCTTGCTTCGTTTTCAACGATAAATTGATCTATGCGAAACTCCTCTACTTCTGATGACTTGTGTTTCAATTCTTGTAGATATTGAAGAATATACTCTACCCCAGTTACATCTCGCAGATCAAAATCTTCAATGTCTACACCTGAAGCCTGATTTGCAGGCTTAACATATATACGCCTTTTGTCTTTTAGCCACTTTTCACGCGCATTTCTGTCAGACAAAAAAACATCAGCCGGCATATAAGGAATTTGGTATTTGTCTGCGCCGTCTGTGGTATCTAGCGCTCTTCTTAAAAATAGCTTATTGTTTAGTCCACCTGTCCACTCTCCTTTATCATCCAGTTCTGTGATAGAGCTTACATCTAGAAATCGTTCTCTTTCATTCAAAATCTCATCAAAAACTGACTCTGAAATTTTATAATCCCTGAGCGCCCGCTTAATTTGCGCAAAAACTTCACTGCTGTATCCAAAAAGCGCCAGGTTGCCCAAGAGCTCTTTAATTATTTTCTTATCCTGTTTTTCTTTACTTAAACCCAAATGCTTTGGTATTATCGCTGGAATAACTTTAAGTGCCATGCTATAAGTCGCGTGCTCTTTATCTTCTACTGGGGTAATGCTCGCGCTATCGCTTGCTATACCTTGCTTCTCGTAAAAATCTAGCAAAACTCTTGTTTGTTCACCGTCAGGCAAAGCCAATTTTACTTCTTTATGGTCATACTCTTGTTCATGGTCGGGTGTTAAAAAAAGCCCGAGCACGCGTGTAATGTAGTCTTTAATTCTGGGAACATCGCCTACCAGTGCCGGGTAAGTATCTTTAACATTCATCAAGTAATAAGGCGCCTGTCTTGTAAAATAAAGTACATATTGAATCATTGACTCTGGATCAAAATGTACAGCTGGCATTTTCTCATTAATTTTCTTATCAAATTTCTTATCAACTTTCTCCATGCTTTTAATATAATCAAAGCCTAAAAAAAGTCAATAAAAAGTGAGGTGCTTTGATAGTCTGGCATACTTGATGGCAAGCCATACTCTAGTCAACATACGCACCTTTCGTATATATATTTGCCGGGTCCCAAATCATATAAGAGTAAAGACCCAAGTCTTCTAAGGCTTTTATTTGATCTTTTACTTCCTTGACTCCGTAATTGCCTCCGTAGTCAAAGTCTTGTAGCCAAGCTCGCAATTTGTTTTTGTTGTATTTCGGTTTTATATAAACGCCTTTTATTGAAGACTCCTTATAAAGCCTGGATTTGATTTTTGTCCTGTTGGCCTCTGTGCGTTCTATGGCTTTTTTCATGCTGTAGTTTACCACTGTATAGACATGCTTATTTGGATTGCCAAGCCCCAAGAAGCTTTTAGGGTAGTGACTTGGATACACCATTGGTGCTATATAGTCAAAATAAGGCAAAGCTTTCTCAAGGAGCTGACCTATTGTCAAATCATCATAGTTTGTAGTAACCATACCAAAAAGGTCTGCAGAAATTTTTGGAATGTGGCCTTGCTTGTCTGGCACTTTTGCATTATATGAAATAAAACGGAAAAAATTCTCAAGCTCCTCGGCGCGATTGTTATAATCAGACCAAAGATACTCTGCGTCTGACATCGGACCGTCTGATGGGAAGCGTATATAATCGTAATTTAACTCATCAAAGTAGTATTCCTGGTGTGCCTCATGTGATATTTTCAATATGTACTTCCAGAAATCCCTGGCTCCGACATCTATAAAGTGAAGCCCTCTCCAGTCAGACCACGGAGCCTTTTTGGATTTACTCTGAACCGCAAGCTCCGGATGTGCGCGTGCATAAAGCGGGTCTTGAAAGACTGTTATGCGCCCGATGACATATATTCCGTTTTTATGAAAATCTTTTATCAGGTCTTTCATATCGGAAACAATACAACCCTTACCTTCATTTGCAGCTTTCAAATTTGTTGGGAAAGATACGGTTCCGGTATAATCTTTTATGTCTATAACTACTGCATTAAGTTTAGTGCTCAAGATTAAGTCTTTTATATGTTTTCTTATTTTTGGACTCTTGGCTCCACACTGCGACATGTAAACGGCCCTGACCACTTCAGGTGTGCTCATGTGCGTATCATCTGTCACTTTCTCCCTCTTTTCTTTTTTTGCTGCAACAAGTTCTCCGGAATCCAGCTCAAAACTTATTTCTTTTTTAAACGAGAAAAAAAGCAAATAAACAGAAAATACAAAAAGCACAAGGGATAGAATAAAATATGTACTAGTCAGAACTTTTCTCATCATCCTTTGAATTATTTAAATCTTTATCATGCGCAGCCTCGTGCTCCTCAAAAGATGGCTCGGCTTCTTCACTTTTTAAAATATATATTACAATCAAAGCAAGTATAAAAATGATAAATGACATCACAGCCACCATCCATTCTTTATACTGCAGAGGCAATGCTATGGCCGGATAGAAAATCAACACAAAACTTAAATACGCTATGATCTTCAAAGCTTTCATGTTGGCCATTATAGCATAAGTCTTTTGTATAAGCTAAACATAAGAGCACTCAGCTATTGGATTTTATGCGGGCTTGACTTATATTATATAAAGACTTTTAAACAAAGATTAAGCTTGCAAAAAAATTACAAACTCGCCTTTTTGTTTTTGTGGGCTCTTTTCAAAAATCTCCAGAAGTTCATCGGCGCTACCCTGTAAAAATTCTTCATGTATTTTGCTAAGCTCGCGCATTATGGTTATATTTTTCTTTGGGAAAAACTCTTGCGCTTCCCTTAGAAATTTTAAAATTCTGTGTTTAGATTCATACAAAACAATCGTCTCGCTTGATTCAGCTATTTTTTTAAGCGCAGTTTGCCTGCCTTTTTTCTGGGGCAAGAAACCTAAAAAACAAAAATGACTCACATCGCCTCCGTAAATAGAGAGCGCTGCCGTAAGAGCGGACGCACCCGGGATTGGCTCTACGCGCGCGCCCGCTTCGCGGGCACGCGCCACTAACCTCTGCCCCGGGTCAGACACTCCGGGCGTTCCGGCATCAGACATATACGCCACATCCCGCTCTTTTAAATATTCAAGCAGTAAATCTGTCTTTGCTTCTTCCGTTCGCGCGTTCATGCTGATTAGCTTTTTGCCACGCAAGCCATAATGCTCAAGTAAGCGCTTTGTAACACGAGTATCCTCACAAAAAATTACGTCAAGATTTTTTAAGGTCTCAACCGCTCTAAAAGTAAAGTCCCCCAAATTACCAATCGGCGTTGCTATGATGTATAGAGTTTTCATATTAGATTTGTATTTTAATAATGTTATTATCAAAATTTACACTTTTACATACCACTTCAAACCTCTGTGCAACAACTTAGCATGTTCATATAAATTTCGCAAAAATGATGGGAACTCCAAATCAGTAATCGAGCTTAATATTTGAGTGTGTGTACCGTTTTCATAATCATTTATAAATTTCTGCAAAATTGATTTATATTTCCTAAAATCTATAAGGCCTGTTTCATTTTTGTGGTAAAAGCTGACTTCAACAAAGCAATCATAAAAATCACTTTTCATATCTAATTCAAGAGCATCTTCTTGGTGCCCAAGCGCAAAACTAAAATCAAAAAAATAAGATTTTATCCTACCGGTCTTATGACTGCTGTCAAAAACACAAATATTGTGGTGACACCTCCCATCATAATATGGTTTGTGGTCCTCATCTAGAAATAGAGTTTGTAGCACCCATGTAAAAGTCATTAAGTCTTTTACAGAACACTCGGGCACACTTTCTTCTTTTTCTTTCAGCACAAGGATGTCAGAAATATTTGCAAAAAAGCTGCTATCTTGCAAACATGCATTTTGACCAAATTTTCTAATATGACTTAAATCAATTCGAACATATCTGCATACAGGTACGTATAAACGTGCCAATGCCTGAATAATATATTGCTTCTCAGGCGCGTTTGATAAAAAAAGCGGTACCCACTCTCTGCTAAATGAGTCTATGAACACTCCTGCTTCTCTTTTTTGACCTGTGTATATGCCACTTTTTCTCCAACTAGCAGCTGATATGGAATCATCATCATAAAAAATTGCGCATGAATTATCAATACCTCCAGCGGTTTTGCGCGCAAGCGTATCGCTTGTCCTGAGCGTTTCCAACTGTTCCATAGTACACGATAATATGACATATCGACGTAAAAGTAAAGCAATATTCAATCAAATCTTGCTCATTTATTCTTCTGAAGGATTTGTTTTAATGCGCCTTTCCACAAAGTCCAGGCGCTTGAGCAGCCAGTCTTCAAGATCAATATTTAAATAACGCGCAAGAGTGAGCGCAGAGATTACAACATCCGCAAGCTCTTTTTCTAAGTCTTCCCTTTTGTAACTGTCAAGCTTTTCTTGTCTTTGCAGCCCCATCTCGGCAAGAACTGCTTCGTTAAGCTCCCCTAACTCCTCACCTATTTTTAAAGTTTTTCTTACTATCATATCCATTTCCGGCACCTCGCCTTCCAAATCTTTAAAGAGGTTGTTTATGCTGTCTATTTTTTCTTCTATATTTTTCATATTCTATTTTATTTCATTTTTTATCTACCATTGTATTTATAATTTCCTGTGCATCATCATGCAAAACTCCTGCATTAAGTAAAACTACCATATCGCCATTTTGGGTATTTGCAAGAGCTTTGATTAGTGCATCATTGGCGTTTTTTGCAGGCCTTGCATTTTTGCTTACTGTATTAATTTTATCCGCAATGAATTTTTCGTCTATTCCCTCTACCGCTTTCTCACGCGCAGCATAAACAGGAAGCGCGAGCACTTCATCCGCATCTTCAAACGCAGATGCAAAATCTTCAGCAAGCTTTAAAAAGCGGGTGTAAGTATGCGGTTCAAAAATTGCCACGAGCTTGCGTCTGTCTTCTAAAATTTCACGTGCGGCAGATAGTGTTGCCTTTATCTCGCGCGGGTGGTGTGCATAGTCGCTTACTATACGGACCCCCCTGTCTGTTACTTTAATAGTTTCAAAACGCCTCCATGTGCCTTTAAAGTCCTGCAGAGCATCCTTTGCTTTTTGAGCGTCAAAGTCTGTATCTAGCACCGCTGCGGCCGCCGCCATGGCGGCGGCCGCGTTTTTCCTGTTATGCTCGCCCGGCACATAAAGCTTGGGCAAATCATCTTCAAATGAAGACCAGTCTATTTTTTCTCTTTGTAAATCACCGTAAACTTCAGATACAAGCGGATCTTTTAAATCAACCACAAGCATTCCGTCTTCTTGAATTTGACCTCCGAGCTCTCTAAAGGCTGATTTTATGTCTTCTAAATCCTTGTAATAGTCCAGATGGTCTTCGTCTATATTTGTAATCACGAGAAGCTGCGGGTAAAAATTTAGAAAATGTCTTTTATACTCGCAGGCTTCCACCAGTAGCCAGTCTGTGTCTTTATCGGCAGGCACAAAGTTGCTTCCCTCTTCAGCAAGCTTTGAACCAACTATTGTATTGTGCGAGAATCCATGTTCTTTCAAAACCTTATGTAGCATTGCCGTTGTCGTAGTCTTGCCGTGTGTACCGGAGACCGCTATCACTTTCTTGTCTTTTGCAAAGTCGCCCAAAGCTTCAAAATAACTCTTGGCCTTAGCGGTGCTTGAGGCTCGATCTAAAAGTTTAGGCGCTCTTTGCCGCCAAGCCGAAGAGTAAACATAAAGATCTGCAGCCTCGTCTAAAAGCTCCGCATCGGTACCAAGCTCTATTTTTACCCCTTTGGCTCTCAGCTCGTCTAGAGTTGCCGGACTCTCTGAGTCATTTATACCTGACACTTCATGCCCCATCTGCAACGCCCACTTTGCTAGCGCCGAGATCCCTATTCCACCAATTCCTATGAATTGTATCTTCATAATTCAAACTATTAAACAACGGTATAGCTATCATTCTAACACAGATGATTCACACACAGCTATTGAGCATTTAACTGCAGTGTAGACACTCGACGCATTATGCTGTTAAAAAATTTATCTCGCCTTTGCCTGAAGTGT
Source organism: Patescibacteria group bacterium (assembly GCA_015489565.1). GTDB lineage: Bacteria > Patescibacteriota > Minisyncoccia > Phycocordibacterales > UBA2100 > S143-145. The sequence continues at coordinate 6,005 of WFZM01000001.1, read as the reverse complement.
TCATCTACTTCGTTAAGATGAGTCATATTGCTTAAAAAAGCCATGCTTCCCATTCTTGAATGCGCCAATAAACAACCTGTTGTTCCAGTCTTTATAAAATAAGGAATTTGCACTCCGCGTAATATGTCAAATTCTTTATTCGGTATATAAAAACCATGTTTGTATAAGCCGCTTCTTTTTTCTGCTTCCTCGTGCAGCTCCTCGAAATAATTGCCCAGCGGAGATTTTTTTGCAGCAAATATACCTCGGCGGTCAAAGTGTTGCATTATTTTTATAATAGAAACAGCGTTGTTAAAGATGCCCGCGTGTCCAGATACAAATCCCTTGCGCGACAAATGCCTTGCTGTAGGGTCGTGTGGTATGCTAGCTACTATTTCACTTTTATAAAAATTAGGATTAGCTACGTAGTCGGAGGCGCTTTCTTCAGCTCCAAGTCTCCTTGGGGAAATTAAGTTTTTGTTAAACGCAAAAGCCAAGTTTTTATCTAAAATATTTACGGCAGCAGGTCTTAGCAACAATTCATAAAATGAATCAGGAAACAACTCACTTTGCTCTTTTAGAACTTTATGAATATAAAGCGCTAAGAGAATATGTGGCATATTTGTATATTTCGAATCTTTGCGTCTGTTTAGAGGTAAATCCAAAAGAGCTGATTTTATTGTCTCAAGATTATCTGCTTCCTTGTCGATAAGTCTTCGCAACGCCTCCCAGTCCTCTTGAGTAGCCATCAGTCTAAATGACAAATATTCATCCAGTGAAAAACCTCCGAGCTCAGCATCTCCCAGTAGTCCTCTTTCTTTCAATAGTAAAGCATACAGCGAAAAGATGGATTTGCTGACTGAGGCTATATCAAATAAAGTATCTGAGTTTACTTTAATTTTTCCGCTTTTATCAGTGTATCCAACACTTAAAACTCTCAACTTATTACCCTCAGTAAAGGCTAGCTGAGCACCCGTAAAAAAGCCCTCTTTCCGCCCGGCTTCTAAAACGCCTGTTATTTTCTCCATACTCATGCTGATTTTAATTTATAATTTCATTTTTTATTGCCTATCTCATCATTTATTATCTCTTGGAATCTATCTCCGCGTTCGTATTCATTTTTAAACTCGTGGCTAAATGAAGCAAAAGCCGGGCTAAACAAAAGCGCATCGCCCTTGCGCGCGGTGGCAAGTGCCGCACACACCGCTTCTTCTAAGTTCTCAAATTCTTCAAAATCGACATCGAGCTTTTTCTTTAAAATTTCCGTGCCGGTATTTGATAACAAAAATAGCTTATCCACCTTTTCATTTATCTTCTTTGCAAGCTCAGTCACATCAAGACCCTTGTCTTTGCCTCCTGCAATAAGTATCAGCTGGCTATTTGCGCTTGCAAGCGCATCTATCGCCGCTATTGTCGCTTCCGGGCTGGTGGCGTTATTGTCGTTATAAATTCTAAAGCCCAGTTTTTCAGAAGCCCCTTTCAGGTATTGCAAACGCCCTTCAACTCCTGAAAAATTCTCAAGGGCATCTTTTATCTCTTCCATGGAAAGCCCCATCTGAGAAAGTACTTCAAGCGCAAGCGCCGCATTTGCTCTGTTGTGCAGACCTTTTACTTTTAGCTTCCATTCTTGCGGTATGCGCGAAGCTTCAAAAGGCTCAAGCGACGGGTTGGCGCTTAGCACTTTGCCATATATCTCATCTGAGACAACAAGCAGGTCCCCACGTGCCAATTCTTGATATTTAAAAATATTTGCCTTATCGGCAAAATAAGTTTCCATATCGGGATAATAGTTCATATGGTCAGGGTAAAGATTTGTGAAGACCGCGATATTTGGACTCATTTTCAAATCCCCAAAGCCTTGCAATTGCCAAGAGTCTAGCTCAAGCACCAATATATCACCTTCTTTAAAGTCCTTACTCATCTGCAAGGTGGAAACCCCGCGAACATTTCCACCAAGAAAAATATTTTTATCTTTTCTGTATTTTTTTAGTGCATCGTATATCATTTGAGTTACAGTGCTTTTGCCCCTTGTTCCTGTAACTCCAATTACGGTCATGTTTATTGACTGCGCGTATTTTGCAGCCAATGCCGTAGACATTAAAACTTTTGCACCGGATTTTTTTGCAGTTTCTATATACTTGTTCTCAAGTGGCACACCTGCGGATTTCAATATCACTTCTGCATTTTCAAAGTCTCTCTCATCGTGTCCGCCAAGTCTTAACTCTATATCCAAATCTTTAAGCTCTGCCATGGAGTCTTTTAGCTCCTCTTTATTTTTAAGGTCTGTTACTATAAAAGCTCCGGGTTTGCAGCTAGCTATAAACTTTGCATCTCCCACGCCTCGACCCAGAAGCCCCAGGCCCATCTGCACCACTTTCTTGCCTTCAAAATAATCACAAATTCGCATAGCTTAAATATACGCTTTTTAGCCTGTAATGTAAAGTATAAAAAGGCGCGCGGCTACGCCGCGCGCCTTTTTATTGCCTTGCGCCACCTTTCTTTTTTGCAAAGGCACGCATATCTGCATACTTGTCTCTTTCATCTACAATTTCTGTCTCGAGAATCTCCTCGAGTATGTCCTCCAGCGTTAAAACACCGACAACGGAAGCAAACTCATCTTTTACAATAAACAAATGCTTGTGAGTCTTTAAAAACAATGCTAAAGCATCGTCCAGCGCCGCCTCTTCGTTTATAAATATTGCTTTTTGCAAAGGCAAATCTGATATTTTTTTACCCTCTTTGCCATCAAGTCCTATCAAAGAGCTGGCGAGTAATATGCCAATCACATTGTCTTTGTCCGCATCATATACCGGATAACGAGAGAAGCTTGAGTTTTTTATTTTTTCTATAAATTCCTCGTCTATATTTTGTTCTTTATCAAATTGCTCCACAACTGTACGTGGTGTCATTATGTCCGCTACCTTCTTGTCCGAAAATGTAAGAGCACCTTTGATAATCCTTTCCTCATCTTCGTCTATCACCCCATCACCGGAATCTTCATGCTCTTCTATAAGCTTTACCAATTCCTGCTTTGAATAAATTGTAGGTAGCTCCTCCCCAAGAGCCTTATCCAGTATCCAAGCCACCGGGAAAGACAGTGGATAGAAAATCCAAATCAAAAGCCGTACCAGTGGAGCAGCTTTTGCACCAAGCCTTAGAGCAAAACGAGAAAAAACAGCTTGCGGGATAATCTCGCCAAAAATAACAATGAGCACAGTGGCTATAACTGCGGCAAAGACCCCACTTGTTATACTGCCTAAGAAAATAGACAAAACGGCATTTACTGCAACGTTTCCTATAAGCAAGGTGGTCAAAAGCAAATTACCCTTTTGCCTTACCTTAAACACTTTTTGTGCTTCTTTATCTCCCAACTCTGCCTTACGCTTAAGTTCATGTGCGGACAAGCCCATGAGCCCCAAGGTAAGCCCTGAGAAAAGCGCGGAAAAGCCAAGTAAAAGAATGATTACAAAATACTGCAAAAAATCGGGTAACTCTTCCATAATTTAAATTACTAATAAAAATTTAAATAATGTGAATATCTTAACAGAGCCTGAGTAAATTACAAGTAACTTATATCAAAACTATTGTTATCAGGATCCCAAATACCGAAGCTGGCTTTGCCAGTTTTAGTGCCGGCTATCTCACCCGGATTTGCAAGCAGGACTCCGTCAAGTTTTTTGCTGTAAGCTAAATGAGTGTGACCATGAAAAGTGGCTTTGTATTTTTTAGAGAGCGCTGCTATCTCAGCTATTTGTGGGTAGTGGGTTAAAAATATTTTTGTGCCTTCAATTTCGTATTCTCTAAAATCGCCAGCGGCCATGTCTATTTTCGGATCTTCCATAGAAATTTTAGTCCACACTACTTTTTCCCCATCGTTGTTGCCAAATACCAAAACAAAATCCATCTCGTCAGTATAATTTTTAAAAATATCAAAATAAACTGTTGGCGCGCATATATCCCCAAGGTGAAAAACTGTTTTAATTCCAAGCTCTTTTATTTTATCCAATGCTTTAATGAGATTTTCGTAATTATCATGACTATCTGATAAAAATGCATATTTCATATGTTAAAATATTATCATGGATAAAAAACAAAGTCCAAAAAAAGAACCGGGCTTAAATCTTAAAAAAGGCGCTTTACCGATTTTAGCGCTGGCATTAGCCTTTTTTAAAAGCAGTATCAAACCTTTTTTGATAAGCGCAAAGTTCGTAAAAGAAGACCTGCAAGAGGCTGCGAGTCACGATGCCAAGTTGATATTCTTTATCGGCCTGTTTTCAGCTTTAATTTTTATTCTGGCTGTTTTGCTATGGATTACTCTTGGTGCCGGTGGCATATTAGTCTTGATACTGCAAAATCATAATCTTTTAATAGCTTGGCTATGGACTCTGGCTTTTGAAGTCGGCTCTATACTTCTTTTAATTTTATTGATTATCATTTTTAAGAAGCTCCTCAAAACCCCGGACTCAATTGAAAGAGCGAAGAAAATTTTTAAATCTTAAGTTTTAAGATTTCGCATCAAAAGAGGGTGCCAAGCGAAGCTTGGCACCCTCTTTTTCTAGCACTATTTCTTTTTCGTTTTGCTGAGCTCTTTTTCTAATTTTGCAATTTGTCTTTTTAAGCTGTTAAAATCTTTCTTGCTGGGCACTTCCAACTTTTTTAGCACTGCCTTCACCGTTGCTTCTATGCCCTTGTCCAGGCTCTTTTTAGCCTTTTCAGCCTTGGACACCAAGTCGTTTACATATTTATCTTTATCTTTCAGGGCCAGCTCACCTCTTTTAATAAGTTCGTTGGCTATTTTCTCGGCTTTATCTTTGCCGGTGGACACAAGCCCCGCTCCCGCTAAAAATATTTGTTTTATTGTATTTTGCATATGCAAGTATTATAACAAATGTTAATATCAAACACAAAACACCCGCCATCTGGCGGGTGTTTTTTGAGAGAGTAAGATTATTGACTGCATTCCATCAAATTGTTTGCGGTAGATATACTTGTTCCACCCCAGTATCCTGTTCCTTGACTCAATCCCCAAGGTGCAAGTGTTTGCTCCTTGTAAGCATTTTGGAAAGCTATAACAGCTCTTTTTGTTATCGGGCCAAAATATTGAGTAGTCTTGTAGAAAGTAAAGAAGCCTCGGTCTTTTAAGAATTGTTGTATTCTTTGGACTTCTTCTCCCGTATCTCCTATTTTGTGGTGATTTACAAAAGCCATACATTGGGAGCCGGGATTGATTGTCTCCTCACTTTGACCTTCTGCTGCTCCTTCTTGTTCATTTTCTTCTGTCTTTGTCTCCTCGGACGCTTGCTCCTCAGAGCTGTTTAGTGTTGCTTCTGCCGCCTCATCGGACGCCCCGTTTTTTTGATTGCTTGTCTCATTAAATATCGGATCATGCTCGTCATCTATACCGTCGCCATCTGCGTCTTCTTTGTCAGATTCAGCATAGTCCTTTACTCCGTCTCCATCTGTATCAGTATTCAGCCCCTCGTCACCGTTTGATTTACCATCTCCGTCGTCATCTCTGTTTTTCCAGCGGGAGTAGCGTGAACGTTCGGGGATATTATTAACAGCCATAGTGAATCCACCATTCCCTGTCAAAGCCGGATTTGCTCCCGTTGTTGAGGTCCCGGAATAAGTCAAGTGGTAACTTGTTGTTGTTTCATAATCAAGTGGCGCCGCCAATGTTATTACTCCGGTATTTGGGTCCATGGTAAATACATTTCCGGTATTTCCTCCGGTAATAGCATAAGTAATTGGATCACCATCTCCATCGTTATCATTATGTGTGTAAAAGTCATTTACATCAAATATAACAGTTCCAACTGCTAAATTCTCATCCCTTGAACCAATATTTGAATTTCCTATTACCGGAGCTTCGTCCACATCATCAACGGTAATTTGAATAGCAACCCCTTGCTCATTTCCTGCTTCATCTGAAACATTTACCCCCACTTCGTAAACATTATCTCCATCGGCACTTGTAGGGCTCTCGTAATTCAACGGACTTACCAAAGAAAGTTCACCTGTGCTGG